>CAYVGF010000001.1:0-1259 GCA_964451115.1 uncultured Candidatus Saccharibacteria bacterium
CCCCAGCGGCGCCTACGCGCCGGTTGCCGGAATTTTAATGGGTGGAACCGTTGTTGGCATCTCTTACCGGGGAGAGAAAAGATTTTCCTGGGCTAAGAGCAGTTTGAGATTTAAACTGCCGGTTACGGCAATTGGCTTTGTTTTGGTTTATTGGGCAATTACCAATGTCAGCTGGCTAGCCTTTTCTTTGGAGTTGGCCGCGATGGCCGGCCTGGCTTACGGATTTTTCTTTTCCCAACCCGGCCAAAAAAGCGGAAAAAAAGGAAAGGCGAAAAAAGGAAAAGGAGTCAGCCGAGCGGTATCTTGGCTTGAAAAAGAGATGGAAAATTGCTGTTGATCCGCTGAATTTCTTTACAGCATACCCTGGGGAAGTATAATAAGCATTATGGATGAGGTTGCCAAAAGAGCCAAGAAACAGAAAATATTGCTTTTTTTCTCAATCTCTTTTTTTGTCATTGTTACCGGAGTGTCTTTTTTAGTTTATTTTAGCCGGCCAAAAGTTGTTCCAGACTATCAGCCGGCGGCTTACAATCGCTTTGATTCCAATTTTTCCGCCGTCAAGCTGGCGCCGGGAGAAGAGGTTGTTTTGCCGATCAGGTGGGGTAGTTTGGGCAAAAAGCTCGTTGAAGCCGGCGTAATTGACCCTGCGGCGCTGGAATCAATTTATCAGGCAAGAGGCGGCCTGAACCAGATGGAGAAACTGCTTCTTTCCGGAGAGCAAAACGGCTGGCTGGCGATTAACGCCCGAAATGCTGGATTTCTGCTTAACTTATTTTGGGCGTTCGGTTTAAGCAATGACAATAGAATTTTAAAAGAAGGGCCGATGACCAATCCCCGCTACGGGGGAATTGGCGGTTTTGCTTCCGTTGGCGGCTGGACTATAGCCAAAGGCGGGGCAACCCGCCATTACGCGCGGCACCCTTTCGTTGTTCTTAGTTCCGAACAGCAATCCTTGGTGGAACGAGTGTCAAAAAATATCTACCGGCCTTGCTGCGACAATCCAGCCCATTTTCCGGACTGCAACCACGGCATGGCGATGTTGGGAGCGTTGGAACTGATGGCGGCCCAAGGAGCGACAGAAGAAGAAATGTACCAGGCGGCGCTGGCTCTTAATTCTTTTTGGTTTCCCGACACTTACCGCCGCCTTGCTCAGTACTTAGCCAATCAAAACTTAGATTGGGCCAAGACTTCCCCTAAAGTTATTTTGAGTTATAATTTCTCTAGCGCTTCCGGGTTTAGAAATATCTTAAACCAGATGG
>CAYVGF010000001.1:1359-3293 GCA_964451115.1 uncultured Candidatus Saccharibacteria bacterium
CACAGTCATCATGGCGGCGCTAATAGCCATGGCCACCATGTTAACCACCACCAGATGATGGCGCGGGATTTTGCCCGGCGGTTTTGGGTTTCTTTAGTGTTAGTGGTTCCGGTTTTAGCTCTGTCACCGGCTATTCAAGGTTGGTTTAACTTTACCTTGGATTTTGCGGGACGGGATTTAGTCCTTTTCGGTTTGGCTTCGGTGATTGCTCTTTGGGGCGGTTGGCCGTTTTATAAAGGCGCGCTTAAAGACGAAATCAGAGAAGGCCGTTTAGGAATGATGGTTCTGGTTTCGCTGGCTGTTTTAGCGGGATATTTTTACAGCGCTGCCACCACCTTTTTTATCCAAGAAGCGGCAGACTTTTATTGGGAGATTTCAACTTTAACCTTAGTTTTGCTTTTAGGGCATTGGTTGGAAATGCGGGCAGTAATCGGCGCTTCCGGTGCGTTGAGCGAGTTGGTCAAGCTTATTCCGCCTAAAGCCCACCTGCTCAAAGGCGAGGAATTAATAGATGTTAAAACCGAAGAATTGAAAAAAGGCGATTTAGTGGTAGTCAAACCCGGTGAGAAGATTCCGATTGACGGAGTGGTCCAGGAAGGCGAGAGCAGTGTAAATGAGTCAATGATTACCGGCGAATCAAAACCCGTTTTAAAAACCAAGGGTCACACCGTAATCGGCGGCTCTTTGAATGTTGACGGCTCGCTGACAGTGAAAGTCTTAAAAACCGGTTCGGAAACCGCTTTAGCCCAAATCGTTGAGCTGGTCCAAAAAGCCCAGCTGGAAAAGCCAAAAACCCAAAGATTAGCCGACCGGGCGGCCCATTACTTGACTTTGGTGGCGATTTTTATTGGTTTAGGCACATTATTGTTTTGGTCGCTTTTTACTACCCAACCATTCGTTTTCGCTTTGAGTTTGGCGATAACAGTGGTCGTGATTACCTGCCCCCACGCTTTAGGTTTGGCGATTCCGACAGTAACAACGATTGCCACTGATCTGGCGGCCCGAAACGGAATGCTGGTTAAGAAGATGGAGGCAGTGGAAACTGCAAAGGATGTTGATTATATCCTTTTTGACAAAACCGGCACTTTAACTAAAGGCACGTTCGTTGTGTCTGATATTGAAATTGTAAACCGCACGTGGTCGGAAGATGATATTTTGAATTTAGCGGCTTCAATTGACACTAATTCCGAACACTCCATTTCCAAAAGCATTGTGGTTGAGAGCAAGAAACGGGGATTGAGCCTCAAAAAAGTTGACAACTATAAAGCTGTTCCCGGCAAAGGCGGCCAAGGATTAATTGAAGGCAAATTAGTGGCAGTAGGGAATGAAGCCATGATGGCAGAAGCTGATAACTTAGAAGCGGCTAAAGCGGCAGCCCAGAAGCTAATGGCGGCAGGAAAGACGCTGGTTTATGTTGCTTTAGGCAAAGAGGTTGTCGGCGTGATTGGCTTAGAGGATGAAATTAGGGAAGAGGCTTTAACAGCAGTTGAGCGGTTAAAGTCTATGGGTTTCAAAGTGGCGATGGTTACCGGCGATAACGAAGCGGTAGCCAAGACTGTTGCTGAGCGGCTGAAACTAGACACTTATTTTGCCGAAGTTTTGCCCGGCGACAAAAGCGAAAGAGTTGCCGAGCTTCAAGGGCAAGGCGCGAAGGTAATGATGGTCGGCGACGGCATCAATGACGCGCCAGCATTAACCAGGGCGGATGTAGCGGTGGCTATTGGCGCTGGCACTGACGTGGCGATAGAGTCCGCCGATGTGGTGCTGGTCAAAAACAATCCCCTAGACATTGTCGGCTTAATTAATTTAAGCCGGATGACAATGAAGAAAATGATTCAAAATTTAGTTTGGGCGACCGGTTACAACTTAATTGCCATTCCGATTGCCGCCGGCGTTTTGTATCCGTGGAACATTATTTTACGTCCGGAATGGGC
>CAYVGF010000001.1:3393-21686 GCA_964451115.1 uncultured Candidatus Saccharibacteria bacterium
CGATTGCCGCCGGCGTTTTGTATCCGTGGAACATTATTTTACGTCCGGAATGGGCCGCTTTAGTAATGACATTTAGTTCAATTATCGTAGTTATAAACGCCCTGTTTCTGAAAAGGCTGAACCTGAAAAACGCGTAGCATTTTCATTTTGGTTGGAGGTTGGATAAATTTATCATCAAGCGAAAGGGCGAAAAAAATAAAGTAATTAAAAAATGAATTCAAAATTAGTTGGTTGGATTTTAAGGATAGGTATAGCGGGCACATTTATGGGCCACGGCACTTTTGCATTGCAAGGAGAGCCGGGCTGGGTGGAATGGTTTTCAAATTTTGGTATTTCAGATCCGGCTCTAGCGGTCAAACTACTATTTTTAATCGGTTTGTTTGATTGGCTGTTGGCAGTTTTGGTTTTGATCAAGCCGTTTAAGTCAGCGTTGTTGTGGATGACTTTGTGGGGTCTGTGGACGGCGGTGTTAAGGCCTATTGTCGGCGAACCGATCTGGGAAATGATTGAGCGTTCCGCCAACTGGGCGGCGCCCTTAGCCTTGTATTATTTAATCGGCGGTAAGCTGTTTTTAAAAAGGCGGTAAATATGAATTTTGATGATTACCAAAAGCAATCTCGGCAAACGGCGATTTACCCTAATCTGGGAAAAAATTTTGTTTATCCGACTTTGGGTTTGGCAGGAGAAAGCGGGGAAGTGGCGGAAAAAATTAAAAAGGTATTACGGGACAAAAACGGCCGGTTTAACCCAAGCCAAAAGGAAGAAATTAAAAAAGAATTAGGGGACGTTTTATGGTACTTGGCCCAGCTGGCATCGGAGTTAGATTTGTCTTTAAATGACGTCGCCCAAACTAATTTAGAGAAACTTCGCTCCCGGCAGGAACGAAACGCGCTTCACGGCGATGGCGACAACAGATAAAAGTTCTTAGCCGGAACCTCTTAAGGCTAACCGTTTGATTTTCTGCCGTTTTTTTGATTTACTTGCTTCGGACCTTTTAAATAAGAGGAGGTGAAATGACTGAATTCCTTATTTTGTTCGGTTTTGCCGCCGGCGTTTCGCTTTTATTTGGGGTTGTCGCTTTAATTGTTCGGTTAAATAAAAGTAAGGCGACAGGCGTTTTTTGGGAACTATTGGAATGGTTTTTGTGGCTAGTAGCCGGCTTACTGTTGCTCTTTACAGCAACAGCGGGTTTTTACCTATTAATGGCAGCGGTTGATTATTTGACAAAATAACTGAGGCAAGAAAAGCGTATAACAAAGACGATCGTCTTTGTTATACGCTTTTTTTATAATTTTTATAAAAAGTGCTAAATTTTTAAAATCGTTTATAATGGGAATGGGCAGAAAGATTTTAACAGCTTTCTTCCAGCAAAAGTTGGTTGCTGCTTTTTAAAAAGCAATTAAAAAGGTCTAATAAACTAAATAAATAAAAATACAATAACATGAAAAAAGGGTACATAGAAAACATAGAAAAAAGCACTTTGGAAAATGATAATTTTCGGAAAGTGCTTTACACCGCCCAGAACATGCAGTTGGTGGTGATGAGCTTAGAGCCAGGTGAGGATATCGGTGAAGAAGTCCATGACCTGGACCAGTTTATCCGTTGTGAAGCTGGCCAAGGGAAAGCAGTTTTAAACGGTGAGGAGCATGAAATCAGCGACGGTTTTGTGGTAATTGTTCCGGCCGGCGCAAGCCACAACATCATTAATACTTCTGCGACTGAACCTTTAAAGCTTTACACTGTTTACGCGCCGCCAGAACATAAAGATGGGACCATTCACCAAACAAAGTCGGAAGCGTTAAGTGACGAAGAAGACCACTTCGACGGCGTTACCACTGAATAAGCAACATAAGAAATTTATGAACAGGAAAATAGTTTTATTATTTTCTGTTGCCGCCTTTGTTGTAAGCGGACTTATGGGATCGGTAGCTTACGTTAAGGCTCATAGCGGCAATAATTTAGTTTCTTCAACAGGTGAGGGCAAGGATGGTTTAGACTGGCAATCTATCGTTGAACATACTCAGTTGGAAGAGCAGGAAGGAAAAGATATTTGGTCCAAGCTTCAAAACAAAGCGTTAACCTGTGATGAGTTGACCGACGAAGATTTCAGCGCTTTGGGCGAGTATTTTATGGGCGAGATGGCTGGATCGGCCCATCCGTCAATGAACGCGATGATGGTTCAAGTGCACGGCCAAGAAGGCGAGAATCAAATTCATATTACTGTGGGCAAAAGGTTGTCCGGTTGCGAGCCTGCCGCTGACATTTCGCAGATTGGCGGTTGGCTGCCGATGATGGGCGGTGTGATGCCAATGATGGGAAGCTGGTCGGCTCCCAGCGGTAATTTTTTTAATTCTATGATGGGATTTGGCAATTTAGGTTTTGGCGGCTGGCTGGCCATGGTTCTTTGGTGGCTATTTGTTTTGGTTGTCATTGTTATTGCGATAAGTTGGCTGGTTAGACAGTTTGGCGGCCAGTCAGGCGGAAAATCAGACGCGGTTGAAGTTTTAAAGACTAGGTACGCCAAAGGGGAAATTGATGAGAAAGAGTTTAAAGAAAAACTGAACAAATTGAGTAAATAGCGTTACTCGGACCTTTAAGTCCGGTTGCCGTTAACTAAAAATCCCCGATTGCTCGGGGATTTTTAGTTTTTACCTACGGTCTCCGCCGTGGAAATTTCGCGGGTGTTCTTTTCTGAAACAATCTCTACACAAGAGACTGTCAGCAGTACCGGGACGGGGCTCAAATGGAAGCTCTTTTATTTCTGCTTCACATTTGGCGCATTTCCAATCACCTTGGTACATCTTTCTCTGAAAACCGCGATTATCATCCTGAAACGCCATTTTGTTTTTTTCTTACTTACTTTACGACTCTTTTTAACTGAAGTAATACAAAATGGCTTTCAGGCCTAAACTTGTTGTATTACTCAATTTTACCAAGCGATTATAACAGTTAATCCGGAGATAAGCAAGGGGAAGGACTGGCGGAAAATTTAAACTTGGCAAGGGTTTGGTATTTGGCGCCGCCGCGGGCCAGGGTTGATTGGACTAAAATTAGTTCCTGCGCCGGGAAAAGAAGATTGAAATTCCGATCGACTTTTGGCAGTTGGCTGATTGGGACCGGGTTGAATCGGGCCAAGGTAAGGTGAGCCCTGAAAAGGCGATTGTCTTTTTGCCAGTTGATTTTATTTTTGGCCAGCTTTTGGGCGAGGGCTGATTTTATCTTTTGCAAAGATACGTTTGAACGCTGATTGCCTTTCAGCCACAACATTCTGGGCCGAATTTGGTTAGGCCCGTACTCTAACTTGTCCAAAGCGACATTGGGAGCGGAAAACATATCGGCGGCGGCTGAAATTGCCTGCTGGATTTTTGTTAAGCCGCTTATGGATTGTTCGCCGAGAAAAATTAAAGTCAGATGCCAGTTTTCCGGCGGAACGGGCTTGAGGTTTAGATTAAAGCGCTGGTTGAGCAGCTTAAGCGCCGGCTTTGTTCCGTGTTCAATAAGCGATTTTTCTCTTGGGCGGATCGGCAAAGCGATAAACAGTCTCATGGCTTAATTTTACTATAGCTAAATTGGTTTAAAAAGAATTAAAAAATAAGTTTGGCAGTTTTGCCTTTTTGTGCTACACCTTAATTAGACAACTAAAAAACAAAAAAGGAGATTGGGATGATTGAAAGATTTTATGCTGTAACTACAACCTCTCTTTATGAGGTAAGCGCTGAGAAAGACGGGTTAGGCATACCTTTGGTTGTAAAATTAGCCTTAAAAGGCGCTAGTTTAGTCAAAGTTGGCGGCCGGCTTCACAACGGCCGGTTGATTGCCGTTACTAGGTTAGGTTTAATTCTCTACGATGAAGAGTTTCCCCGTCCTGGCCGGCGGCAAAGAATAGAAGAAGTCAGTTTTATTTTTTGGGGCGGCAATACATCGCCGATCATCGGTTTGTTTTTAGACATTCAAGAAGCGATAATCTGCTTTAATTGCCTGCCAAATGTTAAGTTTGGCGACAAAAGGTGGCAAAAAGAAACGCAGGAAGTGTTGGATTCAATCGGCGACCATCATCCGGTGTTTGTTCTGAGCAGGAGATACTCAATAAAATTTAATTAAGACGGGCCTTAGCCCGTTTTTATTTGGCGTCTTGCTCCAAGATTAGTTTAAGGCGGCTTATTTTTTCTTGGTAAGAAGCGGGGAAAAACCGCTTGAGCGATCTTTGGGCTTCAAAGGGGTTGTCGGCCTTGTAGTAAGCGTAAGCGAGCAGAATAGCGGATTCCGGGCTGATTTTAGTGTTAACCCGGTCTTTGAGAAGAGAAATTACCTTATTGTAGTTGCCCAACTGAAGCTCTATCAGAGCCAGGTTGTAGAATATTTGCAGGGCAGGCTGGTAGTTGCCGCGCAGAGCCTGAGTTAATAGCCGCTTAGCTTCGGTTAATTTATTTTGGGCCAGATATATTCCCGCCAGATTGATGCGGGCTGAGTTCTCGTCAACAAACGCCAGCCAACCCCTTTCTTTTTTAAGAGATTTTTCAAAATACTCCGCTGCCTTGGCGTAATTGCCTCCTTTTAAATAATACTCTCCCAAATAGAAGTAACCCTCCCTAAACTGGGGACTTTTGACAACCGCTGGAGCAAATAAGGTAAAGTTGTTTTGAAACCTAAATCCGCCCCGAAAAGTTATCACCGCCGAAAAAATCAATAAGCCGGTTATTAGGATTTTAGCCGCGGCTTTGCTTTTAGCGGTCCGAACTATTTTAGAAAAGAACAAGGCGATTAAAGCCGAGCCGGCCGGCAAGGCAAAAAAGCTGTAATGAGGAGAAGAAAATCTGGGCAAATGGATGAGGTTTAGGGTGGGCAAAAGGGTTATCAGAACCAGCCCGCCGGCTAGAGCTAGGTTAGGGTGTTTTTTTCTAATTAAAATCAACCAGCTTATTGCGGCCACTATTAAACCGGCGGCAACCAAAGCTGGCAGGCTTGAGATTGGCTTTACCGCAACCGCGTCGCTCAATGGCGGCAGTAGGGGATAAAAAAGTTCGGCGATTTGGCGGACAAAATTGATTAGCCTGGTTCCCCAAAACTCTGAAAAAGTTAAGCCGCTTTCAGGGAGCGGCCAGATAGCGGCTACCGCTTTAAATCTCAGCATTAAATATATCGCGCCGGTTAAAAATAAGTTAAGGTACAGGCCAACCCGAATATCTTTAACGCTGAGCGCCGGATATTTTTTTGATTTCATCAGTTCCCAGCCGATTATCATTAACGGCACCAGGACTAAGGCGGTTTCTTTGGCTAATAAAGCCAGAATAAAACTGGCAACTGTCAAGATGATTGAAAGCGGTTTTTTAATTTGGACGCTTTTGACGTAAAAAACAAGAGTCAGCCAGGAAAAAGTTACCACTAATAGTTCCGAGACGTAAGAAACAGAGCCGGTAACCAGCCAGGTTAGGGGATGAATGCCGGCAATTAATCCGGCCAAGAAGGCTTGGTTGCGGCTGAGGCGGAATATTTTTCTGCCGGCGAGAATGACAACTAGAACAAACAAGCTTAGAAAAATCAAACTGGTTAGATGGTAGCCGAAAACTTTGAAGCCGAATAGGATTTTATTGAGGCTGACAATAAAAGAAGTTAAAGGGCGGTAGAAATGGGTATTGCCAAAAGACGAGGCAAATATTGCTTTAAAGTTTAAAGGATCAACAATCGTTCGGCCGCTGACAATGTCGCCTTCGTCGAGCCAGGTAAAGCCGTTCAAGAGATAAGACAGATGAACGATGAAAGTTGCCGCCAGAACTCCCGCCGTTTTAAGGATATTTTTGGTTAGCAAGGGAATATTTTTCATTGTTTAATTAATAGCCGGCACAGAATAAGCGCCTGGCGGATAGCTGTTTCTTTTATTTTAAATAAAAAAACGGAAATTGTCATTAAAAATCCGGGCTTGAGTTTGGTATAATGCAATAAAGCGGCGGCTAAACTTTTATGGCTATTTTAGTAATAAATAAGTTCTTTAATCTTGCTATTTGGATTATCTTGGGCATAGCGGCGTTTGCTTTTGGGTTGCTGATCCGAAATTTGGTTCGCCAGGCTCAGACCAAGAGGGAACTGAACACTAAAATTGGGGCGGAAACCCATAGTTTGTCCAATGAATCAATTGCCCAGTACATCAACAAGCTGGAAGCAGAGGAATTCCGGCGGTTATTGTTTTTAATTTTTAAAAAGCAGGGCTATCAGCCGCTGACTCACACCAAAGAGGGGTGGATTTCGTTTCGGAAAAATAATCGGGATATTTACGTTAGGATTTTTTCCGACCGCCAAGAAGAGGCAAGTTTAGCCGACGTGTCCAGAGCTTACAAAGAAGTAGCGGTGGTTTTGTCCGAGAAGGCAAGGCTGATTTTTATTAGCCATACCGGCTTTCAGCCAGCGGCAAGAGATTTTCTGGCCAGCAAGGCCATTGAAGGGTGGGATCTGGACAAGATTGTTGAGATGGTCAAATTAATCTCCTAGGCGGAACCAGGAAAATATTGACAAAAACTTTAGTCCGTTGTAGATTAATGGCGGTTTTTAAACAACTAAAAAGGGGACGTAAAATTGAAGAAAAAGAAAAAACTGGTTATTTTCATTGAGCCTCGTTCGAAGAAGGTCAATGATTTCATCGTGGGCACAATGCAATCAATTGGCCTTTCGCCAGTTGACCGGCACCACACCAAACTTGATACCAAAGGAAAGGAGCATCAAGTTTGGGAATGCGAACTTTACTTTGTCCAGGCTTTAATTTTATTAAGGTCAAAGGACTTTCGTTTTTCAATCTGGGTTGACGCCGGCAATAATCGGATAAAATCCGGCGAATGGCTAGCTAAAAAAAGTAAGAAAAAAAAGGAAGCTTAACGCTTCCTTTTTTATTTGTTCCGTTGGTTTATAATGGAAAGTATGAATTATATAGGCTTGACCGGCGCGGAAGCCGAAGAAAAGCTTAGGGATTTTGGCCTGAACGAGATTAAAGAAATTGGCCCCAGTTTCGGCAATAAGCTGGTTCAGTGGCTGAGATCACCAGTTAATTTGATGCTTTCTGCCGCGGCGGCCCTGTCGCTGGCCGCCGGCCGCTATTTTGATTTTTACTTTATTATAACCCTAATTGTTCTTAATTTTTTCTTGGCTTTTTTCCAGGAAAAAAAGGCGGACCGGGCCATAGAAAAACTTAACAGCAAGCTCAGCATCAAGATTAAAGTTTTGCGGAACGGCCACTGGCGGTGGCTAGACAGCAAGCATCTGGTGCCGGGAGATATCGTGGAGCTGGCGGCAGGCGATATTGTGCCGGCGGATATGAAAATAATTGAAATCAACGGCGCCAGTTTTGACGAATCGGCCATAACTGGCGAGTCGCTGCCGAAAGAAAAGAAGGTTGGCGAAACTGTTTACTCTGGCGCTTTTGTGGCAGCTGGCTTGGCCAAAGCAGAGGTAACCAAGACCGGCGCCAACACTTATTTTGGAAAGATTTTAGGGATAGTGGACCGCAGTTTGAAAAAGAGCCTTCTGGAGCGGGACATTATTAGAATCTCCAAATTTTTGTCCCTTATCAGCCTTGTTGGCATTGTTATCCTAACTGTTGTTTTTATTGTTGAGAACCAGGGCGTTTTTGAAACCTTGGTTTTGGATTTAAGTTTGATGATAGCCGGCATTCCGGTCAGTTTGCCGACAGTAATGACTTTAGTTATTAGTCTGGGCGTACTTCATTTAGCTAGAAAAAACGTGATTGTTAAGAGATTGTCGGCATTGGAAGACCTGTCTAACGTGAATCTGGTTTTAAGCGATAAAACCGGCACCTTAACCCAAAACAAAGTGGCGGTGGCTAAAGTTAAAGCCTACAGCGGCTTTTCCGACAATGATGTTTTGCGGTACGCTTATTTTACCACCCGCGGCGACGACCGTAATGTCATTGACAAGGCGATTATAGAATTTGCTAAAAAGCGGCAGGCTGATGACCATTTTAACGTTCTTAATTTTGTGCCGGTTGATTCCAACCGCAAGCGAAGCACGGTTCTGATTGAGTTTGAAGGCAGACGGTATTTAATATCCTCCGGCGCGCCGCAGGTTATCAGAAAATTAAGCCGGGTGCCGGCGGACATTTTAGCGGAGTTTCAGCAGGATGTTAAAAAGGCGGCGGCTGAAGGATACCGAGCAATCGCGGTAGCGGTGAAAGAAAAAGGCGCCAAAGAGCAAAACATGAAGTTAGTCGGCTTGGTGCTTTTGTCAGACGTTTTGGAGGAAGACGCCAAGGGAGTGGTGAAGTTCATGAGGGAAAACGGCATTGAATTGAAATTGGTAACCGGCGATAACCGGGAGATTAGCGAAAGAGTGGCCGGCGATTTAGGTTTAGTAGGGCGGGTAATCGGCCGGCAGGAATGGCTGAAATTAAAAGCCCAGCCGGGCAATTGGCTGGAAGGCGTTGCCGCCTTTGCCGAGGTTTATCCCGCTGACAAATATGAGATTCTTCAAACGGCAAAAAAGTTTTATTCCGTGGCGGAAGCTGGTGATGGGATTAATGATCTGCCGGCGGTTAAATCGGCTCATGTCGGCATCGCCGTCCGCAACGCTGTGGAAACTTTGAAAGAAGCGGCGGACATTGTTTTGCTCTCAGCCGGCGTCGGAGTTATTAAAGACGCGATAATTGAAGCAAGAAAGGTTTTTGCCCGCCTTTACGCTTACTCCATTTACCGGGTTTCCGAAAGTTTGAGGCTGGTGGTCACTATTGTAATTTTAGGGGTGGCGTATAAAGTTTTTCCCCTGACTGCCGTCCACATTATTTTGCTGGCGTTTTTGAACGATATTCCGATTATAGCCCTTGCCTTTGACCGGGTAAAAACTGCCAACCGGCCGGCCAAGATAAACGTTAAAAAGCGCTTTATCTTAAGTTCCCTTTTTGGGTTAACGGGCGTAATAAGCAGTGTTTTGTTTTTTGTTTTAGCGGACAAAGTTTTTCATCTGCCTTGGGCTTGGATTCAGACTTTGTTTTTTCTGAAACTGGCAGTTTCCGGCCATATGCTGGTTTACGTGGCCCATACCGAGGAGAGGTGGTGGCGGTTTTTGCCGAGCAAAGAAGTTATTGCCGCCACTTTAGCTACCCAGCTGTTAGGCACTTTTTTTGCCCTGCAAGGCCTCTTTATCGCTCCGGCGCCGATTGGCTGGATAGCTTTTGTTTGGGTTTGGTCGTTTGTTTTTATGCAGATCACCGAAGCGGTAAAAGCGGTGGGGGCAAAATTAGGTTTGGAGTAATATGATTAATTTAAAGAAAATTTTCAGCAAAGTTGGCCCCGGCTTTATTACCGGTTTTTCTGATGATGACCCTTCTGGAATTTTAACTTATCTCCAAGCCGGCGTAGTGCTGGGCACCAAAGGGCTGTGGCTGGTTTTGTTCACTCTGCCCTTAATGTACGGCATCCAAGAAATGGTGGGGCGAATCGGGCTGGTAACTGATAAAGGGCTAATGAAACTAATCAAACTTCACCATTCCCGGCCTGTTTTTATGAGTATTTCGCTTTTAGTAGCCGGCGTTATTATCCTTAATATCAGCGCCGACATGCTGGCAGTGGGAGTAGTGATTGAAACTTTGTTTCGGATCCCCCCATTTTTGACTATGGCTTTGGTCGGCTTGTTCATTATTTTCGGGATTACGTTTTTGTCTTATCGCCGGTTTGCCAATATTTTAAAATGGTTGGGGCTGAGTTTATTGTTTTATATTATCGCCTTAATCAGCTTTGACACCGATTGGGCCCGAGTTTTGGTTGACTCCGTTATTCCGAGCTTTGAGTGGAGCAGAAACACCGCCTTGATTCTGGTGGCGATTTTAGGCACCACCATCTCACCGTATATGTTTTTTTGGCAGGCCAGCGAAGAAGTGGAAGAGCGAGACGAAAAAGAGCCTTACAAAAGCCGTCGGTTTTTGATTACCAACCGCCGTTTAGTTGAGATTAAGAAAGACACCTTAGGCGGAATGATGATTTCCAATATTGTGATGTGGTTTGTGATAGCGGCAGCCAGCCAGATTGGCCAGACTGCCGGCTTGCTTCAGATTAATGATTTTAATGACGCTTCTTTAGTCTTAACGCCAGTGATGGGGAAATTAGCCTTTCTGGCCTTCGGTTTGGGAATTATCGGCACTGGCTTGCTTTCCATTCCGGTGTTGGCGGGTTCAGCCGGTTATGTGATTGCGGAAGTGTTTAACTTGAAAGAGGGCTTAAACAAGAGGTTTAAGGATGCCAAGCTGTTTTATTTAATAATCGCTTTAGTTACCGTTGGCGGCTATTTTTTAAACATTTTGCGGCTTAATGTAGTGGAAGCCCTTATCTTAACCGCCGTTTTGTATGCCGCAATTACCCCGATTATCATTTATTTTATCCTTAAGATTGCCAACAATAAGAAAATAATGAAAACCAAAACTAACAGCCATTGGTCAAACCTGCTGGGGCTGGCGACTTTAATCACCATGACCGCCGCCGCGCTGATTTATGTTTATTACAGCTTTTTGCCCTAACCGCTTTTGCGTTATTCGCCGGCCGGCTTTATAATTTGTAAAGTTTCTAAACAAAAAAAACAAAGGAGGAAACCGATGGATATTAGGCATTGGATAGATTCGCTTGAGCCTATTCTGAGCCCTCATTTGGGCCCGTTGCCAAAATTTGAGGCACAGGAGATTGTAAAGCCGTCTCAAGGGCTGGCGCCGTGGAGTGTTAAGATTTCCCGAGGCAAAGTTTATTTTATTTATTATCCGGCTGAGATTAACTATTTTTTCATTTCACCGACGCCGGAAAATGCGCCGCACCCCAATCCAGAAGGCAGATTGGTTTTTGATTTAGTCCATGATTTAGTCCATATTTATCAGGCTAATTACTTGATTTTTTTAAAACAGAGCCGATTTTTCCATGACCCTAAGTTTGGGTTATGGTTTGAAGGCGCGGCTAACTGGGCGGCGTTTGAAATTTTGTGCCATCTGTGGCCGTCGCTGGTATGGGCCAATTTTAAAAGAAATGGAACCTTAAGCCAGCTGGATCGGCTGAGCTTGATGATGAAATACCGGTACTATAAACGGCAGCTTGGTTACCAGCTGTTGTGGGAAATAAAATATTCTTTTCGGTATGCCAGGTTTAAGGGCATTTTCTTGGGTTGGCCAAAAGAGTTTCCGCCAATCGGTTTTTTGCCTGCCGGCTTAAAAGAAGCGGCAATCAAGAAGTTGGTTGGAACGGAAATTAAGGAGCCGAATCCGAAATTTGCTTATTATGATTTCGGTATTTACTGGGGCGCCGCTTTAAGGCAGATTGTTAGTTTGCGGGAAATGATTTTTGTGCCCCCGGAGTGGTCTGACGAGTTGCTGAGCTTAGTTATAAAATAACCAGCGTTTTGGCGCTGGTTTTATATTTTGTTGATGTCTTCCTTGTCGTCCGTTTCGTCTATTATTTCGCCGATTAACTCTTCAATAATGTCTTCCAAAGTCACCAGCCCGATGATGGTGTTTTTCTTTTCGCTGTTTTTAACCAGCATGATATGCTCTTTGTGCCGGATCATTGACCGGAAGACAGAATTTATCTTCTTGCTCTTATCCACCACTTTAATCGGCCGGACAATATTTTTAACCAGAACCTCCCTTTTGTCGCTGTTTAAGTATCTCATTATGTCGTTGACGTGAACATAGCCGACGATATTGTCTTCGTCATCGTCGTAGACCGGATAGCGGGAAAATCCCGACTGGGCGACAAAGTAGGCGATTTGTTCCACTGAAACGTTGCCGTTTAGGGAAACCATTCGGTACTTCGGCGTCATAACTTCCTTTACTTCTATGTCGTTGAATTTAAAAATGTTTTCAATAAGCTCCCGTTCTTGGTAGGCGATAGCGCCGGTTTCAACGCCCAGCCGGGCTAGGGTTCGGATTTCGTCTTCGGTAACCAGTTCAGGGTTTTTAATTTTGAGCAGTTTGTGGGCGATTACGCTGTTGAATTTAATCAGCACGGCGCTGATCGGATAAAAAACTATGGAAAGGGGGTAAATAACAAAAGCGGAATAGCGGGCGATGCCGGCGTTGTTTTTTTGGGCAATTGATTTAGGGGTGATTTCGCCGAAAATTAAAATAGCCAAAGTGACGACTCCGGTGGCAATGCCAACTCCGCTGGAGCCGAACATTTTAATAGCTAGGGCGGTGGCTAGGGCAGCGATTAGGACATTAACAATATTGTTGCCAAGTAAGATGGTAATCAAAAGCCGCTGGGGCCGGTTTTTTAGCTTCCAAACCAAATCGGCGCCTTTTAGCTTTTTTTCCTGCAGCCGCCGGGCTTGGGCGATGGTTAGGGAGAAAAATGCGATTTCGGTCGCCGAAAACAATGCTGAAAGGAACAAGAGGATTATAAAATTTAAAACGGTGGCAATCATTGTGGGTTTAGGTTATATTATACAATACTTTTCTTTCCGGTAAACCTTTTAACCAACTTTTATGTTTTTCAAGGTTCTCAAGCAATCAAAAAAGAGCCGAGCTCGGTTGGGGATAATCAAAACCGCTCACGGTGAGATTGAAACGCCGGCTTTTGTGCCGGTAGCCACCCTGGCTTCGGTCAAAACCCTAGATTCAGAAGAAGCGGCGCGGGCGAAGTCCCAGATTTTAATCGCCAACACTTTCCATCTTCATTTAAAACCGGGCGAAAAAATTGTTAAAAAAGCTGGCGGCTTGCATAAATTTATGAACTGGCCTCGGCCGCTGATGACTGATTCCGGCGGCTTCCAAGTTTTTAGTCTGGGTTTTGGCCGGGATTTTGGCGTCGGCAAGGTGATTAAGTATTTCAATTCCTCTATTGAGTTAAATTTGGCAGCGGGTTCCCAGCCGGCCGGCGTTAAGATTTTAGAGGACGGGGTTCGGTTTAAGTCTCCGCTTGACGGTTCAGACCTTTTTTTGGGGCCCAAACAATCAATCAAAATCCAAGAGCAGCTTGGCGCCGATATCATTTTCGCTTTTGACGAATGTACGCCGCCCAACACTTCTTTAGCTTACGCCAAGCAAGCTCTAGAGCGGACATTCCGGTGGGCGGAAGTTTGCCTGAAGACCAAAATTTCTGGCCAGGCTCTTTTCGGAATTGTTCAGGGTTCTCGGTTTAAGTCTTTGCGGCTGTTGGCCAGCCGGAAGATTAGCCAAATGGGCTTTGATGGCTTTGGTATTGGCGGCGATCTAGGTTTTAAGCGCCGGACAATGTTTGATATCTTAGATTGGACTGTGCCAAATTTGGAGCCTCAAAAGCCGCGGCATTTGCTGGGCATCGGCAAAGTGGAAGACATAGAGCCGATTATTAAAAAAGGGATTGATACTTTTGACTGCATTGTGCCAACTCATTACGGCCGGCGGGGCGTGGCATTTACCAGCCGCGGCAAGTTGAATTTGAGAAAAAGCGAGTTTTTGGCAGACAACAGCCCTTTGGATAAAAACTGCGGCTGTTTTGTCTGCCAAAATTACCAGCGCAGTTATCTGGCGCATTTAATAAGAGCCAAAGAAATAACCGGTTTGAAATTGCTTACCTTCCACAATCTTTATTATTTCAATTCTTTAGTGGGAAAAATTAGAGCTAAGATAAAAAAAGGGTTGCTGTAGATTCGCTTGACATCCGTTGGCCCTTGGTTTAAATTCCGAATTAGCTCACAACAATAAAATAAGGAGGAAACGATTTTGGATATCGTGATTTTCAGCTGTAAGAAATTTTATGAAAAGCATTCAGTGGTTAAAATCAGCTACCGGCAAGCCCATCGTCTTGCCACGGAGCTGGTTAAAAGCTTGAAAACCGGCCGCGGCTTTATTTGGGATGACATGTCCTGGCTGCCGGCAGGAGTTAGCTTTGAAAGAATCCTAGACTACTTAGTTGTGGTTGACGCGATTAATTTCTGCTTTTGGCATCCCGATCCGGCAAAAAAATGGCGGTTTGGAAAATGGAGCGGGTCAGTTGGTTTGGCTTACGCTTTTAAGAAATATTTTGAAGAAGAAAAAGTCAGTTTGGCGGATTTTCAGAACTTCCAGGAAGAAAAATTCTTAGAAATTATCGGCCGGGAAGGGGAATTGCTTATGGTCAAAGAGCGAATTGAGGTATTGAGATCTGTTGCTAGAGGAATTTTAATTAGGTTTGGCAGCTCTTTTAATTTATTAAAAAGAGCTTATTCTATTCGGGAATTGGTTATGATGATAGCTAATGTTTCGCCTTATTTTTACGACTATTACCCGCGGTGGAATGTTTATTTTTTTAAAAAAGCCCAACTGTTGGCAAGGGATATTGATTACATTATTAACCGGTTTGATTATAGCCGGAAACTTGATGGCATTGAGCAACTGTCCGCTTTAGCTGATTACAAACTGCCTCAGCTATTGAGCAAATTAGGGATATTAGTTTACCCCCCTGATTTAGCGAAAAAAAATTTCAATCGGGCAGTAATTGAATACGGATCTAAAGAAGAAGCAAGTATCAGAGCGGCTGCAGTGTTGGCAGTAGAAATGATCAAAGAAATGATGAACACTGTATTGAAGTATAATGTCAGTTCAGTTGAGATTGACAGAATGTTGTGGTGGAAAAGCAAGAACATTGGCCCGGACTGGCCTCACCACCTTACCTATAGTTGTTTTTATTGAAATCAAACAAGCCGCTTTAAGCGGCTTTTTAATTTAGGTTTGTGAACGTTTCACTGCTGATAAGCTGGGCCCGGACAATTGTCCGTTGGGAAGCCGAACCGACCGGATAGCAGGTAATGAGATCCAGCTCTGATTTTTGGGTAGGGATAGACAGGAACTGGTCTGCCTCTTTTGGCGGCAGGTTGCGGTTAGAAAGCACCAAATAGGTGTAGCGCTTGCCTGGGGCAGTAACGTAAAATTTGTCTCCGGGCCGCAGCTTGGCCAGCAGAGAAAATACGTAAGCGTAATTACCTTTGTACCAACTGGCCAAAGAGCTGTGCCCGAGAATTACCGATCGCCCTTTTTTTCCGATGCCGGCCGAAGTAGGGTAGATTCCCACTCCCCGTTCCAGGCTTAAAAGAATTGATTCCGGAGTATTTTCTTCAGCTCTAACAATCGGCGCTTTTACCTTAATTTTAGGGATAATCAAGGTAAAATCTTCTTCTTCAACCTCAACTGGTCCAGCCGTGTTTGATTGGGCAGCGGGCGGCAAAACCGGCAAGGAAAGGGAGCTGCCAGCTGAAGCCAGCGAGAAACGGTAGCTTACCAGCTGCCAGAAAGCGCCGCCGTTTGAAATAATATAAATTATCAAACTTAAGCCGAAGAATAAAATAAGGAAAATATTGAGCTCTTTGGCAAAATTTTTACTAGTCATGTTTAACGGTTTAGGTTAACCGCTTCAATGAAGGCGGCGCGGTTAGTAATTTGGGCGGGAGAGGTTTTAAAGTAAGCGGTGCTGACGGCAACATAGCTGAAAATCATAACCAGGAACAAGGTTCTAACTACCAGCTTGGCGTTTACTTGGGGGGCGCGGGTGATGTGCAGGCTTAAAGAAACCAAGATAACCAAAATTAGAATTGCGGCAAGAATCACCTGCTGGTTGTTTGGCTCGTCGGAAAACGGCGGCGCCGAACTTAAAGAGATAAAGTTGGCCTTTTCAATTTTTAAGCCGCCGGCCAGTTGGGGAAGCTTATTGGCAGTTTTTTGTTCCGGAACTGAGGCAGTTTCTGCCGCTGGAGGTTTGTTAGTTTCCGCCGGCTTTTTCTCTTTTTGCTGGCTGGCGGCAGCCGGGGTCGGCAGAGGATTTTGGGCGGGCGGCGCCGTAGCGGCCTGGGTGGGCGGAGAAAGGGCAATATTTGAAAACTCGGCCGGCGCGCCAAAAAACTGGACTACAAAGATAGCCTCCCGGTTTTGATAGACGCCTTTTACCACCGCGACGCCAATCTCCTTGAAGATAGGGTTGAGAATATTAGCGCGGTGAGTGGGGGATTTCATAAAAGCCTTTTCAATAGCTTGGGCGGAAGTAAAGTCAATGGCCAGGTTTTCGCCGGCAGCCCGGTAATTATAATTTGATTTTTTAAAGAAAAACCAAGGGCTAAGGCCCTGCGGCGAGAAATGGTCAAAATACTGGTTTTTAATCATGTCTTTAGCCTTTTCTTTAGCGGCTAAGCTTAAAGCGGCGTTTTCCTTCAGGGCTGGAAGGCCGTTTTTTAAACGGTCCTGGTTAGCCAGATCAATAATTTCAGTTTTAGAAAATGTTATCACTTGGCTTAATTGGGCCAGGTATGACCGGAAAGAGTAGATCGGATAAATAATTGCCAGCGATGCCAGAAGGAGATAGACCATCAGGCCGGTTTTGGTCAAAATTTTAGGGACAAAACCGTTGCTTGCTGAAGGGATAATCAGGTTTTTGATTGATTTTACTGCCATAATGCCGATTTATTGCTTAGCGGCTTCTGCTGGCAGTTGCTCTTCTTCCTCATCTCTAACAGGGAGAAAAGGAATCCAGGCCAAAGCCGGGGCTAACTTGCGGTGGATTTTGCCAAAGGCGACTGCATAAATTGCAACCGAGAGCAGAAAGCCGATTATAATGACATAAAACATCAAATCTTCCGGTCCGGTAGGAATGGTGGCAATGCCGAGCACTTGGCCCCGGTTTTTGATTTGAATGCTCATTAATCCGCTTTGGGCGCCACTATTCATTGTGGCCACTGCCTGGTTAGTGATAACGCTTTCAGCAGCGCCGTTGACTACATTTGCTTTAAAAACAATTGTTTTTTCTTCATTCGGATTAAGAACACCGAGATACAAGCCGTTAGAAGTTATTCCGTCTGTTACCGGCGATCCGTCAACCAAAGTTGAACCGCTGACGTAAACCAATCCGTTGGGCAGGAAGTCTCTTACCACCACTGCGCCGGCGGCAAGATCAGTGTTTCTGACTTTGATTTCAAATTCCAAGACATCAAGGCCTTGGGCGGTAAGGGAATTAACAAAGGCAGTCTGGCCTAAAGTTAAGTTGCGGCCGAGTTTGGCTACGGCCAGTTTGTCGGGGAAGTTTTGTTCTTGCGGGACAACGCCAACCGTGACGGAATCAGTTGCGGCTCCGCTGTTATTTGAGCAAGTAATAGAGTAAGTGGTAGTTATTCCGGGCGCGGCGTTTTCCGCTCCGGCCGTCGGCTTGGAGCCTGACCAGCCGCCGGAAGCATAGCAAGAATCGGCATTAGCTGACTGCCAACTTAACTGGGAAGTTTGCCCCAAAGTGATTGAAGTCGGATTGGCGGTTAGGGTTACTGTGGGCAGGCTTTGAGGCTGGTTAATTACGTTAATTGTCGCTTGCCGGTAAACGCTGCCGAAAGTCCCTTGGCAGTTTAAGCCGTAAACTGAAGTTTGGCTTGGGTAAACAATTTCCGAACCGTTAGTTGCTTTAGTTCCGCTCCAGTTGCCGGTGGCGGTGCAAATATTAGTGTTGGCGGAATTCCAGTTAAGGGTGGAAGGGCTGCCGGCGGCAACAACCGAAGGATTGGCGGTAAGGGTAAGGGTCGGCGGATACTGGGGCTCGCTGATAACATAAACAGTGGCGCTGGCAGTTGCTTGGGCGCCGGCTGAATTAGAGCAGGTTAGGGTGTAGGTAGTGGTTCCAGCCGGATTAACGGTTTCCGATCCTGACAGCTGGCGGTAGCCGCTCCAGCCGCCGGAGGCGGTGCAGGTACTGGCGTTTTGTGAGTTCCAGGTTAGCAATGACGATCCGCCCTGGGTGATTTGGTTCGGATTGGCGGATAAAGTTACTGTCGGCAGAGGAGCAGACTGCACGTTAACGGTAACGGAATCGGCTGCGCTGCCGCCGGAACCGGAGCAAATCAAAACATAAGTTTGGTTGGAAGTGAGGGGCGGCGTGGTGGCAGAGCCGGATAGGCCGCTGTAGTTGCCTGGTGTAATGTTGCAAGAATTAGCGTTATAAGAAGTCCAACTTAAATAAGCGGAAGTGTTGTAGGGAATGGTAATTGTAGTGTCGGAACCATTGACTTTTAAGTCAGCGGCCGGTACTGGATTAGGCGTTTGAACATTAATAGTAACTACATCAGTGGCTGTGCCGCCAGTGCCGGAACAAGTTAAGGTATAAGTTTGGCCCGAACTTAAAGCACCGGTAGACTGCGAGCCGTTAGTGCCGCTCCAGCCGTTAGGGGAAACTGAACAAGTTGCGGCGTTCTGCGAAGTCCAGGTGATAGTCGCTGAAGAGCCGGCTTGAATGGTAATCGGCCCGTCAGAGCCGTTAGCCTTAATGTCGGCGGTGGGGGCTTGGGGCGCTGATTCCACTTTTACCAAAACCGAATCAGTTGCCGTGCCGCCGGCGCCG
>CAYVGF010000001.1:21786-24042 GCA_964451115.1 uncultured Candidatus Saccharibacteria bacterium
GGCCCGTCAGAGCCGTTAGCCTTAATGTCGGCGGTGGGGGCTTGGGGCGGATTGCTTGCCGGACAAATCGCCAAAATGTTATATTCCTGAGCTTTTGTATTTTTATTAAACCGGACAAATCCGTCTTGGCTGATAGATTCCGTTTTTTGGCCGGTAGTGGTGTAACTTACGGATTTAATGACATTTTGGCTTGAGTTTAAGATATCAAAACTTAGAAGGGAAGGATGGTTTTCTTTTTGAGCTTTGTAATAAAGCTTGTCGCCGCTTTTAACTTCCACTAAATAATCATTGGGCCAGACGACATAAAGGTCGCTGGTTTGGCTGATGGTGGTGAGATTGCTGCCGTTCCGGTCGTTAATAATAGCAGTATCATTGTCCGGGCCGGGGGTAAATCCGGTAACATCTTGGGCATAAATCACTTTTTGGTTCGGGCAAAAATTTGGAACTGAGTTCAGATCAGCTCTTGCCGCGACGGGAAAAATAAAAATAAGGGCAAGAACTGCCGCGCCTAAAATATTTGTTTTTTTATTCATTTTTTTGAGATAAGTGATTAATGACGGTGGGCTTGGCCAAATACTTGGATTTTTATAGTTATATCAAATATAATAATAATTGTCAACTCTAAAGACTGTTTGCTGGCTTTACTTAGTTTTACCTTTATATTTGCAGATTTGTCAACTAAGCGCCATAATTAAGACATGAAAAATTATTCCAAAGTAGGAAAACAGAAAGGCCGGCCGGCGTTTAGAATTCCCAGCCGCTGGCGGAACAACGTAAAGCATTTTTTAAGCTTTAAGGCAACCAAACAACATGGAACCGCTCGCTTCAAAAATCAGGCCTAAAAACCTAAATGAATTCATCGGCCAGAGCCACTTGGTTGGCCCGGGCAAGCCGATTAGAGAGGCGATTAAAAAGCGCCATCTTTTTTCTTTTATCTTGTGGGGGCCGCCGGGATGCGGCAAAACCACCCTGGCTAAAATTTATGCCCAAGCCCTCAACGGAGATCTGTATGAATTATCAGCCGTTTCCGCCAGCAAAAACGACATCAGAAAAATAATCGGCCGGCAGTCGTCCTTAAAGCCGAAGATTTTATTTTTGGATGAAATTCACCGGTTTAACAAATCCCAGCAAGACTTTCTTCTGCCCTATGTTGAAAACGGCGAACTTACTTTAATCGGCGCCACAACCGAGAATCCGAGCTTTGAGGTAATCAGCCCTCTGCTTTCCCGGTGCCAGATATTTATTCTCAATCCCTTAAGTGAAGCTGAGATGGGCCAGATTATCAGCCGAACCGGCCTGAAGATAGAGAAACCGGCCCGGGACTGGCTGGTTAAATTTGCTGACGGCGATGCTCGGCAGCTGCTGTTTGTTTTAGACAACACGGTGAAAATTTACGGCAAGGTTACCGTTGAAAACCTAAAGAAAGCAATCCAGATTAAGCACCAGCGGTACGACAAAAAAGGGGAAGAGCATTACAACACCATCAGCGCCTTCATTAAAAGCATGCGCGCCGGCCAGCCGGACGCCGCGCTCTATTACTTGGCTCGGATGGTCAAAGCCGGCGAGGATCCCAAATTCATCGCCCGGCGGATGGTTATTTTTGCCAGTGAAGATATTGGCCTGGCCCAACCAACCGCCTTGGTGGTGGCCAATGAAATCTTTAAAGCGGTGGAAGTAATCGGTTTGCCGGAGGCGGCGATTAATTTGGCTTTCGGCGCGGTTTATCTTGCCCAGAGCAAGAAAGACCGCCGAACCTACGACGCTTACCTGAAGGCGCTTTCAGACGTTGAAGAGTACGGCAATCTGCCGATTCCTTTGGTTTTAAGGAACCCGACAACAGATTTGATGAAAGAGCTGGGTTATGGCAAAGATTATGAAAAGTATTCTCAGGAAAGCTTTTTGCCGAAAGAGTTGAAAGGCAGGAAGTATTTTCAGGACAGGGATCCCCAGGAGCCAAAAAAGAAAAAAGCGGACTAAGTCCGCTTGAGAGTGTTGATTAACTTTACCCGTTCGGGAATGGGCCAGCCTAGCTGGCACAAGCCTTGCTCCAAAAACTTCGGGTCTTGGAGGCATTGATTACACACCCAGAGGTCGGGCGTGTAAAAACTTCCCTCTAAAATCCTGCCTTCCGCTTCTTTGCGGAAGTGCCCACAAATGGGGCACTTTTTCCAGTTGGGGAAAATCATATTATCTCCTTTTTTAAGATCCGTAATTATAGAACCATTTAATTTTGATTATGTCAAGACAAACGGGTAA
>CAYVGF010000001.1:24142-48909 GCA_964451115.1 uncultured Candidatus Saccharibacteria bacterium
AAGATCCGTAATTATAGAACCATTTAATTTTGATTATGTCAAGACAAACGGGTAACAAGTACCCACACATACATATATATAGCGGTTTTTCAAACCAATTATACAATTACTGCGCATTACAAAGTGATAAATATAAACGACGATCGTCGTTTATATTTATCACTTATCAGGAATGGTTTTTGGTTCAAGGTAATTTTTTAACTTGTCAAAATAAGTTTTCAACTCATTGAGATAAATTTTCAACTCATTAAGATAGGTTTTCAACTTGTCAAGGTGAGTTTTTCAGCTCAAACCAAACATTCGGATTAAGCATTCAAGCCCGGCATTTTAATCAAACGCTTAACTGATTTTTTTTTTTAATTCCAGTAGTGTATAATTATCAATATTGTTCATTTTTTAAATAAAGGGCGCTGTTTGGCAAACTTTAACCCTATCTCAGCTAAAATAATGAAGATTTTAAAGCCGCACCAGTTATTCAAGCGCCAAGGAACCGGCTTTACCCTAATTGAGCTTTTGGTAGTAATTGCGCTTTTGGCCATTCTAGCAACGGCGGTGGTAACCATCATCAACCCTGCCGAGCTTCTGCGCCAAGCGCGGGATTCCACCCGGCTTTCTGATCTCAACTCCTTAAACCGAATGCTCTCTTTATTTGAAGCTGACCAAGCCGGTAAGGGGTTTATGGGCACCTCAACGGTGGTTTATGTTTCCGTGCCGGATACTTCTCCCACCTGCGCTAATCTTGGTTTGCCGCCTCTGCCCAACGGCTGGAGCTACCACTGCGTTACCGAGACCAACCTGCGGAATATTGACGGCACGGGCTGGGTGCCGGTTAATTTCAACTTAGTTTCTTCCGGCGCGCCTTTATCTAAACTGCCAGTTGATCCTATCAACGCCACTTCTTCCAACAATTACTACACCTACACCGCCGGCGGCTCCTGGGCGCTAAAAGCGTTTATGGAATCAGCCAAATATCAAGCCCAAGCTCAGACCGACGGCGGCTACTCGGACAACGCTTATGAGACCGGTTCTGATCTAGCTCTTTTGCCTTTAACCTTTCCCGACAACTGGATTAAGATACCCGGCAGTTCAACTTACGGCACCTCTGATTTTTGGGTGATGAAGTACGAAGCTAAATACTCTCGGTCCGGCGGCGCCAAGGGCGATGACGCCAACAACTGTTATTACTCTTCAAGTTATGACACTTGGGACTGGGGCAAATCCGGTTCAGATTGTCCCAGCAGTTGGTCTAACACCAATGTTTTGTCTTCGCCTTACGGTTCGCCGATTGCCGGCGTTACTCACGATCAAGCCAAAGCCATCTGCTCTTCCTTGGGCGCTCACCTTATCACCAACCAGGAATGGATGACGATTGCCAGAAACGCGGAGCAAGTTGCCCAAAATTGGTCGGGCGGGTCGGTCGGTTCCGGCTGCCTTTTCCGAGGCAATGTTGGCTCAAATGATAACTGCGGCTACAACGGTCAAGATCCGGAAAAAGGCATTAACCGCAACCAAAAAGCCAAACTCAAACTTTCCAACGGCGAAGAAATCTGGGACCTTGCCGGAAATGTTTGGGAGCATGTCCAGAAAGATGCCAGCGACACCCTTGTTAACAATCTGCCTTCCGACGGCGGCGCGGCCGGCTGGCGTTGGATTGAGCATACCGCCATTACAAGTTATGGGGACCTTTCTTATGATGAAATTCGCCCCTCCAACTCAGCTTGGAATTCTGTTCAGGGAATGGGTAAAATCTATACTTACAACGGCGCTTCGGCCAACCGGGTTTTGCTCCGCGGCGGGAATTGGGACATTGGCGCGGATGCGGGAGCTTTCACTCTGAACTTGAGTTGGTCCACTGGGGCAGCACGGCAATGTTGGGTTTCGTTGCGCCCGGTAGTCGTAGAAATCTAAAATCTAAAAATATTAAGCCGGTAGAAAAGAATTATGAGTTACGCTTCGCTTCACTGGCGCTAAAAAATAAAAATTGAAAAGGAAAACGTTTTGGTTAAGTTATGATTCAAGATTTGATAATCTTCCAAAAATTTTATGATTTTATCTTGTGGTTTTATCCGGTAATCAATAAATTTCCCAAAAAACAAAGATTTGTTTTGGGCCAACAGATTCAAAATGAAATGATTGAAATTTTAGCAAATATGATTGAGGCTAATTTTGCAATCCAAAAACAACCCTTACTGAAAACAATGAGTGTTAATCTTGACAAACTTCGGATTTTAATCCGCCTAAGTAAAGATCTCCATTTTATTAGCTTACGGCAGTACAAATTAGCGGCGGAAAAACTAAATGAAGTTGGCCGGCTTTTGAGTGGTTGGATGAAAAAATTTTCAAGTTAAACTTTGATTGGCGGTTAAGTTTATCTAGCTGATTGATGACCTTAACCGCCAACCAAAGAGGCAATGGTTGGCGGGGGATAAAATCGCGCAACGGGTTTTGCTCCGCGGCGGGAATTGGAACAATGGCGCGAATGCGGGAGCTTTCACTCTGAACTTGAATTGGTCCACTGGGAATCAGAACAACAATGTTGGGTTTCGTTGCGCCCGGTAGTGAAATAAAATTGGCCCGAGCAAAGCGTTTACGGACGCGAGACAGCGCCAAAAAACTACTGATTTTATTCCTTCCCGGTATGGCAAGCCATAGGGAAAATATGCGGCCCTACCTCTAGTTGGTTAAGCGAGCAAAGCGCCGCTTATCTAATTAGAGCCGGTTCTGTTAATGTTTAGAGTTAACAGGAGGCTCCGTTGAGCAACCCCTCATTGATTTGGTTGTTTGGCGGAGCTGATTGGCCGTTTTTTTTAATCTTGAAAATCATGAAAACTTCCGAAGATATTTTTGAAAAAATTTGCAGCTTCAAAAATTTGCATCAAGCATACTTGCAAGCGCGGAGAGCAAAAAGATATCGGCCGAATGTTTTGGAGTTCAGTTATAATCTTGAAAAGAATTTATTAGAACTTCAAAAAGATTTAGCCGACTTAACTTACCAACCCGGGCCTTATCGGGAATTTATTATTCACGACTCTAAAAAACGGCAAATTAAAGCGCCGACATTTCGGGATCGTGTCGCCCATCATGCTCTGTGCAATGTTATTGAACCGATTTTTGACCGGGGGTTCATTTATGATTCTTACGCTTGCCGAAAAAATAAAGGGACCCACAAGGCGGTAAAACGTCTGGAATCTTTTATTCGTTCTTTGTCTGTTCAGCTGAAAGAAAAGAACCGCCGTTCCAATCCGCCTTTATTCTGCCTTAAATGCGATATTACCAAGTATTTTGAGTCTATCAACCACAAAATTTTATTCAATCTTATCTGCCGAAAAGTTAAAAGCCGGAAGGTGTTGGTTTTATTGGACCGAATAATCAATTCTACCCCGGGACCAAAAGGAATTCCAATCGGCAATTTAACCAGCCAACTTTTTGCCAATATTTATTTGGATAAATTTGATCAATTTGTTAAGCATTATTTGAAGATAAGATACTACCTTCGTTATATGGATGATTTTTTAGTTTTAAGCGCTGACAAAAGGAAACTCCACCAAATTAAAGACGAATTCCAATCTTTCCTGCGGCTTAAACTGGCATTAAATTTAAACCTTAAGAAAGTTAATATTTTTCCGATTGTTAAAGGTATAGATTTTTTAGGTTATGTTGTTTTTGGCAACTATCGGCGCCTTAGAAAATCAACGGTTAAAAGGTTTTTAAAACGGTTAAAAAATGAAAATGAATCGGTTTTATCTCTTCTGTTTCAGTCTTGGCTAAATTATGCCGGTTTTGCTAATTCTTATCGTTTGGTTGGGCAAATTAATAATAGATTGTAAAAATTTTGCGCTGTAATTAATTGTCGTTGTGTTGAAATTGTCAACTTTTTTGGCTAAAATCGACCGTTTAAACAGCTTGCCAGCCAAAACGTTTATTGCTAAACGCCTCAACCCGTTGAGGCGTTTAGGTGTTTCTTGCAATAAACGCCTCAGCTCGTTGAGGCGTTTAAGCCGGTTGAGTTAGAAATAAATCAATTCACTGAGCTGATTGTTGGCATTGCTTCCGTTGGGCTGTTGGTTGATCGGTCCGGCGCTTTAAATTGAAACTGGCGCCGGTTTAGTGTTAAATTGGTTATATGGAAAAGCCAAAAATTGTTTCGGCCCAGCTGCCAGAGGAAAAACTGAAAGGAGTGGAGGATTTTGTGTTGAAAATCAGGCGCCTTAAAGAAAAAAAGCTTGACGGCGAGATTGAAAAAACTTCCGAGGAGCTTAGATTTATCGCCGAGTTGAACAAGATGTTTATGATGGAAGTTTTAGGCTTAGGCATTCCTTTTGAAAATTTTCTAAATCCCGACGCGATCCATTTTTTAACTGAGCGGGATTTTGAAGATATGTTCGGCAGAAAAGGGGCGGGAATGCATGTGCCGATAAACAAGCAGATTTACATCAATAGGGAACCTTACAAAAATAGAGTAGAACTTTACAAAGTTTTAATTCACGAAGCCGCCCATTATTTTTCTTATAACAAGCTTTATTTTGAGGAAAAGAAGATGGGAGTGAAAGAACTTCGGAGCGGCTACCTCAGCTTCAATCCGAAAGAAAGCAACCACGAGCACTTTCGGGGCTTTAACGAAGGGGTGACGGACAAAATAGCTGAGGAAATTTTATTTCAAAACGTCAGCCAACTGGTTAAATCGTTTAACCTCAGCAGAAAAGAAATGGAGACAGCCAACTCTTACTGGTATGACCAAGAGATGAATTTAGTTGAGATAATTATATCGGCTATCGCTTTGTATGAAGGCAGGCCCAATAAGGAGGTTTGGCAGGAAGTAAAGAAAAATTATTTTTTGGGCAATTTAGGCTACCTGAAGGTAGTGGATAAAATTTTTGGTCCCGGATCCTTAAGGGTTTTGGCGGCGGCAAGATCACGCGGCGCTTTTTGGGAGCCCAATGATGACGAAAAATCAATTAAAGCGGCCAACGGCATGATTTTAAAATATTTCAAAACCGACGACCCGATAATCAGGAAAACGATTGCCAACAGCGTTTTGTCGGAGAGAGAAAAAAAGAGGTATAACGCGGCCCAGAAGTAGGTTTGCTTTTAACAAGATAGTTGTTAGAATTAATTCAACTGAAAGAAGTCGGCGAAATTAAATATATTCTAAATGGAGTTAGAAGAATTAAACGAAGACAACCTAGCAAGCCGGTTCCGAAAAGAAAAATCTGGCGGCAGCCCTTATTTAATTCCCCTTTCTATTTTAATGGCGGGAGTGATAATCGCGGGGGCGGTAATTTATTCTTTGGGTCGGCAAGACAGGCCGGCAAGTTCCGCCAGCGTCAAAGACAGCTTGCCGACGGCCATAGACGCCGAAAAAATTGACACCTTTGGCGACCCGGTGATTGGCAGTTCTGACGCGCCATTGACTTTAGTATACTGGCTTGATTTTCAGTGCCCTTTCTGCAAAAGGTTTGACCTCCAAACCCTGCCCTTGTTAGTTAGCCGGTATGTCAACACCGGCAAGATGAAGATTGTGTTTAAAGATTTCCAGTTTTTGGGCCCGGATTCCGAAACCGGCGGGCTTTTTGAGCGGGCAATCTGGGAACTTTACCCCGATAAGTATTTTGAGTGGCACCAGGCGATGTTTGAAGCCCAAGACGAGGAAGGCGCCGGGTTTGGCAGCCGGGAGAGCATAGTTGCCTTGATTAAAAAAATTGGAGGAATGGACACCAATAAAATTTTATCTTTAATTGATCAGAACATTGAAGAATACAAAGCGGAGATGGCGCAGGACCAGCAGGAAGGCTTTCAGTACGGCGTCCAAGGCACCCCTGGTTTTGTGATTGGCAAAGATGTTGTTTACGGCGCCCAGCCTTTGGCTGTATTTGAAAATGTCATTAAGAAGAATTTAGGAGAATAAAAAATTCGGCTTCGTTAGTTTTTAAAACCCGGCAACATGAGCGACAACCAGAACAATTTATCAAAAAAAGAGCTGTACCAGCTGAAAAAAGAAGCAAAAGAAAGGCAAAGGCAGGCCCGGAATAAAAAGTACCGGTATCTGGCCAAAGCTAAAAAATGGAGCCAAAGGCTGCTGATTTTCGGCTTAATAGCCGCCGGCGCGGTTTGGGGCGTTAGGTATTTTTTATCAGCTACGCCGGGCGATTTTACTATCGTTTCCCAAAACGGCCTGCACTGGCACCCGCAGATTACTGTTGAGATTAAAGGGCAGCGGCAGGAAATTCCGGCCGGAATAGGCTTTGGCGGCTTTGAGTCGTCAGCTCACACCCATGAGAGCAACGGCGTTGTCCACCTTGAGTCGTCAGGCTTGGTTAGCGGCAAAGAGGTAAGCGTGGGCCGCTTCTTTAAGGTTTGGGGCAAAACTTTTAACCAGGACTGCATTTTTGATTACTGCAATGGCCCGGACGGCCGGGTCAGAATGTTTGTCAACGGCAAGGAAAATTTTGAGTTTGACAAATACGCCATGAAAGACGGCGATAGAGTTGTTATTAAGTTTGAATAAGCCAAAACTGCTTAAAGCTGCTGGAACCAGACTAAGCAATTGACCCCGGTGTTTCGGGAGTATATGATAAATAAAACATGAGCGGCAAGAAAAACTTAAACCCAAAAATAATCAGGCGGCTAAGCATCGTTGAAGGGCAGGTCAGGGGAATAAAGAAGATGGTTGAAAGCAACAAATACTGCGTTGATATTTTAAGGCAAACGGCGGCGGTGAGAGAAGCGCTTTCGGCGATTGAGGATTTATTGTTAGAGAAGCATTTTTCCCTTCACGTTGTTGAACAGGTAAAAGAAGGCAAAGCGGAAGGCGCGCTCAAAGAGATGATTACAGTTTTCAAGCTGGCAAAGAAGAAATAAGCCGATCAGCCGCGCTTTTTATTTACCATATTTTTACTTGTGGTATAATAAAAACATGAAAGGCAAAGGGCAGTGGGTTTTATTGAGCTTAAGATTGGCGCTGGGCTGGCTGTTTTTTTACGCCGGAATTACCAAGGTTTTCAATCCAGATTGGTCGGCAGCGGGTTATTTAAATAACGCCAAAACTTTCGCTGGTTTTTACCAGTATTTGGCGTCTCCCGCTCTTTTGCCGGCGGTAAACTTCCTAAATGAATGGGGACTTACCTTAATCGGCCTGTCTTTAATTTTAGGTTTTGGCGTGAAAATCAGTTCGGTTTTAGGCATGGCTTTGATGGTTTTGTATTACTTTCCGGTTTTGGATTTTCCTTACCCTAACCCCCACTCGCTTATTGTGGACGAGCACTTTATTTATTTTTTCAGCCTGTGGCTGTTGAGAGATTTAAAGGCGGGAGAAATCTGGGGTTTGGATAAATTACTTTTCAAAAAATAAGTCGTTTAGTTGCAAATTTAATATTTAAAGTTTATGGAAAAAAGCAAAGTTTTTCTTTTTAAGTCGTTGGCGGTTTCGTCGTTAGTTGTGGCCGCTGCCGTTTTTTGGGGGGTTAACACCCTTTCTAAGACAGTAGAGGTGAGGGATAGTTTTCAGGTTTCCGGAGAAGGAAAGGCAGTAGTCATTCCGGATGTGGCGCGGCTGACTTTTAGCGTTATCACTGAAGGCGAAGATTTGTTGAGTCTGCAAGCGGACAATTCCCAAAAAATTAACAAGGTAATCAAGTTTATCAAAAGCCGGGGGTCAGTGGAAGATAAAGACATTCAGACCACGGATTACAGCATTACACCCCGTTATCAGCGCTATAACTGCCGGCCTTCGCTCGGAGAGGTTAAGCCGTGCCCGCCGCCTGAGATTGTAGGCTACAAGATTAACCAGTCAATTGCAGTCAAGGTAAGAGATTTTAGCAAGATTGGAGATTTGCTTGCCGGCGCGGTTGAAAACGGAGCCAATTCCGTTTCCGGCCCTTCGTTTACGGTTGATGACGTGGAAAAAGTGAAGGAAGAAGCGAGAGCAAAAGCTATAGCGCAGGCCAAGAACAAGGCTAAGGCGATTGCGAAAGCCGCCGGTTTCAGGTTAGGGCGAATTTTGTCGGTCAGCGAATCCGGCTATGTGCCGCCGGTTTATTACAGCGTGGCAATGAAAGAAAGCGCCGAAAGTCCGCCAGCGCCGGCGCCGATAATTGAACCGGGCTCAAAAGAGATTAAAACATCAGTCACCTTAAGGTACGAAATAAAATAATCTTCTTTTGTGGGGATTATCAAAAACTACCAAGAATTAAATGTTAATCGCCAAAGGCGGATTGCTTTGGATGTTATTGAAGCGGGTTTGGCCGCCATTGCCACCGAAAAAGTGCTAGCCGCCAATGTTTCAGTGGCAGGCAGCCGGTTAGCAATTGCCGGCCGCCAGTTTAATCTGAATAAAGTTAAGCAAGTCAAAGTGGTAGCGGTCGGCAAGGCGGCTTGGGCGGCTGCCAAGTTTCTGGAGCAAAAGCTTGGCCGGACGCTTAGTTCCGGCATGGCGCTCGGCCTGGAGCCGAAAGGCCGGCTGAAAAAAATCCAGTACTTTGCCGGCACCCATCCTTGGCCGTCAGTAGCTAACCGCGACGCCTCTTTCCGGATTGTAGGCGCTTTAAAAGGGCTAACCAGTGACGACTTGGTAATTTTTGTCATTTCCGGCGGCGGATCAACTCTGCTTAGCTTATCCCATGATTTTTCGGTTGACCAGGAAAAAGAGTTATTAGCCGATTTGTTTAAAAAAGGCGCCACTATCCAGGAAATAAATACTGTCAGAAAACACATCTCTTTGGCCCGCGGCGGCTTTCTGGCCAAGTATGCTTATCCGGCAAGAAGCGTAGCTCTAATCTTTTCGGATGTGCCGGGTAATGACTTGCAGTTTATTTCATCCGGACCTACGGTGCCGGATCAGACTTCCGTTAAAGACGCTTTAGCGGTAATTAGAAAATTTCGGCTGAAAGTGCCGCCAACAGCTTTGGTTGAAACTCCGAAGAACCAGAAGTATTTTAAGCGCGTTGCCAACGTTTTGTTAGTTTCCAACAAAACCGCCTTGTCGGCTATGGCCGAGCGGGCACGAAAAAAAGGGTTGGCGGCCAGGATTATCTCCGACCGGCTTACGGGCGAAGCGCGGATTGCGGGCCGGCAAATAGCCGAGCGGCTTAAAAATCTTCCAGCCGGCACGCTTTTGCTCTACGGCGGCGAAACAACGGTGACCATTAAAGGCAAGGGCAAGGGCGGCCGCAACCAGGAACTGGCTTTAAGCGCTCTGCAGACGGTTGGCGCCGGGGAAATAGTAGCGGCTGTTGCTTCCGACGGCCGGGACAACTCTGATTTTGCCGGCGCTTTTGCCGACGAAGAAACGAAAAAATCGGCGGCGGCAAAAAAAATGGACATTGAGGCTTACTTGAGCGATAATAACTCATATAATTTCTTTAAAAAGGTTGGCGGCTATATTCTGACCGGTGAAACCGGGTCTAATGTGGCCGATTTGATTTTAAGCTTTAAGTTTTAATTAAAAATTATGGATAAAATGGCCAAAAAATTAGTGCTTAAATTTAGCCAAGTCGGAATTAAAGATGTGCCGCTGGTTGGCGGCAAAAATGCCTCTTTGGGTGAGATGATAAAACACTTAAAGCCGAAAGGGGTAAAAATTCCCGAAGGTTTTGTGGTAACGGCGGCAGCGTACCAATACTTTATCAAGGAAACGGGCTTGGATAAATTTATCAAGCAAACCTTAAAAGGATTGGATACCGGCAACGTTAAAGATTTGGCCCGCCGCGGGGAGCTGATTAGGACGGAGATAAAATCTAAAAAACTGCCGGAAGATTTAGCCGAAAAAATAATCAAAGCCTATCGGGAAATGGAGAGGGTTTATGGCCGGAATGTTGATGTGGCGGTGCGGTCAAGCGCAACTGCCGAGGATTTGCCCGGCGCTTCATTTGCCGGCGAGCACGACACTTATTTGAACGTTCGCGGCCAAAACCAGCTGTTGAAATCAATAGTTTCCGCCATGGCTTCTTTATTTACCGACCGGGCGATTTCTTACCGGGAAGACAAGCATTTTGACCACTTTAAAGTTTCTTTGTCGGTAGGGGTGCAGAAAATGGTCCGTTCGGATTTGAACGGATCGGGGGTGATGTTTACTTTGGATACCGAATCCGGTTTTAAGGATGTGGTTTTAATTAACGCCACTTGGGGGCTGGGCGAGCTAATCGTGCAGGGGGAAGTGATTCCCGACGAGTATTTAGTTTTTAAGCCTAACCTGGCCAAAAAAGGAACGGTGCCAATTATTTATAAGAAACTGGGCGTAAAGGACCGGAAGATTGTCTACACCAAAGCCCGGGGCGTCAAAAGCATTAAACTGGTGTCCGTCCCTCCCCGAGATAGGGTTAAGTTTATGTTAAATGACAGAGAAATTATTCAACTGGCGCGGTGGGGGAAGATGATTGAGGATTATTACACTAAGTTGAACAAAAAATGGACGCCGATGGACATTGAATGGGCCAAAGACGGCCGTACCGGCGAGCTGTTTATCGTCCAAGCCCGGCCGGAAACGGTCCATGCCGGCAAGAAAAAAAATGTGGTTAAAGTTTACCGCCGCCAAGAATCAGGCCAGTTGCTGGCTAAAGGGATTTCAGTTGGCAGCAAAATTGCCTTTGGCAAGGCGCGCGTCATTTTAAACCCCAAACATATCAGCCGGTTCCAGCCAGGGGAAATCTTAGTGACCGACATGACCGATCCGGACTGGGAGCCGATTATGAAAATCGCTTCGGCGATTATTACCAACAAAGGCGGCCGAACCAGCCACGCCGCGATTGTCTCCCGAGAGCTGGGAATTCCGGGGGTAGTTGGCGCCGGCAACGCAACGGCAAAAATCAAAACCGGGGAAATGGTAACGGTAGACACTACCGGCAGTGAAGGCCTGGTGTTTAGAGGGAAGCTTAAATTCAAGGTTGAAACCACGGATGTCGGGAAACTGCCTAGACCGAAAACCAAGATAATGGTTAACATTGCCACGCCGGAAAACGCTTTTGACGTGTCTTTTCTGCCCAATGACGGCGTGGGTTTGGCAAGGGAAGAGTTTATTATCGCTTCCGCTATCGGCATCCATCCGATGGCTTTGATTAATTTTAAGTCTTTACCGCCTAATCTGAAAAAAAGGATTAATAAAAAAGTTGCGGGTTGGGAAGATAAAGTAAAATTTTATGTTGACAACCTTGCTTTTGGCATTGCCCGGATTGCCGCCGCTTTTTACCCCAAAAAGGTGATTGTGAGATTTTCCGACTTTAAAACCAACGAGTATCGGACGCTTTTGGGCGGCGAGTTTTACGAACCGGAAGAAGAAAACCCGATGCTGGGCTGGCGGGGAGCTTCCCGCTATTACCATCCCGACTTTGCGCCGGCGTTTGCCCTAGAGTGCCTGGCGCTAAAGAAAGTGAGGCAAGAGATGGGGCTGGATAACGCGGTTCCGATGATTCCGTTCTGCCGGACGCCGGAAGAAGGCGAAAAAGTTTTAAAGATTATGGCCCGAAACGGCCTGGCCAGAAGCAAAGATAAAACGCTAAAAATTTACATGATGGGCGAGATTCCGTCCAATGTCCTGCTGGTGGATAAGTTTTTGGATTTATTTGACGGAATTTCCATCGGATCCAACGACCTGACTCAGCTGACCTTAGGCTTAGACCGGGACTCCGGAATTGTTGCCGGTATTGCCAACGAGAACAACGAAAGCGTTAAGCGCTTAGTGGCGGCTTTAGTAAGAGCGGCCCGCCGCCGAAAAAAATATATTGGCATCTGCGGGCAGGCTCCGTCTGATTATCCCGAGTTTGCCCAATTTTTAGTGAAAGAGAAAATTGAGAGCATTTCGCTTAACCCGGATGTTGTCGTTAAGGCGGTGAAAGCGATTTACCAGGTTGAAGGCCGGCTTAAAAAGAACTCACAATAACAATTATGAAAACAGCTTTTTTCAGTTTAGAAGATTGGGAAAAAGATTATCTTATCAGCCGTTTAGCGCCGGAAAACGTTGAGCTGGTTTTCTTTAATCACGCTTTGGACGAAGACCACCTGCCGGCAGTTAATGATTTTGAGGCCGTTTCCGTATTTATTGATTCCCAGGTCAGCAAAAAAGTAATTGGCCATTTTCCCAACTTGAAGTTTATTGCTACCCGTTCTACCGGGTACGACCATATTGATTTGGCGGCAGCCGGCGAGAAAGGGATTGCTGTTTCTAACGTGCCTTTTTACGGCGCCAACACGGTGGCGGAGTACACCTTCGCTTTGCTTTTGGCTTTAACCAGAAAAATATTTGACGCTTACCACCGGCTTCGGGAAGATAACAATTTCAGCGTGGAAGGCTTAAGAGGCATTGATTTGAAAGGCAAGACTTTAGGAGTGATTGGCACCGGCAACATCGGCCGGCACGTGATTTCAATCGCTAAAGGCTTTGGAATGGCGGTAGTGGCCTATGATGTTTATCCTGATTTTGAGTTCAGCCAGAAAGCCGGGTTCCGTTACGTTGACAACCTAGATGACTTGCTTCAAGCAAGCGACATTGTGACGCTGCATGTCCCTTACTTGCCCCAAACCCACCACTTAATAAACAAGAGCAATATTTTTAAAACCAAAAAAGGAGTTTTACTTATCAATACCAGCCGGGGAGCAGTGATTGAAACGGAAGCCATCATTGAGGCCCTAAAGAAGGACCATCTTGGCGGCGCCGGCCTAGATGTGTTGGAAGAGGAAGGCTTAATCAAAGAAGAGCTGGAGTTTTTAACGGGCAAGCATCCCAACCGGGAAAGTTTGAGCAAGGTTCTGGCCGGCCATTACTTGATTTCGCATCCAAAGGTGATTGTAACGCCTCATAACGCCTTCAATACCCGGGAAGCTTTAATGAGGATTTTGGATACCACCGCCGACAATATTGTCGGATTCCAAAGAGGAAAAAAAGGGAAAGAAATCAACCAAGTTAATGGTAAAAATTAAGCGGCTGCAAGCCGAAAAGATAATAAATTCAAAGGGCCGCTGGTCGTTAAAACTGACAGCCCAGTTGAGCTCGGGGGAGGTTGTTTCCGCCGCGCCGCCGGTGGGAAGCAGTTTCGGTTCCAAAGAAGCGGTTACTGTTGATCCTGATTTGGCAATCAAAATCATTAACAGGAAAATCAAACCCTGGCTTTTGAGAGTTGATCCTCGCCGCCAGGAACTTGTTGACCGGAAATTAATCCAGTTGGGCGGTTCGCCTTTAAAGCTTAAAATCGGCGGCAACACTGCTTTGGCCGTTTCCCTTATTGCGGCCAAATCAGCGGCGGCAATTGAAGGCAAGTTCCTTTGGCAGTATTTTAACGCGCTTTGCCGCTTTCAGCCGATTAAGCCCAAGTTTCCAAGGATTTTAGCCAACTTGATCAACGGCGGCGTTCATGCGGCCAACGGCCTTGATTTTCAGGAGTATCTTTTTTCGCCCAAAACCCGCCAGATTGAAAAAAGCATCGCCCGGTGCGTGGAAGTTTACAATGAAATTGGCCGCCATTTGCGCCGACGGAAAATCAGCTTCGGAATTGGGGACGAAGGAGGTTTTTCTTTGGCTTTTAAGGATAATTTGGCGCCGCTGAGCTTGATTCAGAAAATTGCCGGCAAAAGCGGCGACTATGAGTTGGGCCTTGATGCCGCGGCTTCTGAAATTAAGCTGCCGCCGCGCCGGCTGATGGATTTTTACCGGAAGGCGGTCCGGCGGTTTCCTTTGTTTTATTTAGAAGATCCATTTGGGGAAAGCGATTATCTAAACTTTGAAAAAGCGCTGGAGTTATTTGGCCAAAAAGTAAACATAGTCGGCGACGATTTAACCGCTACCAATCCGGAAACCATCAGGGAGTTAAATTGCATCAACGGGGTAATTATTAAGCCTAACCAGGTAGGGACGATTTCGGAAGCAATAGAGGCGGTAAAGGCAGCGCGCCGAAAAAAATGGTTCATAGTCGCTTCCCACCGGTCGCAGGAAACCAATGACAGCTTTATTGCCGATTTTGCCTACGGTCTGGGCTTGGACGGAATTAAGATTGGGGCGCCAGCCAGGGGAGAACGAACGGCAAAGTACAACCGGTTTTTGGAAATAATAAAAGAAGCGCGCCAGTTATGATAACGGTTAAAAATAACAAGCTTTACTTCGGCAGTTTTTCGGCGGAAAAATTGATTAAAAAATTTGGCTCCCCGCTTTACGTTTATGACCGGTCAGAAATTGAGCGCAGCGCCCGGCGGCTGAAAGCGGCTTTTAACTTTCCCGGCTGCCGCTTGTTTTTCGCCTTAAAAGCCAACAGCAATCCTTCTTTGCTGAAAATCATTAAGAATCTGAATTTTGGGGCGGAAACCGTGAGTTGGGAAGAAGTGAGATTGGCGCTGAAGGCCGGTTTTAATTTTCAGGACATAATTTACACCTCTTCCAATGTCAGTTCGGAAGAGTTAAAGAGAGTTCTGGCCAAACGGGTTACAATTAACGCCGATTCCCTCCGGCAGATAAAAGCCATCGGCCAACTTAAGCCGGGAACAAGGATTGGCTTAAGAATTAATCCTGGCCAAGGAGCGGGCGGCCACCACCACATTATTACCGGCGGGCCAGCGAGCAAATTTGGCATTTATTACACTGATTTCAAGGAAGCGGTTCGGCTGGCGGACAAATTTAACTTAAAAATTGCCGGCTTACACCAGCATGTCGGCTCTAATATTTTAGACGACAGTGTTTTTGAGCTGATGGTCAGCAATTTTCTTGACTTTATTTCAAGGCAAAAAATAGAAAACTTAGAGTATATTGATTTCGGCGGCGGCTTTGGAGTGCCTTACCGGCCCCAAGAGCGGCCTTTGAACGTCAGTTTGTTGGGCCGCCGGCTGAAGAGGAAGTTAAGAGAGTTCTCTAAGAAATTTAAGCGCCCGCCAAATTTCTATTTTGAACCGGGCCGTTATTTGACGGCAAAAAGCGGCGCTTTACTGGCGACTGTTGTTGACATCAAACAAACGCCAACCCGCACTTTTGTCGGCCTTAATACCGGCTTTAACCATTTAATTAGGCCGGCTTTTTACGACGCTTACCATGAGATTATTAACGCTTCCAAAGTGAGAGGCAAAAAGAAAAAAGTGTCGGTAGTGGGCAATATCTGCGAGTCAAGCGATTTTTTTGCCCGTGACCGCCTTCTTCCCGCCTTTCAGATTGGAAACGCGGCGGCAATACTAAACGCCGGCGCTTACGGTTATTCCATGAGTTCAAATTACAATTCCCGGCCCCGGCCGGCTGAAGTTTTGGTCTCCGGCGCAAAATTAAGCTTAATCAGGAAAAGGCAATGATGAAAAAATTGGCCGAAGCTGTAGATTTGCGGCTGGTTTTGTTTTAAAATGAAAGCTAAATAACAACTTCAACCAAATGAAACGCCTATTTATTTTTTTTATCTTTATTGCGGCTTTTGGATTTTTAACCGGCGCTTTGCCGGCGAAAGCTGAAATTAATTCGCGGTTGGCTGATATCCAAGCATTAAGGGAAAAGATTGAGCAAATTCAGAGCCAGATTAGCCAATTAGCCGCCCGCCTTGACTCTTTAGAGCCGAGATTGGCCTTTGGATTGGAGAGCGGAAGCGTTAAGGCCCTGCAAACATTTTTGCGGGATCAGGGTTTTTACCCTGAAAGCTTAATTACCGGCTACTTTGGCCCCTTGACCCGAAAAGCGCTCAAGAGATTCCAGTCGGCTTATAATCTGCCCCTTACCGGCCAGTTTGATTTTTTAACTAGATTTAAAATCAATCAGGTTAAGTCTTTAATTGACTCGGCTCGGGCAGGCCAAAGCAGCCAATTGCTTGGCGTTCCGAACTTAAGCTTTAAAAAAGCAGTTCAGCCGCCGACTCTTAAAATAGAACCTCAGCCTCGGTATGATTTGCCGGCAATCAGTGCGGCGATTGTCAAATCGGTCAACCAGGCCCGAATTAAAAATAACCGCGTATTTTTGATCCAGGACAATAAGTTGGCTAAAGTTGCTGAAAAATTCAGCAAAGAACTTGCCGCCGAAAACAAGCCGTTGGTTGACCCTCAGAAACCTTGCGCTTACCCGATTCTGCACCACCAAGGGTTTAAGTTCGGTTTTGACGTGGGAGAAAGGCTGAAAAATTCCGGCATCAATTACCAATTAGCGGGTGAGAATCTGGTTTTATTCCGGTTGGAAAAAAGGTTGGGCTACCTTTACCGGCCGCAGGAGATTAGCAATGCCGCGGTAGTTTGCCCAGAGGTAGAGCCGTTGGGCGTGTCCCACCAGTCTAGCCGGGCGGAAAGCCGCAGGGTTATTAAGCAAGCCATTATTGACCGAACTGATATCTTAAGCAAAGTGCCGGCGGTTGAGTGGGCGGAGAAAAGCTGGTTTTCTGAAAAAGAGATAGCCAATGAGGCTTTTAATCTGTGGTGGGGCTCTAAAGAGCACAAGGAAAATATTTTAAATAATCGGTTTCGGAAAACCGGAATCGGAGGAGCGGTAGTTAAAGATTTTATAATTTTTACCCAGGTTTTTTCTGACTAACCGCTTAAGGTTGAATTCGCCGCTTTTTTTAATAAACTAAGCAGTATGAAGCAAAAACTTATCGGAGCGGCAGTGCTGCTGATTATCGGGTTTTTGGTTTTTGATTTTGTCAGCAGCTTTGGCGGCATAGGGGGGTTGGTTAAAAATGTGGGCAAGGGGCTGATTCCTTTGCCAACAGTTTCCACTTCCACGGTTAAAAAATCACCGCCGCCTAAAACAAAACCCAAGGTTAAAAAAAATAATCCGCCAGACAGCGTTGTTAAGCCTGAGAATAAGATTCCGCCAAGCCAACGGTCCGGAGCGGTGAAAATTTCATTTAACCGGGGTTACGGCAGCAATTCTCCCACAGCGGTTTTAACCGCAAATTTGGAAGAAGGCGAGCAAGTTGATATCACCGGCTGGCGGTTGGCAAGCAATACCGGCGAAATTAGGATTCCCCAAGCGGTACCGTTTTATGTTGTTTACAGCTCAAATAACAATGCCGGGGACATTGTTTTAGGCCCGCGGGATAAAGCAGTCATTTATTTTGGCGCTCAGAGCCCAATCGGCAAGAACTTTCGGCTGAATCGGTGCACCGGCTTTTTAAATAAAATAGCGGAGTTTTCTCCGCCTCTGCCGAATGATTGCTATTTGCCGGCCAAAGACGATTACCGCCATCTCTCCGGCGAGTGCCAAAATTATATTATGAGCCTGCGGCGCTGCGAGTTGCCGGACACTAACAAAACTAACCAGTTTCAAGGCGAACTGGGCAACCAGTGCCGGAGTTTCATTAATGACAATTTTGGCATTAACGCCTGCTATCGCCACAAACAAGAACCCGATTTTTTAAGCAATGAGTGGCGGGTTTGGATAGAGCAGGATATTTTTGACAAGTACCATGATGACATAAGGCTTTTGAATCCCCAAAATCAGGTTATTGACGAGTATGTTTACTAAATTTATTGACTTTAGGCCTTGATTTTGGTAAATTCAAGGTTGTTTAATCATTTATGACAAATAACAATCAACCATCTAAAGAAAGAAAGGACCGGAATTTAGGGTTTAAGAAAGAAAAAGAGTTTGACGAGAAAGTTCTGGAAATTAAGCGGGTTACGAGAGTGGTAGCCGGCGGCAAGCGGTTAAGCTTCAGAACCGTTGTTGTTTTAGGCGATTACCGCGGGCGGGTCGGTTTAGGTGTGGGCAAAGGCAAGGATGTGGCGGAGTCAATCAGAAAAGGCCGGGTAGACGCGGAAAAGCACATTATTAAATTCCCTCTCGTGGAAGAAAGAACCATTCCTTACGATGTGGAAGCTAAATACAGCGCGGCTCGGGTTAAAATCAAACCGGCTGAGAAAGGCCACGGCTTAGTGGCGGGCGGATCTGTCCGGACCGTTTTGCAGCTAGCCGGCGTGAAAGACATCTCGGCCAAGATTTTAGGCCGAACCACCAACAAAATCGCCAACTCCCGGGCGGCTATTTTGGCTTTGACTAAGTTAAACCAGTTAAAGCAGCAAGATAACCAAACTTCAAATTCATCTTAAAATTATGCAAATTCACACTCTCCAAACCAACAATCCTTTAAAGAAAAAGAAAAGAATTGGCCGTGGCGGCAAGCGAGGCAGTTATTCCGGGCGGGGGATTAAGGGCCAGCGGGCCCGAGCCGGGCGGAAAATCCCGTCAGAGGTTAAAAAAATAATCGCTAAATTCCCGAAATTATACGGCGTGGGCAACACAAAAAGGTCGCCCAGCAAAAAAACCTACGCGGTTGTGAAACTGAAAGAACTTAACAAACTTAATGTTGAAAGCGTGAAGCTGTCCGATTTGGTTTCTGCCGGTTTGGTCAGCGCCCGAACCAAGAAAGTTAAAATTTTGGATGACGGCGAAATTACTAAACCGTTAACTGTCCAAGGGATTAAGGTTTCCAAGTCGGCTCGCGAAAAGATTGAGAAAGCCGGCGGGAAAGTTGTTTAATTAGCATTTTTTGCTTTTATTCGCCAAACATATTTTTCGCGACAAATCATATGAATAAAATTTTCCAATTCTTAAAAGTTCCCGACCTGCGCAAGAAAGTGTTTATGGTTCTGTTTCTGCTGGTTGCTTTCCGGGCTCTGGCGGCAATTCCTATTCCCGGAATTGACGCTTTTCAGCTAAACCAGCTTCTTAGTTCCAGCCAGTTATTCAGCTTTTTGAACATTTTTTCCGGCGGCGGATTGAGCAACCTCTCAATTATGATGTTGGGAGTCGGCCCTTATATTACCGCGGTGATTGTGATGCAGCTTTTGACCATAATATTCCCTTCTTTAAAGAAGGCTTATTATGAAGAAGGTTCGGAGGGGCGAGCCAAATTTAACCGTTACTCCCGCTATCTGACGGTGCCGATTGCTTTTGTCCAAGGTTATGGCTTTTTAAACCTGCTTATCTCGCAGGGAGTTTTGCCGAGACTGGGTTTGGCGGACATGCTGGCTAATGTCATTGTAATTACCGCCGGCAGCGTCTTACTGATGTGGATTGGAGAATTGATGACGGAATATAAAATCGGAAACGGGATCTCAATTTTGATTTTTGCCGGCATTGTGGCCCGCTTGCCTCAGACGGTAATTAATATCGCGGCTAATTATGACCCGCGAGACCTGCCGTCATATATTGTGTTTGTGATTTTAGGCATACTAGTCATTGCCGGCGTTACCTATGTCAACGAAAGTGAAAGGAAAATTCCAGTTTCTTACGCCAAGCAAGTCAGGGGCAACAAAATGTACGGCGGCATCTCAAGTTATTTGCCGATTAAAGTCAATCAGGCCGGCGTTATTCCGATCATTTTTGCAATAGCGGTTTTGCTTTTTCCCAACTTCCTGGTTCAGATTTCAGCTTTGTTTTCTCCCGATTTGTCAATAAGGCTCAATGAACTGGTGACTGGATTGTTCCAAAACTTTATCTTTTATTCCGCTGCTTACTTCGTTCTGGTTTTCACCTTCACTTATTTTTACACGGCGGTTACCTTTGATCCGGAAGAGATATCCAAGAACTTGCAGAGAAGCGGCGGCTTTATCCCCGGCATCCGGCCAGGCCAGGCAACTACCAATGTGATTAAGCAAATCGTAAATAGGATTACTTTATGGGGGGCTTTGTTTTTGGGTTTGGTGGCGGTTCTGCCTAACGCAACTCAGTTTTTCAGCCGCAACCAAAACTTTGCCATTGGCGGCGCCGCGCTCTTAATTGTAGTGGCAGTGGCCTTGGAAATAATGAAACAGATTGAATCTCAGCTGGTAATCAGGGAGTATGACAGCATAATTTAGCGTCTTATCTCCTGCTTGCAAAGCAAATTGGCCGGAGTTCTGCCTTGACCTTTTTTAAATTTAAACCAAGTTTGTTATAATCAAGCTATGAGAGCGGTTATTATTTACGGTCCGCCGGGGGCGGGCAAGGGAACTCAAGCCGAACTTTTGTCAAAAAGGTTTGGGTGGGTTAATTTTGATACCGGCCATTACCTTGAAACTTTGCTTTATTCGCCGGGTTGGAAGAAAAATCCAATTTTAAAGCGGGAAAGGCAGCTTTTTGACTCCGGCAAACTGAATACCCCCAGTTGGGTTCTAAAAATTGTAAGTGAAGCAACCAAAAAAATAGGCAAAGCTGGCTTGGATATTATCTTTAGCGGATCGCCGCGAACTTTATTTGAGGCGTTTGGCGACAAGCGCCAGAAAGGATTGTTAGCCTTGCTTAATAAAATTTACGGCAAAAAGAACATATTTATCTTTTATTTAGACATTAAGCCTCAAACCTCCATTAGGCGGAATTCCAGCCGGCTGATTTGTTCGGTCTGTGGCATGCCGATAATGGGCAAAGCCGACCTTAAGCAATGCGCCTTCTGCGGCGGCAAGGTGAAAAAAAGGTCTTTAGACGATCCGGAAGTAATCAAAGTTAGGCTGAAGCAGTTTAAGGAAAGAACCTTGCCGATTTTAAGCGCCGCCCGGAAAGCCGGTTATAAGGTTTATCAAATCAACGGAGAACCGGCGCCTTTGACGGTTCACCGGTCAATTCTTAAAAAACTGAATCTGAACTGACAATGGCTGCCAAGCTAAAGGATGAAAAAGATTTGGAGCGGTTGAAAATTTCCGGCCGCATTTTGGTTAAAATTTTGGGGGAATTGGCCCAAAAAGCCAAACCGGGAGTTAGATTGAGAGATTTAGATGATTGGGCAAAAAACAGATTGGCGGAAATGGGCGCCCGATCCGCCTTTTTTGGCTACCAGCCAAGCGGCGCCGATCAGCCGTATCCTGCCCAAATTTGCACTTCGTTAAACGAAATCATTGTCCATGGCTTGCCGAATAATTCAACTCTGAAAGAGGGTGATGTCTTAAAGATTGATTTTGGCGTTGATTACCAAGGTTACATAACCGATGCGGCGTTAACCGTTGGAGTAGGCAGAATTTCGCCGGAGGCTGAAAAATTAATCAAGACAACAAAAGCCGCTTTGTTTTCCGCGCTTTCTTTTGTTAAAGCCGGCAATCGTTTGGGAGATATTGGGTGGGTTATTGAAGACACCGTGAAACGTTCAGGGTTCAGTGTGGCCCAAGGATTAACCGGCCATGGGGTGGGCTTTGATCTTCACGAAGATCCGATTATTTATAATTTTGGCCAAAAAGGAACCGGTCCAGTTTTAAAAAAGGGGATGGTTTTGGCGATTGAACCGATGGTGGTTATTGGTTCCGGCCAAATTAGGAAAGAAGCGGATGACAGTTATGCTTCTGCCGAGAACGGCGTCAGCGCCCATTTTGAAAAAACGGTTTTTGTGGCCGATGATGGCTTTATTGATCTTACTCCTTGGTAATTTTTAGAATCAAAACTTTATTTGAGAGATAATTATTACGCTAAACAAAACCCTCTCAAATTGAGAGGGTTGGCGGTGGAGTCAATTGCTGTTTAAAATGTCGTTTATCCTAAAGTTCGGAGGGTATTTATGACTGCCTAAAATTAATATTGGTGGCACCTCTTCTTCTCCTGGCCGATTTAAAAAACCGAACCTTACCTGGTCTTGCTTGTTAATCACTAAGGTCAGTTTATAAGAAGAAACTGGAATTAACTTCCGATTAAATCTTTTTATAATTTCAATCAAAATTTCGGTTTTTACTTGTAAATCTAATGCGGTTAAATCATTTCCAATAAACGAAAATAATTTTTTTAGGTAGAAATTTGCCGTTTTTACTGGTTCTATTAGTAAATAATCATCTTTACTCATTTCATCTGTAATCAAATCAATGGCTTCAATAAATTCTTTCATTTTCATCTCCCTCTTTTTTATTTTTTCGTTGCTAATTTGATTATTATTGTTGTTATAACTTAAGTCAAATTAAGCAAGAAAGAGATTTTATGGTATTATTCAAATATGAAATTAGGCGCCCATCTGTCAACTCAAGGCGGTTACAGCAAAGCTCTGGAGCGGGCTGTTGGCATCGGCGGCAACTGTTTGCAGATTTTTTCCAGCTCTCCCCGAAGCTGGAAGCTAGCCGATCCTTCCCGCCAAGAGATTGAAAAATTTATAGCGGCAAAACGCCAGTTAAAAGTTGAACCTGTTTACTTTCACGCCAGTTATCTGATTAATCTGGCTGACAGCGGCAGAATTGGCCACCTGTCAAAAAAGAGCCTAATTAATGAACTGAACCTGGCGGCAAAAATGGAGATTACAGGCAGTATCATTCACCTTGGTTCGTTTAAAGACAAAGGCGAGAGCCCGATTGCCGGCCATCCGCGCTACCCGGTTTTGGTAAAAAACATCAAAGAGGTATTAAAACAATCAGCGGCGCCGGCCTATTTTCTGATTGAAAATGCTGGCAACCGGAAAATCGGCTGGAACTTAAAAGACATTGGCAGGCTTTTAACCGACATTAATAGCCCAAGGGTCAAGGTTTGTTTGGATACCTGCCATTTGCATAGCGCCGGTTATGACTTGAATAATCTTTCCGGCTTTCTCAAAGCATTGAGGAAAATCACCAGCCTTAAGAATGTTTTAGTTTGGCACCTAAACGACAGCCGGGATGAGTTTGGCAGTTTTCGGGACCGGCATGAAAATATTGGCGAAGGCAAAATCGGCCTTCAGGTTTTTGAAAATTTATTAAATAACAAAGAAACAAAAAGCTCGGTTTTTATCATAGAAACACCGGGTTTTGACAATAAAGGGCCGGATAAGAAAAATTTGGATATCTTAAAAAGTTTAGTGAAAAACGTTTAATCAGTTCGTTTAATTTCTAATCCTCAACGATTAATAATACAATAAGAAAGTGAAACGATTACCACTTATCATTACTGTTCTTGCCTTAAGTAGCTTGACTTTCGTTTTCTTACCCACCTTAAAAAAAGTTTGGGCGCAAAACAGTAATATTCTTCAGGTTAATATGATTTCTCCTAAGTACAGAAATGCCATTTATCCTACTATGGGTAAAATTAACAAGATCAAATTCAAAGTAAGAATTAATAATGTTTCTGATTTTTCAGGAGCTAAGCTTAGCATCACACTTTCTCGTAATAATTCTCCTATTAAAACCTGGCAGTTTATTTCTCTTAAAAAGGGCATGATTCTTTCTCTTGATGTGGACAGTATTATTTTTCAGTACACACGTTCCAGTCCCTATGCGAAAGATGACAACCCTTATTGGTTTGATTTCCAATTTAAAAAAGGCGCTCTTTTAGCTTCGGTTTCAGTACCTTTAAATAAGTATCCACCTCCGCCTTCTGGAATCCGCGAAGTTAGATTGGACGATAACGATAATTTATTGATAGATGGACAAAGAGTTTTTATTTTTGGCGCTTACCTTGAAGATCATAATCTGGACACGTGGAGCTATCTTGAAAAACTTGGATTTAATGGCTTTATCGAATGGGTTACGCATCTGAATAATAATTCAGCAAGTTGGGGGATGATTGAAACGTGGCAAGGGCAACCGGAAAACCTTGATTTAGTCAGAAATAATATTAGGCAATATAGAAAACACCCTCGCTTATTAGGGTACAATTTACTTGATGAACCAATGAGTTCATGGAGCTATGTTAATCCTGACACGGTAGCTGAGCATTATAATATTGCTAAAGAAGAAGATCCTTATCATATTAGCGCCGTTTCTTATTTTATTACTACTTATGGACCAGGATATACCCATTGGTCAATTAAAGATTACAAAGCTCCAGATTTAATTTTGTTAGATCCTTATCCTATCAACAAAGATAACTCACTTGTTGATCTAAGAACAGTTTATTACAATTATGAACTTATTCGTAATTCTGATTCTAACTATTCCAGTTTTGAGCAAGAAGATGCGGCTATCTGGGGAGTTCTGCAGATGTTTGGTGGAGGGCAGTGGCGCTTTCCTAAGAAAAATGAGCTTAAAAATATGGCATTTCAACATATAGCAGGAGGGGCAAAAGGGCTTTTTCTCTATGCTTACAGAGGAACCTTTCAAGATATGTGGGAATATTTTTCATCAGAGATCATGAACGATATTAATAGTTTAGGCGAAGGAAAATTTGCTCCAGAAGTGACAAATTCTATCCAAGTTCAATCTTCGGACGGCGATAGATTAGTTTGGGCGCATCGGCAGACCGCCGATGAAGATTATATCTTTTTGATAAATACAACAAGTCAATGGAATACTGACTACAAAAACAAAAATATTTCTATAGCAATTACCTTTAACGAAAAAGGGGGCGATGAATTAATTCCTTTGGTCTATGACTCAATGACTTCTTCTGTCTACACTATCACCAACAACAAGGTTTTTATTGATTTACCTGGAGTTACGGATAATTCTGCAGGCGTTTTAGTTTTGTCTCGTAGCCGAAAAGTTTTAGGTAATTTCAACAAAGCCGACCTCAACGAAGACGGCAGCGTTGATTTCCAGGACCTCATTGCCTTGTTTCGGAACTGGGGCGATAACCCCGCTAATCCCGGGGCTGACATCGTAACAAACGGCAAAGTTGACTTCCAAGACCTCATTGAACTCTTCCGAAACTGGGGGCAGTGATTAATTTTCAATTTTTCAGTAGCCCATTTTCAATCAATTGCCGGCTTTCAGACTAGTTTTGAATTCTGATTCAATTTCTAATCCATCTGCCAGCCAGCAGGAATTACCAATTTTCAGCCATCAATAATATAATAAGGAAATGAAAAGATTATCATTCGCCGCCATGCTAATTATTGGCATTTTGCTGTTTGCTGCGCCAGTTCGCGCCCAGATTCTCAACTCGCCCGATATTGTCACCAACGGCAGCGTTGATTTTCAAGATCTCATTGCCTTGTTTCGGAACTGGGGCTCTAACCCCGCCAATCCCCGGGCTGACA
>CAYVGF010000002.1:0-5294 GCA_964451115.1 uncultured Candidatus Saccharibacteria bacterium
GGAAGAAAGAGAAATACTTAATCAGCTAGGCAGAGAAGCGATTAGAGAAGAAATAAAAAACCGCCGAGAGGACAACGAGGAAGGAAGGCCTGCTTCAAGCAAGGAGGAATCGTTGGATGGTGACAAACGCCGGTCAATTCGGCAGCAAGTGGCAGCGAAAGAGCGCCTGGCTCAGATTCATGCCGCCTCCGAAATGGAAAGAGCCAAACTTTTAAACCTGGAGCCGTACCAGTTAAGGATTTTTGAACAAAGAAAAAAAGAACTGGCTTCTCAAATTAATTTTCTGGCCGACTTTTTAGTTGAAATTTTAAAAAACAAAATGGAGCCGGAAGTAAAAACTCACCAAACAATAGGCCACCTTATGCCTGGCCGCCTTTCCGACTATATCCGGGGAGTAAAAAGAGGAACAGAGCCAAAAACCTTTCAACACCTAGGCTTAAAAAGTGCTTTCCCCACCATTGATTTATTATTTTTAGTTGACCATTCCGGTTCTATGGGCGATTTAGATAAGAACAAGAAAGCCGCTGATACTGTTTTAGTATTTGCCGAAGCCTTTTTAAGAGCAGAGCGGGAACTGGATAAATTGGTGCCCTCTACCCGGAAAAAAAGAAATTATCTGCGGGAGGGATTGATAACATTCAGTAATGAAGCGGTTCTGAGAAAACCGCTGGATTCTGACCTTGATGAAAAAACAATTGCCCAGCTCTACTTTGCCGCTGAAAATATTTCCGGTGGCAGCACGGCTGACGCTGAAGCGTTGAAAAATTTAATTGATTATTTGAAAGAAGAAAGTAAGAAATATAAAGGACGCCATAAAGTTTTGAATTTAGCGGTAATGATTACCGATGGCCAGGGGGAAAGGGATAAAATTAACGATGTTTTACAGACAGCTCGCAACTTGCCCAACACTATTTTTATTATCATCGGCGCTGGCTCCGACACAGAAGATGTTTTGGATAACATTAAGAAAAATCTGCCCGGAGTAAAAGCGGTTGCCGTCCACATTAAAGACGAGGAGATGAACCGGATGGCGCAAGAAATTATCAAAAAGACAGAAGAGCAAATTACAGAGGGAATAAGGAAGTTATAATATCATGGCTGAACAAATTCCCAGCCCAGACAAAATCAAGGAAGAAAAAGAAAGAATCAAGGAAGAGGTCCAGGCGTTCAGGGAGCAGACGGAAGGGTTGAATCCGGAGATGTTTAACGTGCCGGGAGAGAAAAGCTTGGCAGAGGAAGAGATCCCAGATGAATTAGCTTTTGCCTACGAACTGGAAGAGAAGATTGCGGAGTATACAAAGAAAGCTCTGTTAGTGAAAAATGATGCCTTAAAGAAAATAGAATCAAATCTTGACAAAGGTCAAACGAGTCAATGGAATGCTTGGGTAGCAACTCTTGGCTTTTCTTCTTTGATAAACTCTCCTTTGTGGTCGGAGATAGATAAGGATGAGCAAGAAAAATTGATTAAAAAAGCGCGCCTGATTAAAGACAAGGCATTAAAAGAAATAGAATCAGGCTTTGACAAAGGTCAGGCAAGTCAAGACTATGCCTGGAACGCAATTTACGATCTTTCTGCTTTAATCAATTCTCCTTTGTGGCCTGAGATAAACAAAAAAAAGCAAGAGGAAATAATAAAGAAAGCCTGGTTGGTCAAAGATAATATCCTAAAGGCGATAGAATCAAATCTTAATAAGGGGCAAATAAACCTGGGGAACGCCTGGATAGCAACTCTTAGTCTTTCTTCTTTGGTAAACTCTCCAATATTTTTAGGGATAAACAAAGACAAGCAAAAAGAATTAATCAGAAAAACCTGGTTAGTCAAAGATAATGCCTTAAAACAAATAGAATTGGATCTTGATAACGATAGAAACATTCGAGATGCAATTAAAGGCCTCTCTTCCTTAACCATCCTCAAAAACTACTTACTCAAAGTTGCCAACCAAAAACTCAAAGAACAAGAGCACCAAAAAGCCCTCCATCCGGAAAAAGACATCCCGCCAAGGCCGGAGTTTTCAAGCTTCTAGTTCTCTGATATTCTTGAGATATGAAAGAGAGACTTCCAACGCCAGACAAAATCAAGGAAGAAAAAGAAAGAATCAAGGAAGAGGTCCAGGCGTTCAAAGAGCGGACGGAAGGGTTAAATCCGGATATGTTTGGTGTGCCGGGGGAAGGAATGGAGGAAAAATCTGAAATACCTGAGGAGTTGATTAAAGCTCACAAGTTAGAAGAAAAACAAAAGCAGTGGTATAAAAAATTCGAAAAACCTCAAACAAAGGAAAAATATCTAAATAGGTTGAAATATTATCTCAAGAATGGCAAACACTCTAAGTGGAAGGCTGAAGATGCTTTTGTTGAGTTTGGCGCTTTTTATCAATCACTCCTCTGGCACAAGTTAGCCGAAGGAGAGCAAAATGAGATACTTTTAGATGTCAGCCTTCTCGAAAACAGTTGGTTGGAACAGGTTAAAAGTAGAATTGAAGAAGGCAAAAATGATCAAATGTCTGCCGCGGTGGCCGTACAGGAGTTTTTTTACCTTTATCACTCACCTCTTTGGCACCAGTTGACCAAAGTAGAGCAAGAGGAGTTAATTCGGGGTATTGAATCCCTTAAAAATACATACCTAAAAAAAGTTAAATTAAAAATTAACGAAGGTAAAACTGATCCAATGTCTGCTTGGGAGTCTCTTGCTGCTTTCTATTATCTCTACTACTCACCTTTATGGCCTCAGTTAACTGAGGTGGAACGGGAAGAATTAATCCAAGGTATTATTTCTATCAAAGATAGCTGGTTAGCAGAGTTAGCAGAGATTGAAACTTTTAAGTATGATATCAACAATCATCCTAGTCGCCATGTTTTAGAAATTATTCCTTTCCTTGCTCCTATTATTGCTATTCTTAAAAATTTAGCCAACCAAAAACTTGCCCAGCAAGAGCACCAAAAAGCCCTACATCCGGAGAAAGAAATTCCGCCAAGGCCGGAGTTTTCAAGCTTCTAGTTCTTTGATATTCTTGAGGTATGGCTGAACAATTCCTCAACCCAGACAAAATCAAGGAAGAAAAAGAAAGAATCAAGGAAGAGGTCCAGGCGTTCAGGGAGCAGACGGAAGGGTTGAATCCGGAGATGTTTAACGTGCCGGGAGAGGAGGATTTGGAGAAAGAAAATATCCCGGAAGAAATGATTTTTGCCTACGAACTGGAAGAGAAGATTGCGGAGTACACAAAGAAGGTAAGGTTAATGAAGGATAGCGCTTTAGAGGAAATGGCTTTAAAGTTTGACTTGAGTCCAAAACATCAACTACATGCCCTAAGTGCAATTCTTGGCTTCTCCGCTTTAATCAACTCTCCTTTGTGGTCAGAGATAGACAAAGAGAAACAAGAAGAGTTAATTGAAAAAGCTAAGTTAGCTAAAAACAATGCTTTAAAACAAACAGAATCATATCTTGATCGAGGTCAAACAAATCAAGAAGACGCTTGGTTTGCAATTCGCAGTCTTTCCGCTTTCATAAGCTCCCCTTTGTGGCCGGAGATAAGCAAAGGCAAGCAAGAGGAGTTAATTGAAAAAGCTAAGTTAGCTAAAAACAATGCTTTAAAACAAACAGAATCATATCTTGATCGAGGTCAAACGGATCAAGGAAGTGCTTGGCTTGCGACTCTCAGTCTTTCTTCTTTAATCAACTCTCCTTTATGGCCGGAGATAGACAAAGGGAAACAAGAAGAGTTAATTGAAAAAACGCGGCTAGTTAAAACCAAGGTTTTAGAGGAAATAGAATTATATTTTGACGGAGATCGAACAGGTTTATGTAAAGTTTTAGATGTAATCAATCGTCTTCTTTCTTTAACCACTCTCAAAAACTACTTACTCAAAGTTGCCAACCAAAAACTCAAAGAACAAGAGCACCAAAAAGCCCTCCATCCGGAAAAAGATATTCCGCCGAGACCGGAAACAAAAATTTTCTAATTAACTTCCAAACAAAGATTTTGCCTGAAACACGCTATTGCTAACAGCGTTTTTAGAGATCGGGAACCTGGCTCGCTGTTCCTTTGATTTTATGTTTGAGCTTCTCAAAGTCAATAAACAAAGGCAAGGCAATAAGCACTAAAAAGATAGTCGGATAAACTAAATAGTTGTAACCTTGAAAAGCGTTAACTAAAGCGTTAAACCAGGCGTGAATCAAGGAAGCCAAAAACAATCCCCAGATCAGCTTTTTGTTAGTCAGCTTGTGCTCAGACCTTTTTTTGCCCCAATGGACCTTCGCCCAGTAATATCCGACCAGACCAGAGGAGATAACATGCAGAAAAGTGGCGCCGGCAAACCGAACAAAAAAGTGCTGCCAAAATATCGGCTGACCTAAATTAAAACTGCTGCCGGCCAGCTCTAGTAAGATAAATAAGTTTTCCACAGTCGCAAAACCGGTAGCGGCGGCGACCATGTAAATCATAGCGTCCAGCGGCTCGTTAAAAGTCTTGTTCTTTTCCATATTAAGGTAGGCGGCTAAAAACTTTGCCACTTCTTCCACTGCCGCTGTTATAAAAATAAACAGAAAACCGAAAACAACAATCAAGGTGGCGCCCAAAAAATTAAACAAGCTATCAAGAACAATTTGCACAGCCACGGTCGGCAAGGTAATAACCATTCCCGCCAGAAAAACTTTAGCTACCATCTTCTTAGGCTCAGGATGAACATCTTCCCGGGCAAAAAATACCAGCCAAACCAAGCCGGGAATAAAGGCAATCGTCACCACTAACAAAAATTTTATTAAAAATACTAAAAGATCCATCTTACCAACTTTCAACCATTAACAATTCTCGACTGCCAAGTTTAAGGTTTTGGTACACCGCCTCAGTTACAAACGGCATAAACGGGTGAAGCATCTTTAAGCACTCCGACATTATCAGTTCCAAGCAGCGGTAAGCCGCCGCTTTCTCTTCTTGGCTATCAGACCGCAGGGCTGGTTTCAGCTCTTCTAAAATATTGTTGGCAAACTCATCCCAAAAATAATGGTAAGCCTTGTCAGCCGCCAAGTGAAAATGAAAGCCTTCAATCTTCTCGCCCACTTCCTTTTTGGCGGCCGCCGCCGCTTCAACTTTTGCTCTCAAATCAGCGGGCAAGTCAGCAAAAGCGGGAGGCTGGTAATCATCAGGCAGGTTTAAAGCTAAAAAGCGGGCGGCATTCCAGATTTTGGTAGTAAAGTTTCGGTAAGACTTAATTTTTTCTTCCGAAAGGTTAATGTCATTGCCCGGCCCGTTGCCAATAATCAACGCTAACCTAATAGCGTCAGCGCCGTAATTTTCAAT
>CAYVGF010000002.1:5394-10841 GCA_964451115.1 uncultured Candidatus Saccharibacteria bacterium
GTCCACAAACCGGAAGAAAACCAGGTGTCCAGCGTGTCTGGATCTTGTTCCATTTTTCCTTGGCAGTGGGAACAGTTTTCAACCGGTTCAATGCTAACAACGGGCTCTCGGCACGCTGGTTCTGTCCGGTTTTGGCAGTAATAAGCCGGAATTCGGTGGCCATACCAAATCTGGCGGCTAATGCACCAATCCCGCAGGTTATCAATCCAATGGAAATAATTTTTTTCAAACCGATCGGGCAAAATTTTAATCTGACCGCTTTTTACTGCGGTGCTCATTATGTTCTTTAAAGTGGTTTTTTGGCCCGGTTTAATTCCGTCAATTTTTGAATTTTCAAGGACGAAAGGTTTATTAACGCTAATAAACCACTGTTCTTTGATTTGAGGTTCAATCACGCCGCCGCCCCGGCTGTTGACTGCTACCCGGTGAATGTAATTTTCATCAACTTTAACCAGCAAGCCTTTGTTTTTAAGTTTTTCAACAATCTTAGGCCGAGCTTCTTTAATTTTCAGGCCGGAAAATTCGCCGGCAATCGGCAACAGCCGGCCATTGAAATCAATTATCTGTTCCCGGTCCAGATTGTGCCTCTCGGCAATCTCAAAATCAGTCGCGTCATGCCAAGGAGTAATAGTCATAACCCCAGTTCCAAACTCTGGGTCTACCGCTTCATCTTTAATGACGGTGGCAGTAATCGGGCCATTGATCCACTCCAAATCAATCTTCTGGCCGGGTTTGTAGTCAAGGTACCTTTTGTCATCCGGGTGCATCACCACATACTTGTCGCCAAACTTCGTCTCCGGCCGGGCAGTACTGATAATGAAAGGGCCGTAACGGAAATAATAAAGAGGCGCCTTCTCTTCAATCCATTCTATCTCATCATCTGAAACAGTAGTCCTCATTTTGGGATCCCAGTTAACAATCCGGTGTCCTCGATAAATAAGGCCAAGGTCAAATAATTTTTTAAAGGCTGTTCTCACCGCTAAGCTTCGGGGTTCGTCCAAAGTAAAAGCTTCTCGGCTCCAGTCAACTGAAGCGCCCATCCGGCGAATCTGCTGGACAATGGTGTCGTGGCTTTCTCGGGCAAATTTATCAACCAGCGCCAAAAACTTCTCCCGCCCCAGATCATAGCGGGTTTTGCCTTCTTTCTTGTAAAGGCTGGCTTCCACCTTAGCTTGGGTGGCGATAGCAGCGTGATCCGTGCCCGGCAGCCAAAGGGTTAAGCGCCCCTTCATTCGGTTATAGCGGGTTAAGATGTCTTCAATAACTAACATCAAAGCGTGGCCAATATGCAAAACGCCGGTGACGTTAGGCGGCGGCAAAACCATAGAAAAAATTCCCTTTTTTCGGTCGGCAATTCCGGCCGCCTCATTTTGATCGGGATTGAAATAGCCAGACTTCTCCCATTGCCGGTAAATTTCCCGCTCCGCTTCTTTAAAATTAAATCGCTTATCCATATTAAGCTTAATTATAAACTTAAATTGGCCTGGGCTTCAATTTTTAGTTTGGCCGCGGGATTAATGCCGGCGGCAAGCGCGATTACAATGCCGTTGTCAGTGTTATATTTTACCGGCGCGACAAAAAATTGCTTGCCAAGCCGACGGCTTAATTTTCTCATTTCTGACTGCAAAGCTTTGTTTGCAGCCACCCCGCCGGAGATAATTACCGACCGGGCGCCAAATTCTTTAACCGCTTTTTCGGTCTTTTTCAGCAAGGGCGCAAAAGCAGCTGCTTGAAAAGAAGCGGCGATATCAGCGCGGCGGCGGTTCAGTTCGGTTTTGGCGTTAATATTGCGGCTAAACCCATCTTTTCTCCCGCTGATCAAACGATTGTCCTTTAAGTAATAAAGAACCGCGGTCTTCAGGCCGGAAAAGCTAAAATCATAATCAGCGCTATGCGCCATTGGCCGGGGAAAATCTACTGCTTGGGCATCGCCTTCTTTGGCCAAGCGCTCAATTAAGGGGCCGCCGGGATAATCCAGACCAAGCATCCGGGCAACTTTGTCAAAAGCTTCACCAATCGCGTCATCTCTGGTTTCGCCCAGTTTTTGCCAGCGGGTCAAGGAGCTCATTCTAACTAAAATTGTATGGCCGCCGCTTACAACAAGCTGAACAGCGGGAAAAACTTTTGCAGCGTTCAAGGCTTTGCCGCGGCGGATTTTTGGATCCAGCAAAAAACTTGCCAGGTGGCCTTCCAAATGGTTAACGCCAACCAGTTTGGGGACAGTTTTCGGCCGGCGGCGCTTAATCTCTTCAAAATAACCAAGAGTAAAGTTGACTCCGCTCCACAAGCACGGCTCCAAACCCGGCCCAACCGTTACGCCGACGATATCAAGTTTTTTTGCAAACGGCTTAATCTGGCCAAACAACGGCGGCAGGTTTTTTAAGTGTTCCCGCTTTGCCAGGTGCGGCACCACCCCGCCCCACGGCCGGTGAATCTTGATTTGGCTGGCAACAACGCTCTTAATAATTTTGATTTGGGGCAGCTTTCCCGCTTCTTTGGTTAATCTGACCACCGCCAAGCCGGTTTCATCGCAAGACGTTTCAATGCCCAGTATTTTTAACTCCTTCATTGATAAAACTTTAATTTAGTTTTCCGCCGAAAACAAGGCTGCTCATATTCTTTTTAAGCGCCAAATCATGAGCGGACAGTTTGACAATCTGCCAACCCAAGCTCAGAATTTTATTAGAACTCAAAAGGAGAATAACGAATGAAAAAACACCTGAAATTTTCGCTTTTGTTTGCTTTTATTTTTTTGTTCAACGGGCTAGCCCAAGAACAGCCTGTTCGGATTTTTGCCCAAGCAAGAAATGTTTACGTTAATGAAAAAAGTGAAATTCATCGGGCTTACCAAGTTTTCTTCGGAATTAAGGGGCTTGATTTTACTGAAGCCCTTGCCGGTTGGACAGCCGATTTTAAATGCGGTTTAAAAATTGCCAAAAACGGCAGAATTGTTTTCAACAGCAACTGGGCTGACTCTGAAAAATATTTCAGCTGGCCCGCCATAGTATACCGGGCGGTAGAGATTAACCGAGCTTTCCCGCCGGGAGAGTATACTTTGTTTTTAACTGTTGCCCAAAACGGGCGCAATTACGAAATCCACACTCCGATTAAAATTAGGGAAAAGTTCCTGTTCAGCGACCCGATAATAACAGACGGTAAAAACCGCCTTTTAGACCTGGGGCAGGCTTCGTTTAGCTCTCAACCGATTGTGTTTTTAGTAACTATGGAAATTTACCGAAAAAAAACAGATAAAACAGATATCAGATATGAAGTTTCTAACGGCAAGGAAAATGAAGCCAGAAGAATAGCAATACCCGACCAAAAACTGTTTCCTAATAAATCGCTAATGAGAATCTGCCAGTTTGGCAGCACCAACAAAGCCTGGCGCCGCGGCTCGTATAAAATTTCAATAACCGCCAGCCGCGAAGGCAAAACTGAAAAATTTGAAATTGCGGTCGCGAGTTTAAAAAAATAAAACCGGGGATTTTCTCCGGTTTTTTATTTTGGTATAATAAGTGAAGCTTAAGTTTGACGCTGCGGTCGGCAGCGGTTAATATATTTACATCATGCCTCTTAATAAAGACCAAATTGAAAATCTCGGTTTAGAAGAAAAATTAAAAAACCACAAGCAAAAGCTTCGGGCTCAGCTTGAGATTTTAAAAAAAGAGCTGGATTTCGGCGATGACGTTGACCATTTAGAAGAAGAAAGCGACGAATCGGAAGAGTATTACAACTACGCCGGCATTGAGATAATTCTTAACCGAAAAATTGAAGAAATTGACAAGGCTTTGGCAAGAATTGCCAGCCAAACCTACGGCGACTGCTTAATCTGCAAACAGCCAATACCGATTGAACGGCTAAAAATTGAACCGGAAGCGGAACTTTGCGTTAAATGCGAAAAAGAAAAAGAGAAAAACGATTAAAAAGTTAATGGGTAAAGTTGCCAAACTTTTTTCAGCCGAATTAAACGGCATCGAAGCAGAGATAATTGAAGTGGAGGCCGATCTCGCCAGAGGCCTCCATTCTTTTAATATTGTGGGATTAGCCGACAAGGCAGTAAGCGAAGCAAAAGAAAGGGTTGACTCCGCCTTAAAAAACAGCGGCATCAAGCCGCCGACAGAGAAACTAGGACGAATTACTGTTAACTTGGCGCCGGCTGACATTAAAAAAGTAGGCTCCCGTTTTGACTTGCCGATTGCGCTGGCTTACCTGCTTGCCAGCGGCCAGATCGCGCCGTTTGAAGCCAAAACTAAAATTTTTGTCGGCGAACTTTCCTTGACCGGTGAAGTAAGGCCGGTCAACGGCGTTTTAAACATCGCGCTTTCGGCGCGAAAAAACGGATTTAAAGAAATTTATCTTCCCGCCGCCAATGCGGAAGAAGCGGCTCTGGTTAAAGGGCTGGCGGTCCTGCCGGTCAAATCAATCTTAGAGCTGATTAACCACTTGGAAGGAACTAATCTGATTTCGCCCGAACCCCACCAGCCGCTAAACCCGGTTTACCCGGCTGGCATTTCTTTGAGCAGCATCAAGGGGCAGGCTGCGGCTAAAAGGGCGCTGCTTATTGCCGCCGCCGGCGCCCATCATATTTTGATGAGCGGACCGCCTGGCACCGGCAAGACTATGTTGGCCCAAAGCTTGGCTTCTATTTTACCGCCGCCAACTTTGGAAGAAGCGATTGAAATAACCCGAATTTACAGCGCCGCCGGTTTGAATAAGAACTCAGCCGTTATTAACTACCGGCCATTCCGTTCGCCGCACCACAGCGCTTCTTTAATTTCTCTGCTGGGCGGCGGCGCCAATCCCCGGCCCGGCGAAGTTAGCTTGGCCCATCAGGGAGTTTTGTTTTTGGACGAAGCGCCTGAGTTTCGGCGAGACGCCCTGGAAGGCCTTCGCCAACCGCTGGAAGGCGGAGCGGTACATATCGCCCGCGCCAAAAAATCAGTTTCTTTTCCGGCCCGCTTTATTTTAGTAATGGCTAAAAATCCTTGTCCTTGCGGTTATTTCAACGATCCAGTTCACGACTGCAAGTGCAGCGCTGCCGAGATTAGCCGTTACCACAAAAAAATCTCCGGCCCAATGCTGGACCGAATTGATATCCAAATCAATGTCGGCCGCATCCCCTTGGACCAGCTCTTAACCAAAACCAAGAACGAAACAGAAGACGAACAGTTCAGAGCAATAGTAAAAACGGCACGCCAAATCCAGCAAAACCGCCTGAAAAGCTTTGGAATAACGGTTAATTCCTTAATGAGCTCAGACCAAGCTGAGGAGTTAATCCAACTTGACGCTGGCGCAAAAAATTTTATCCGGAAGGCGATGGCCGGTAATACCGTTTCAGCGCGCGGTTATTTTAGGATCCTGAAAACCGCCCAAACGATTGCCGACCTGGAAGAATCTCCCCTGGTTAAAGAAAGCCATATCGCCGAAGCTTATTACTACCGCGTTAA
>CAYVGF010000002.1:10941-18495 GCA_964451115.1 uncultured Candidatus Saccharibacteria bacterium
AATCTCCCCTGGTTAAAGAAAGCCATATCGCCGAAGCTTATTACTACCGCGTTAAGGAAAAATAAAAAACGGCTAAAAGCCGTTTAATGGTAATGAGTTTTTTTAATAATAACTCGCAGATAAATCCAATCCCCGTCCATATACACCGAGGTTGTCACGTTAAACTGAGCAGAGATATACCTCACCACCCGGTTAACTGTTTCTTGGTGCCGAACGGAAACCTTGATGCTGGCCTCTCGGCTAAATTCGTGAGTAAGGCCAATTAACTTTTGGACAATGACTGAAAATAAATTCATTCTCTTCAAGCTCATTCTTTTCTCCTTATTTTTTAGAACTGTTCTAATAAGAACATGGGATTTAATATTAGTCAAGCATCTAACGGCAACGCTTAAACCTATCAGGCGCCCTTTACTAACCTCAAGCAATAGGTTTAAAAAACCGCGGCTAAGCAATTTTCATTTCTCAACCTTAAGTTCCGGCCTTAATTTTACGGCATTAAAAAATCATAAAAACAAAAAAAGAAAGCCGGCTTATATAAAAGCCGATCGGTCTTTGTCTAAGTAAATTGCTAAATTAATAAGCAGTTCAATGGATTGGGTTGTTTAATTTATATTACAAACCGAGGTGTTCGGATTATATTAAAATGATAACCTAACTAAAAAAATTGCTGTTGATCCTATTTGACCGCAAACGGGTTGCGGGCGCCTTCAACTTCAAAGTGAACATGGCAGCCAGTAGGGCCGTGGGTATTGCCGGTATTGCCGATAAGGCCGATTTTATCCCCTTGAAGGACATAATCGCCGGCAGCCACTACATTTTTTAGGTTATGGGAATAAAAAGTTTTGGTGCCGTTGGGATGTTCAATAATAATGTAGTTGCCGTACCCTTTGTTCCAGCGGTCATTGCTGACTGATTTGACAACAATCCCTTCCGCTGCGGCATAAATCGGATCGCCGCACGGAGCGGCAATGTCAACCGCGTTGTTAGGGTGAAGTTCGCCCCAGTTCCAGCCCCGGGCCGGAAGCTGGAAGTAATTATCCAGACTGGGCAACTTGTTTTTAGCCAAAAACCTTTTAACATTTATCGGCTTGGCGTAAGGCAAAATAACTGTTTGGTTTGGCGTATCAAAAAGTTCCTGGTGGTTGGGGTTGTATTTCTTAATCAGGTTTGGGTCTATTTTATATCTGGCCGCTACCCCCTCCAAAGAATCACCCGCTTTAGTTTGGTACAAAATTCCGGAAACCGGCAGAATAACCAAATCGTCGCCCGGTGAAATTAATGACTTTCTAATCCTTGGGTTGGCCCACCGCAAAGTGTTAAGGGTAATGCCAAACTTGGCGGCAATCTGAGACAAGGTGTCGCCCTTCTGAACTTTGTACCTTAATAAGCCGTTTCGGGTCGGCATCACATCGCTAAAAGGGCTGGAAACGCCGATCGCGAAAGCCTTTTGGGCAAACCAGTAACCAAGATCCGACTCTTGGCCGGAAGCAAAAGCCAGACCTAGGTTATTTTGGGTGGAAACCGCATCAGTCAGCGCCGGCCCGCCGTAAGACCAAAAACTCGGCCGGTTAACCTGGTCTAGGCGGTTTTGGCTGGAAACCGCGCTAATTATTAAAAACAAGACAACAAAAACAGCGAGCCAAATCTGCCCCGTTTTGAAAAGGTCTCTAAAGAGACCTTTAATGGATTTTTTAGTGCGAGTACTAATGTTTAAATTATATACCATATTTCAGTCAAAGTTCAATTAAAAAGATGCGGCCACGCCGCATCTGCGTTATCCCCAATAAATCAGGAGGACGGTAGCGTCGCACTTTTCATTGCTTGAAAAGCGCGGATCCGAATCAAGATGTTTCATTTTGTTGCCGGAAATCCTCACTGGGTGAAAAACAGAATGGACTTTCATAAGCTTTTCCTGGCTCTGGCCATTTTTGCCCGGAACCTTAATTAAGATAAAATCTCCCGGCTGAAGAGGAACTTTGGTTTCAATAATAAAATCGGAAAATTTCTTCCCGGACGGCAGTTTAAAACTGCTTAAAGTTCCGCCAGAACCGGTCAGGTAGCCCCGGTACCGGTATAGCGAGGGTCGCAACCGCTTTTCTTTTTGGTGAGACAATCTAACTGACCTCCTTTTTTTATTTAAGTTACCGGCTCTACATATAGTAGGTTATTAAATGATTGTCAATGGCCTAAACTAAACCGAAAGCGCGTTCAGTTTTTGCCGATGGCAGCTAATTTTTTAAAACCTAAGAACAAAAGCAATAGTTGTTGTTTGCATTCGCAGATTAAACTGCCAACTTGCCAGTTGGGTTGTAAAAAATAAGCCGAAAATAATCGGACAATCCGTTGAGAGGGCGCAGGCGCGGGCAGGCTGGCGCTTAACTTTTAATCAATTTTTAATGTCGTATAATAAAAACATGAACGCGGCCAAAAGTTACATGGAAGATTTTCTTGATTATCTGGAGATAGAAAAAAACCGGTCATTAAACACCAGAAATACCTACCGCCACCATCTGGAGGATTTTCTAAAAACCGAAAACATCGCAACTCCCAAAGACATTAACTCAGAGCGCGTCAGAGCCTACCGGCTTAAGCTGAACCGCCGGGGACTGGCGAAAAATACCCAAGCGCATTACATTATCGCCCTGCGAAGCTTTTTAAAATACTTAACGGTAAGAGGGGTGGAATCGCTAGCGCCGGAAAAAATTGAACTGCCCAAAGTAGAAAGGCCGGCGGTAGAAACAATAGGTTACGCCGACCTGGAAAGAATTCTCAATGCGCCGCAAGGCAATGATCTGAGAAAGTTAAGAGACAAAGCAATTTTGGAGACTTTGTTTTCTACCGGTTTAAGGGTTTCTGAACTCTGCGCCTTAAACCGGGACGTTAATCTGGACCGGGCCGAAGTAACAGTGAAAGGCAAAGGCGGAAAGTGGCGGGTGGTTTTTTTATCCCCTTCTGCCAAGCAGGCTTTGAAAAATTATCTTGCAAAAAGAGATGACCTAGAGGAAGCTTTGTTTGTCAGTTTGGACAAAAAACAAAGAGTGCTGGGCCGGATAATTCCCCGAACAATTCAGAGGATAGTTGACAAGTACGCCCGCCAAGCCGGCATTCCCCAAAAAATCCACCCCCACTTATTCCGCCACAGCTTTGCCACAGATTTGCTGATTAACGGCGCCGATTTAAGGGCGGTACAGGAGCTTTTAGGGCACGCTAACGTTGCCACCACCCAGATCTACACCCACCTCACCAACAAACAACTCAAAGAAATCCACCAGGCTTTCCACGCCCGCCGGCGCCGGGAAGATTAAAGTTAGGGTTATGTTATAATTTAAAAATGATTAAAGATAAAATAAAAAACATTGCCATTAACAAAACTAACGGGAAACTAAACCCAAAAACCAACCCGAGGCAGTATGGCCGGCTGACAGTTGACGTTTACCGCTTGGACGGCAATTTGGTTGTGGAGTCCGTCTTGGCCGCCGTCCGGCCGGAAGACATTGAGATTGACATTACCAACGACTCGGTAACCATTAAAGGCAACCGCCGGCGGGAAGCAGAGGTGCCGGAAGAAAATTTCCTTTACCAGGAAATTTTTTGGGGGCCGTTTATGCGAACGATTATCCTGCCTCAAGATATCAATCCCGACCAATCAACCGCTGTTTTAAAAAATGGCGCACTGATAATCACAATGCCCACCCTTCAGCCCCATAAATCAAAACATCTCAAAATTGAAGAGTTAACTGAAGATTAAAATCCGTTTTCAAACATTAAAACTTATTGCTTTAGGCCAGTAAAAATCCCTCTCTTCCGAGAGGGATTTTCTTTACTGGCGGGAGCTTTCAATTAACGCTACCGCCTTTTCCTGCCCTTGGTAATCGCCGGTTTTAACCCATTTGTTCGGTTCCAACTCTTTCATGTGGTCAAAAAAGTGCTTAATCCTTTTTCTGGTTATCTCCGGCAGTTCGGCCACTTCCTGAATTTCGCCAAAAACCGGATCTATTTTCTTGTCCGGAACGGCAATAATTTTAGTGTCAATACCGGCCTCATCTTCCATCTCCAAAAGGCCGATTGGATGGCATTTGATTAAGGCGCCGGGAACAACCGACTGGGAAGAAACTACCATTACATCCAAAGGATCGCCGTCCTCGCCCTTAGTGCCTACCGCATAGCCATAATTAAAAGGGTAAACCATCGCAGTGTGGACAAACCGGTCCACTCTGATCTGGTTTAATTCCTCGTCTAATTCGTACTTTACGGCGCTGCCGGCCGGGATTTCAATAAATACGTCAATGTCCATTTTAGCAAATATTAACTCTGGTTAATCAACGACCTTTGGTTTAATTTTTATTTTCAGTTTCCGGTTTTTTCGGTTCCGGTTCTGGCTCTAATTCTTCCGGCTCCGTTTCTTCCAGTTCCAATTCTTCCGGTTCCGTTTCCTCCAGTTCTTCCGGCTCTGTTTCTTCCAGTTCTGGTTCTTGTTCTGGTTCCGGTTGTGGCTTCTCAGGAGAATCTTCCGAAGCGGCATCTTTTTTCTCGGGTTGCGAATTATCACCGGCGCTTTCTTCCAAAAACTCGGAAGCGCTGAGATTATCGGCTGTATCGGTTTGGTTCCCTTCTAAGGCAGTTTCTTCCGCTTCAAAAGCCGCAATTCCCCCTTCCTGAACTTCGTCGGGGTTAGACTGGGACCGGACATCAATTTTCCAGCCGGTAAGTTTGGCGGTCAGCCTGACATTTTGGCCGCCGCGGCCGATAGCCAGGCTAAGCTGGTCTTCCGGCACCAAAACTAAAGCTTCCCGGCGGGGTTTGATCTCAACTAATTTAACTTTAGCCGGTGAAAGCGCGTTAGCAATAAATTTTTTAGGGTCATCGCTCCATTCCACTACGTCAATTTTTTCGTTGCCCAACTCATTGGTCACCGCCATAATCCTTGACCCTCTCTGGCCGATAAGCGAGCCGACCGGGTCAATGCTGTCTTGGTTGGAAACAACAGCAATCTTTGTTCGGCTGCCCGGCTCCCGGGCAATCTTCTTAATCTCCACAATCCCTTCGGCAATCTCCGGCACTTCCATTTCAAACAGTTTAGCCACAAATTCAGGATGGGCGCGAGAAAGAATTATGCCCGGCTTCCGCCGGTCTTCGTCCTGAACAGCTAAAACGTAAAACCGCATCCGCTGGCCCGGCCGGTAATGTTCGCCGGGAATACTCTCGTTCTGAAACATCACGCCAACCGCGCGGCCAAGATCAACATAAACATAACCCCGTTCAAACCTTTGAATTACGCCGCTGATAACCTGGCCCTCCTTATCTTTGAATTCCGCCTTGATGGACTGCCTTTCTTCTTCCCGAATGTTTTGAAGGATAACTTGCTTGGCAGTTTGGGCGGCAATGCGGCCGAATTCGCTGTGGCTCTCCAGCGGAAAAATAATTTCGTCTCCCGGCTGGACGTCGGGCTTGTATTTTTTCGCTTCAGCCAAAAGAATGTGCCGTTCCGGGTTGTACCGGATCAATCCCTCTTCGTCTTCCTCTTTTTTGGGCTGGGCTTGAGCCGGTTGGGAGGCAGCTTGGTCCTCTTCGCTTTCAATTTTAATTTTAGCCGGATCAACCGCAATTTTGACCCGCCAAAATTTGATGTCGCCGGTTTCAACGTCAAACTTTGCCCGGATAATCTCAGCCCGGCTGTTGCCGTACTCCTTTTTATAAGCACTGGCGAGCGCCGCCTCAATCGCCTTGATGATCTGCTCGGGCTTCAATCCCCGCTCTTCCGCGATCTGATTAACTGCCGCTGATAAATTTTTTAAATCCATAATTTTATATTTTTTTAATTTAGACCGTTTTATAAAACATTCCGCCGGTTGGCGGAATGACTTAAGGTTTAAGGATAGATTATCCCCGGTTGCAAGTCAAGGTAAGGGGTGTAAAATAAGAAATGCTCAATAAAACCGTATGGCGGAACATAAAAACACAAACCAACCAAACCAAGAAGAAATCAAAAGATTTAGAATTAAAATTTTTGGCAAAGTTCAAGGGGTCGGCTTCCGCTTTTACGCCAAGGATTATGCCGACCGGTTCGGCGTCGCGGGCTGGGTTAAAAACGAACCGGACGGATCAGTTACCATTGACGCCCAAGGCCCCGAAGAAGGGATTGAAAAATTCCTTGAGTGGTGCCGGCAAGGTCCGGAGTTCGGCCGAATCAAAAGAACGGAAGTGGAAGAGCTTCCGCCTAAAGATTCCGACGGCTTCAAAATTATTTATTAAAGGCCGGAACTTATATTTTGGTAGTGCCTAATAACGCAACATTCTTTATTTTTTGTCAATAGTGAAGATTTGACTTCAACCGCAACCAAATCCACCCGGAACTGGTTTTTAGTTCCGGATTTAATTTGGCTCAGATAAAACAAAGCAAGCCGGCCGACCTGCCGCGCTTTCTTTTTAGTAAAATGATCTTCCGGCCTAAACCCGGCATTATTTGATTTGAGAGATTTTACCTCAACAAAAACCAGAACCTTATCTTTAGTTTTGGCTACAATGTCAATCTCGCCAAACTTAGTTTTATAGTTCCGCTCTAAAATCTTGAAACCTTTCTTTTTAAGGTACTCGCAGGCAACATCTTCACCAAATTTTCCCAGGTTGTTGGTATAAGCCATTTTTTTAATATTATAACCTGCGCTTTGGATAAAATAAAAAACCGCTTCTATTTTTATTGCAACTTCAATCTTAGCTAAAGTAATTTAATCTAATTAAACCTTAGGTTTGGATATTTGTATTTATTTATCTCCTGTTAAAAAAGGATTAAGCCTTAATGATCATAAATTTATTCTTTGGAGAGTATTGTTGTTTACTAAAAATGTTTCCATGGAAACACTAAAAACAAAATTTTTGCAAAAAATGTTTCCATGGAAACACTAAAAACAAAATTTTTGCAAAAAATGTTTCCATGGAAACATTAAAAACGAAATTTTTGCAAAAAATGTTTCCATGGAAACAATTTTATTATATTACAGATGTTTCTAAGTCTTTTGTCAATGTTTCCACCCCCCTAAAATATATTAGAAATGTTTCTAAGTTTCTTGTCAATGTTTCCAAGTAAGATATTATAACCTTGACACATTATCGCACTAATGATATAATTTAACAAGATCACTAAAACCAAAAAGGGAGGACTGCATGTTAAAATTTTTAATAATTTTAATCTTGGCATTAATCGGCATTGCTCTAGAAGCAATTGCCGAAAAATCCAAGAACAGACGAGTTGTGATTTTTCTATTTCTCGTTGTTATTGCAATTATTGGAGCAATACTTATTTTAACTGCCATATTCCTTGGAGACCTCCATCTCTGAAGTTTGTTTTTAATGATTTAATTGCCCAACAGTTTAAACTGTTGGGTTTTTATTTTTATTTATTACAAAGATAACTGGCGAAACCAATCAGTAATTGATAAATATAAACGACGATCGTCGTTTATATTCGTAATGTTGATGGAGCGTCTGTAGCTGAAAGATTGCCTGAAAACGGGAACGCAGAGAATTTGGTAAACGCCTCAACCCGTTGAGGCGTTT
>CAYVGF010000002.1:18595-29760 GCA_964451115.1 uncultured Candidatus Saccharibacteria bacterium
TATCCTCTCAACACTGCTTTTACAAGCTCTCTAGTTTCGGTGGGATTACTGACCCAGACGCTTAAGATGCCGGTTTTTAAAACCGCCCGGTCATTGCCGTTGGGATAAAAAGCATCGCCAATGTAGGCCATTTTGGCAACCGGTTGGCCAAGCTGGCGGGATATTCTTTTAATGCCAAAAGCCTTATTCGCCCGCTTTAAGGTAACATCCACTGAGGTCAGGCCGCCGGCATGGACTTCAAAATCCGGCAAAGATTTTTTAGCCAGCAAAACTATCCGTTGCCTTAATTCTTCATTGCGCTTGTTCCAGTTTGTTTTGGCTGAAAGCGGCGCTTTCTGGCCAAGGGCGGAAAAAGTAATCTGGGCGCCGCGATCCTCAATTATCCGGCCGTAAACCCGGGGCGGTTTTTGGTAGCCTGCCGCCTCAGCCGCGCCTTTAAGGGCTTTAATAATTTTCACCTTGGCCGCCGCGCCAAGTTTTTCCTCGTACTGCTTTTGCCACCGGTTGCCGCGGTAAAGGTAAAAAGAAGTGGCGGTCAGCGGAAACAAAAACAGATTCTCAAAATCGGCGCCGCCGGCTTTTAACGGCTGAATAATCTGCTTCCGAAACTGAGAAAAAGCGCCGCCGCTGATTACCGCCACCTGCTTTCGCGCCAGAAGCCGAACTAAAAGCCGAACCATTGTTTTGGTAAGGGGAGTTTTGCTGCGGGCAAGAGTGCTGTCTAAATCAAAGACCAAAACTTCCTTTCGGCTAAGCGCTTTTAGCTGTTTAGAGTTGAGGCGGCGGTATTGGACTAACATAAGCTTTAATTGAATTTTAACCCAAGATGGTATTAAATAAAAATAAACCGAATTAACTAATGCCGAGAAAAAAAGAAAAAAAAGAAAATTTTTTTGATTCCCTCCATCCGGAAATTAAAAAAAGCGTCTGGGCTACTTTATTTTTAGGCCTGACTTTAATCCTGATTCTGGCCGCCTTTAACGAAGCCGGGCCGTGGGGCGACGCTTTCTTTTCATTTTTAAGCAAGGTGTTGGGCGCCGGCTATTTCCTGCTTCCAACCATTACTTTCTTAATGGCGTTCTCTTTCGTGATGCCGGACAAAAAGCGGGCTTGGGGACTGACCATCTCCGCTTCTTTAATTTTTATTTTTTCCGGCCTCGGTTTGATGGACTTAATAAGCGCCGGCAGCGGCGGCTGGACCGGTTCTTTAATCGGCGTTATCCGCAAACCCTTCGGCCTGCCCGCTTCTTTGGTTTTTACCTTAACCTTGATGATAATTTCCTTTCTGGTGGTTTTAAACCGGCCGGTAAGCCTGAAAAAATTCTGGTCTTTCCTTAAAAGCCCAATTAAGAAGAAGGGGGGTGAAGAGCCGGTTGAAGTCAAGCTGACAGAAACGGAAGAGCCGGAAGAAAACGAGGACAGCGAAGAAAGCGAAGATGAAGATGAAGAAGAAAATGAAGATGAAGAAAAAGCCGACGAACAAGAAAAGAAAACAGAAGCCTCGGATGATAGCGGCAGATCAAACGACCTTTTGGGCTCCTTGGGGCTTAAGCGGAGGAAAAAATTTGCCGGCAGCTACAACCCGCCGCCGCTGAAACTGTTGGCTTCCAAAACAGACAAGCCGACCATCGGCGACCTGAGAGCAAACGCCAACATCATCAAGCGGACCCTGGAAAGCTTCGGCATCGCGGTGGACATGGGCGAAATTCAAGTCGGGCCGACCGTTACCCGCTACACCCTTAAGCCGGCCGAAGGGGTAAAACTTTCCCGAATCACCGCCCTTTACCAAGACCTTGCCTTGGCGCTGGCGGCCCACCCAATAAGAATTGAAGCGCCGATTCCCGGCAAATCTTTGGTTGGAATTGAGGTGCCCAACAAATCAGCCGCCGTTGTCCGGCTGGGCAGCTTGATTAACGACAAGGGATTCCAAAAATCCGATTACCTGAATTTTGTGCTGGGGCGCAACGTTAGCGGCGATCCGATTTTTCCGGATATCGCGAAGATGCCCCACCTGCTGATTGCCGGCGCCACCGGCAGCGGCAAGTCAATTACGATTCACACCATGCTAATCTCCCTGCTCTACAAAAATTCGCCGGAAACCCTGCGGTTAATTATGATTGACCCTAAGAAAGTTGAGCTTTCCGTTTACAACGGCATTCCTCATTTGATCGCGCCGGTGATTACCGACAACAAAAAATCAGTGGGCTCGTTAAAGTGGGCAATTAATGAAATGGACCGGCGGTATGAACTGCTGTTGGAAGCAGGCGCCCGGGATATTAAGAGTTATAACAAATCAGCCGGCGAACCCCTGCCTTACATATTAATAGTAATTGACGAACTGGCCGACTTGATGGCTTCCTACGGCCGGGAAGTGGAAGGGGCAATTATTAGATTGGCCCAGATGTCCCGCGCCACCGGCATCCATTTGGTGGTTTCAACCCAAAGGCCGTCGGTGGAAGTAATCACCGGCCTGATTAAGGCCAACATCACCGCCCGCATCGCTTTGCAGGTAGCCAGCCAGATTGATTCCCGAACTATCCTTGATATGGCCGGCGCCGAGAAACTGCTGGGCAACGGGGATTTATTGTTTTTATCGCCGGAATCTTCAAAGCCCCAGCGAATCCAAGGCGCGTATTTAACTGAAAGCGAGATTAAAAAAGTGGTAGATTATATTAAAACCAACAACGAAGCGCTGGAAAACGGCGGCGCAGAAGAGATTGATTCCGCTTCAGAAAGCGTTAGCCAAGACCAAGTATCATTTGAAGATTTTGCTGAAAGCGAAGAAGAAGACGAACTTTACGACGAAGCAGTCAAAGTGGTGCGAGCGGCTAAAAAAGCTTCGGCCTCCCTGCTCCAGCGCCGGCTGCGAGTAGGTTACGCCCGCGCCGCCCGGCTGTTGGACATGATGGAAGAAAGGGGAATTGTCGGCCCGGCCGACGGCGCCAAACCTCGGGAAGTTTTTATCAACGAGGATTGATTTTTGGGGTTATTTTGGCGTATGGTAAAGATATAAGCACAATCCATGAATCACAATATATCAGCAACCTTTATTGAAGCGATGAAAGACAAAGGGGTCACGGTTGAAAAACTGGCCCAAGCTACCGGCATCTCAGAGCGCTTTATTAATTCCATCTTAAGCGACCAATTTTCCAACCTGCCGCCGGCGCCTTACGTTCACGGCTATATCGTCAAAATCGCCGATTTTTTAGGTTTGGACGGAGAAGAGATTTGGCAGGTTTACTTTAAAGACAGCGACTTAATAAAGCGTTCCGGCCAGAAAGACAACCTGCCGGGCAACCGTTTCGTTACCGGCAATTTTCAGCGCTACCTTTTGATTTTCGGCGGAATAATCGGCATTGGCGGGGTTTTATTTTACTTTATCAGCCGGCCCTTACTGTTTTCCAATCTGTCAAACTCTATAGATTTGTTTAACCTCTCCGACAACGTGGTCTCGACTAAAGAGCAAACCTTCGTCATTAAAGGCCGGGTTAAATCAAACCTGGAATTGACGATCAACAACCAAAAAGTTTATCCTAATAAAGACGGAATTTTTGAACAGCCGGTTGAGCTGCAGCCCGGCTTTAACTTAATTGATATCCGGCTCAGAAACGCTGTTGGACGGGAGCAAGTTTTGGCCAAACAAGTATTTTTAGAATCGGCCACCAGCACCAAAAACTCATCTTCAACTGAAGAAACTCCGGCTGAATCAAAACCGGACTTTTAAAAGGTTGGGGTAAAAACTTAATAACAACTTACATTTTTTCATAATCCAATATGGCTACTAAAAAAACTGCTAAAAACGAGAATAAAAAATCAAAAGCAGGCGAGTTAGATGAATTGATTGCCGATTTGCAAACCAAGTTTGGAGAAGGGGCGGTAATGAGGCTGGGCGAGAAGTCAATTATGAAGGTTGATGTTATTCCCTCGGGCTCGTTTTCTTTGGACCTTGCCCTGGGTGTGGGCGGCCTGCCGCGGGGCCGAGTGGTTGAAATCTACGGGCCGGAGTCCAGCGGCAAAACCACTCTCGCTCTCCACGCTATTGCGGAAATTCAGAAAAGCGGCGGCAAAGCGGCTTTCATTGACGCCGAACACGCTTTGGATCCAGACTACGCCCAAAAAATCGGGGTGAAAATAAAAGACTTGGTAATCTCCCAGCCCGACAGCGGCGAGGAAGCTTTAAATATTCTGGAAAATTTGATTAAGTCGGGGATAATTGACATGGCAGTGATAGATTCGGTCGCGGCCCTGACGCCTCGCGCCGAACTGGAAGGCGAGATGGGCGACCGCCACATCGGCTTGCAAGCGCGATTAATGTCGCAGGCTCTGCGCAAGCTTACGGCAATTGCCAACCGGTCAGGGGCGGTTATCGTTTTCATCAACCAAATCCGGGAAAAAATCGGCATTATGTACGGCAACCCGGAAACCACGCCGGGCGGCCGGGCTTTGAAATTTTATTCTTCCGTCCGGCTTGATATCAGAAAAAAAGCCCAAATAAAGAAAGGGGATGAAATAATCGGCAACCGCGTCAGAGTGAAGGTGGCAAAAAACAAAGTGGCGCCGCCGTTTAAGATTGCCGAATTTGACATTTACTACGGCGAGGGAATTTCCTACGAAGCGGATGTTCTAAACTCCGCTTTAATTAAGAAAGTGGTGCGCAAAGCCGGCGCAACCTATTACTTTGGCGAAGAAAAGCTGGGCACCGGTTTTGACAATATCCGCCGAGCCTTAAAAGAAAACCCCAAGCTTCTTTCGGCTATTAAAAAAGAAATTTTAAAAAACAAAGAACCGGTAGAGCCTGCTTCATAAGTATCTCGTAAATATCTTGACAGGTGTCTTGAAAGGTGTCTTGGTAAGCCTCTTTACAAGCGTCTTGATAGTGCCAAACAATTTTCAGGATACTATAATGACCGATCGGTCATTATAGTATCCTGAGGGATGAAGTGAGGTGAAAAATGTTATGGCTAATGTGAAGCAAATAAAAGAAAACCAATAAAAATAAAAAGGGAAACTGAAAATAAAGATGAAAAAGTGTAAAATAAAAAGGAAATGCGGTTTATAGGCAGGTTTTTCATTTCGTTAATTTCCAACACGCTGGCTATTTTGGCAGCGGGGTACTTTGTGGCAGGCTTTGAGTTTAGCGGCGATTTTATCAGCTTAATAACCGCCGCCTTGATCTTGTCTTTAATCAATGCCTTTATCCGGCCAGTTTTAAAATTGTTCTTCGGCCCTTTGATTCTGTTGACTTTAGGCCTGTTCGTGATTGTTATCAATAGCTTGACGCTTTATTTCCTTGACATTTTAGTCAATCAAATTACAATAGTCGGTACGGAATCATTAATTATCAGCACTCTTATTTTCAGTCTAGTTAACGCCTTTATTTATACCTTCGGCCGTTGGGCCTTTAAGCGGTAAAAAAATGCTTCAAATCATTCAAATTATCATCTCAATCGTCTTAGTAGTTTTAATTTTAATCCAGGAACGGTCAAGCGGCCTTTCTGGAATTTTGGGCGGCGGCGGCGCGCCTTACCAAGCCCGCCGGGGCGTGGAAAAGATTATTTTCTACACCACCATCATTTTGGCGGCGGCCTTCGCCCTTCTTTCCATTATCCAACTGCTCAGCGAGTAGAGAGGCAGTTAAATCATGAAACTGATTAAAATTATTTTACGGTCTTTTACCAAACAAGAGCTCTTGATTAGCGGCTTATTGTTGGTAGTAATGGCGGCTTCTATTTTTGTCCGCGGCGCGCTGGCTTTTCGGGAGAATACTTCTTATCTGCCGACAGTCGGCGGCGTTTTTCGGGAAGGGGAAACAAGCCAGCCAATCGCCATCAACCCGATTATTTCGGAAAATCAGGCCGACTTGGATATCAGCGCCCTGGTCTACAGCCCTTTAGATGAGTTAATCTCATCAGTTGAGGTCGGTTCCGAAGGCCGGGAGTACAGCGTAAAACTGAAAGAAAACCTGAAGTGGAGCGACGGCGAGCCTTTAACCAGCGACGATGTCAAATTCACCGTTGAAACAATCCAGAGCCCGGAAGTTAAATCGCCGCTAAGCAAAACCTGGCAAGGAATAATTACGGAACGGGTCAGCGAACTTAAAGTCAAATTCACTCTGCCTTCCCCGTATGCTTTTTTTGAAAACAATTTGAAGCGGCTGCGGATAATCCCCAAACATATTTTTGGCGCGGTGCCAGCCGCCAACTTGTGGCTTTCCAACTACAACATTGAGCCTGTCGGCAGCGGCCCTTATAAATTTGAATCGTTTAATAAAAAGAAAAACGGGTTTATTACCGACTACAACTTGACCATTAATCAAAATTACGCCGGACCTCAACCTTACGTTAAAAATTTCACTTTTCGGTTTTACCCTTCGGAGCAGAAACTGATAGAAGCTTTTAAGCGCCGGGAGATTGACGGGTTCGGCGCGCTGGCACCGCTTGATTTTGAAACTAAAGACCTAAAAGCCCAGGTCAGAACCATCGCGATGCCAAGGTACTACGCCGTTTTTTACAATCCAAAATCAACGTCTTGGCTTAAGAATAAGGAATTTCGGTCAATCTTGGACGAAGCAATTGACAAACAAAAGCTGGCCGAAACCGCCACCGGCAAGTGGGGGCAGCCGATTGCCGGGCCTGATTTGGAACCAGCCAAGACTTCTTCAGTTGATATCGTCAATCTAACCAGCCGGCTGGCCAAATTAAACAAGGATGACGAACCAATCTCAATTACTATCACTATTCCCGACGTGCCTTTTATTAAGAAAACAGCCGAATTTATCAAAAACTCCTGGCTTGCAATCGGCGTCCCGGATGTTAAAATTAAATCTTTGGACAGAAACGAGTTCTTCACCGAAGTAATCAGGGAAAGGAACTACGAAGCGGTAATCTTCGGCAATGTTTTGGAAAACGCGCTTGATCTGTTTCCGTTCTGGCACTCCTCCCAAAGGTTTTACCCTAATTTAAATTTATCCTTCTACGACAACAAAACCGCCGACAATCTCATGGAAGAAATTAGGCACGCCAGCGACAAAAGTAAAAGGCAAGAGCTTTTTAAAGAGTTAGTTTCAACAATCAAAGACAGCAAACCAGCCACCTTCCTTTACACCTTGCCTTACGTCTACCTTACCAGCGACGCCTTAAAAGGATTTCAGATTAAAAACAACCAGATTTTAATGCCGGCCGACCGCTTTAACCAAATAAGCAGTTGGTACGTAAAAGAAGTCAGAGTTTGGAACAAGAATGAAAACAAGCCAAAACAACCGCTTAACTAAACTGATCAACGGGTTTAACGGCCAGCTTGGCTTTAATCGCGTTGCCGGCTTTGATTTGAGCAAATTAAAAAACCGAAAGCCGTTTGACGGAGTTGTTATAGCCGGCATGGGCGGATCCGGGCTAGTGGGAAATATTTTGCAAGGCGCCGCTTCCGAGCTGGGGTTGGAAGTGCCGGTAACAGTTTGGAAAAGTTTCGGCCTGCCTAACACCAGCTTCCGCAACCCTTTAATGATTTTTGTGTCTTTTTCCGGCGAAACTAAAGAAACTATTTCCGGCTTTAAGGAAGCGGTAAGAAAAAAAATAACAGCCGCGGCGGTTTCCCGAAACCCGGACAGCTCGCTGGGACGGCTGGCAGAAAGCAAAAGAGCCAGCCGGGCTTACTTTGAACCCGATCCGGAAACTGCCGATATCTTGACGCCAAGGCAAAGCTGTGGTTATATGTTCTATGCTACTTTAAAGATCTTAAAGGAAGCTTTTCCAAAATTAAAAACGAGGAGTTTCCAAAACAAAGTTAAACCTCCCGCTTTCCGGCAGGCCGGCAAAGATTTAGCGAAGCATTTTTCCAAAAGACAGGCTTTAATTTATTCTTTTTCTCCGTACGAAGCGTTGGGTTATATTTGGAAGGTAAACCTAAACGAGACCGCCAAACATCCCGCTTTCGCCAACTCTTGGCCGGAAGCTACCCATAATGAGATTATGAGTTTGGACAGCTGGCTAAGCGCCAGCCGGCCGGCCGTTTTAATAATCAAGCCGGCAAAAACCAGCCAAGCCGCTCAGCGCAAATTTAAAGCATTTTTAAAGTTTTTAAACGACCGCAAAATCAAACCTAAAACCGTAGAACTAAGCGGCAAAAGCTTTCAGCTCAATTTATGGCAAACGGCAAGTTTGGCTTACTGGAACGCCTTTTATCTGGCTCAACTTAACCAAGTAGACCCGTTGGATATCAGTTTAGTGGAAGCCCTAAAAAAATAATCAAGCTGGGATGGCGGAACCGGTAGACGCGCTAGCTTCAGGAGCTAGTGGCTGCAAAGCCGTGAGGGTTCAAATCCCTCTCCCAGCACTCGTTATTAATTTTTAACTAATAAAGTCGAATTTTTTATTTAATTCATATGACTACAAATAACTCAACAAGAAAAAGCGGCGAAGTTAAAAGCTCTGTCCGGCGGCGGCCTTATTCCCGGCCTAAAGCCGTTTTGCGTTCCGCCAAGCCCGCCGCTGGCCGCAAATCACAAGCGGCAAAAATAGGAAACGATAAGGACGCAATCCGCTTTGTCGCGCTGGGCGGCCTGGAAGAAATCGGCCGCAACATGATGTTTTTCGAGTACCGGGACGAAATCCTGCTTATTGACGCCGGCCTGCAGTTTCCAGAAGACACTACGCCCGGCATTGACTACATTATCCCCAACACCGATTATCTGGAGTTAAAAAAAGATAAAATCAAAGGCTTAATCATCACTCACGGCCACTACGATCACATCGGCGCCATTCCTTATATCATGGACCGGATCGGCAACCCGATTATTTACGCCACCGAACTGACAAAGGAGGTGATTGTGAAACGCCAGACCGAATTTCCCAAATCCCCGCAGCCGGTGTTTGAAATCATTAAGGCCGGGGAAGAGAAAAAAATTTCGGAACACTTTTCGGTGAAATTTTTCGCCGTGGCCCACAACATTCCGGACGGCGTCGGCATGATTATCAAAACTCCGGTCGGCAACATTGTCCATCCGGGCGAGTTTAAGTTTGACTACGACCTTGAGGGCAAGCCCCGCGGATTGGAAGTTTGGGAACAAGTCGGCAAGGAAGGGATCCACACTTTGCTTTTGGACAGCACCGGCGCCGGCACGCCAGGCTGGGCAGTTTCGGAAAGAGTGGTGGAAGCGGAAATTGAAAACCTGTTTAAAAAAGCGCCGGGCCGGATAATTATCGGAACATTTTCTTCATTGCTTGACCGAATTGCCGAAATTATAAAAATTGCCGAGAAACTGGGGCGGGTAGTCGCAATCTCCGGCCGGTCAATGGAATCAAACATCGAGATTGCCCGCCGGTTGGGGTTCATTAAAATCAAAAAAGGAACCTTGATTCCGATTAGCGCCATCAATCGGTACCGGGACGATAAAGTCCTGATTATCTCCACCGGCGCCCAAGGCGAAGAAAACGCCAGCTTGATGAAAATCGCCAACGGCGAACACCGGCACGTCAAAATTCGCCCAAATGACACTATTATTTTCTCTTCATCCGTCATTCCCGGCAACGAGCGAAGCGTGCAAAACCTCAAAGACAATCTCGCCCGGCAGGGAGCGGTTATCTACGACTATAAAATGCTGGATATCCACTCTTCCGGCCACGCGCCCCAAGAAGAGCTGAAAGCGGTAATGAAGCTGGTTAAGCCTAAATTCTTCATTCCAATCCACGGCTATTACTTTATGCGCTGGCAAAACGCCAAACTTGCCCAGGAAGCGCTAGGCTTGCCGCCGGAAAACACAATCTTATCCGACAACGGCGTAGTGGTAGAAATCAAAAAAGATTCTGTCCGGCTTACCGACGAGCAGATTCCCGCTTCTTACGTTTTAGTGGACGGCTTGGGAGTCGGCGATGTCGGCGAGGTGGTGCTCCGCGACCGCAGAGCTTTAGCAGAGGAAGGGATGCTGGTTATCATCACCACTTTAAGCCGGCGCAGCGGCAAAGTCCTTAAAAACCCGGACATTATTTCCCGCGGCTTTATTTACCTAAAGGAAAACCAAGACCTGTTAGACGATATCCGCCGCCGAATCAGGGGAATTATCGGCCGTATTCCCAATCGGCAATCGCTGGACGTTGACTACGTTAAAACTATCATTCGGGACCAAATCAGCCAGTTCCTTTACCGGCGGACTAAAAGGCGGCCGATGGTCTTACCTGTTATAATAGAAGTGTAACCAACCATTTATGAAACCAGTTCTAATTTCGGGCATTCAGCCCACCGGCCGGCTCCATATCGGAAATTATTTGGGCGCTCTTTCTAATTTTGTTGAACTCCAAAACAGCCAGCAGTACCAAACCTTGTTTTTTATCGCTGATCTGCACTCCTTAACCATTGATTTCGATCCAAGGGAAAAAAGCGGCCAAATTTTTGATTTGCTTGACATCTATTTGAAAGCCGGCCTAAATCCGAAACAATCAATAATTTTTCTGCAATCCATGGTGCCGGCGCACGCGGAACTGAGTTGGATTTTAAGCACCACTACGCCTTTCGGCGACCTCCGCCGAATGACTCAGTTTAAAGAAAAGGGGCAAGCCAATCCCCAAAATGTTAACGTCGGCTTGTTTTTCTACCCGGTGCTAATGGCCGCCGATGTCTTGCTCTATGACGCTCAAGTAGTACCGGTTGGCGACGACCAGCTTCAGCACCTGGAGCTGGCCCGCACTCTGGCGCGGAAATTCAACCGCCGGTTTGGCAAGGTTTTTACCGAACCTAAACCAATTTTGACCAAAACCTCCCGCTTGCTAAGCCTGGTTGATCCCGACCGGAAAATGTCAAAGTCCCAACCTAAAGGATGCCTGTTCTTGTCAGACTCGCCCAAAGAAATCCGGCAAAAAATACTCTCTGCCGTCACCGACTCCGGCAAAGAAATAAGGTATGACCTGAAAGCAAAAAAAGCTGTTTCTAACCTGATTTTAATTTACGCCCAGTTCAGCCGAAAAAGCGTCAAAGAAGTAGAAGCTGAGTTCAAAGGCAAAGGCTACGCTGATTTCAAAAGAGCCCTGGCTAACCTACTGATTGACAAGCTGGCCGCCTTCCGTCAGCCCAAAATGCCGAAAGAAAAGCTTGTCAAGGTATTAAACAATGGCGCCAAAAAGGCCAACGAAATTGCCAATAAAAAAATGGAACTGGTAAAAAGAAGGATAGGAATA
>CAYVGF010000003.1:0-2008 GCA_964451115.1 uncultured Candidatus Saccharibacteria bacterium
ATAGTTACCGCTGACATTGACGGGGGCTTCGGCCGCTCAGCAATCCGACCTAAATCGGATCACCGGCAGCGTTAACCTTCCCGCATCGGTCAGGCGTCACCCCCTATACATCCTCTTGCGAGTTAGCAGGGAGCTGTGTTTTTAGTAAACAGTCGCCAGGGAGTCTTTAGCTGCGACCCAACTTCCCATTGATGTAATCTCAAGGTTGTCGGGTAGGCCTTATCCCGAAGTTACGGCCGCTTTTTTGCCGAGTTCCTTAGCGAAGATTCACCCGTTCCCCTTAGGCTACTCGCCTCGTCCACCTGTGGCGGTTTCCGGTACGGATTCAATACCTTGAACCTTAGAGGTTTTTCTTGGAAGCTGGCTCGGTTGACTTTTCCGGCCAAAAAGCCGAAATCGTCTCTACTCTGGGGCTATATGTTCTTCGGATTTGCCAAAAGAACACCCTCGATCAAGAACGCCAAACCAATAAGGCGCTCAACCTACTCAACTTCGTCCCCCCATCGAAAGATATTGAAGGGCTGGAATATTAACCAGCTGTCCATCGCCTGCGCCTTTCGGCATCGGCTTAGGGCCGCCTAACCCTCCGTCGATTTCCGTTGCGGAGGAAACCTTGGACTTACGGGGCTCCGAATTCTTATCGGAGTTGCGATTACTCATGCCAACATTCTCTCTTCCTACCGCTCCACCGCACCTCGCGATGCGACTTCAGCGCGATAGAAATGCTCTCCTACCACAGCGTTGCAAAACAACGCAAGTGCCAAATGCAATTATCAGGCTGAATGTTGTTTTTGTACCTTTTATTTCTTCGTTTTTTGTAGTTTTTTGGATAATTATTTGGCAATCGCGTTGCTCTGCAACGCTGTTCGCGTCTTCGGCACCTTGCTTAGCCCCGATGAATTTTCGGCGCTTTTATCCTCGAATAGTGAGTTGTTACACACTCTTTAAAGGATGGCTACTTCTAAGCCAACCTCCTATCTGTCTGGGGATAAAAACTACCTTTCACACTTAGCAAGGATTTAGGGGCCTTAGACGGCGATCTGGGCTGTTTCCCTTTCGACCATGGAGCTTAGCCCCCACAGTCTGACTGCCCTGCCCAAAAGCCTTCCGTATTCGGAGTTTGATTGAAAGGACGAGGTTTCCCCCTATTCCTTTCATCCAGTAGCTCTACCCCGGAAGGGTGCGGCAGGACGCTAGCCCTAAAGCTATTTCGGAGAGAACCAGCTATTACTGGGCTCGATTAGCTTTTCACTCCTTACCTCAGCTCATCCGAAGGTTTTGAACAACCAACCGGTTCGGGCCTCCCTCCGCTCTTCAGCGGAGTTCACCCTGGCCAAGGTAAGCTCGCCCAGCTTCGGGTCTTACACATACCACTTAACGCCTTTTAAGACTCGCTTTCGCTGCGCCTCCTCCCGTTTGACGAGATTAAGCTTGCGGTATATGTAAACTCGTTGGCTCATTCTTCAATAGGCACACTGTCACACCTCGCTATCGCTCGGTATTCCCAAATTCGAAATTCCAAATTCGAAATTCGAAACAAATTATAAATACTAAATCCTAATAACTAAAATTTTTTTGAATTTTAAACATTTTAATTTAAGTATTGTTTCGTATTTCGATATTCGTGCTTCGAATTTAAGGAGCACTGAGCGATAGCGATAGTGCTCCAGTTCCTTGTAGGCAAATGGTTTCAGGTTCTATTTCACCGCCCTAATAGGGCTGCTTTTCACCTTTCCCTCACGGTACTAGTTCACTATCGATCACTAAGCATATTTAGCCTTTCCCGATAGTCCGGGATGATTCCCTCGAGGTTATCTTTTCTCGAGGTACTCAAGGTCAAAAACAAAGAGGTTGTTTAGTTTTCGCGTACGGGGCTATTACCCTCTTTGGCAACGCTTCCCAGCGTTTTCTGCTAACTAAACAATTTATGACCTCTCTCATTGATTAACAAATGATTGGTTTAAGCCAATTATTTGCTATCAATGAAATGTTTTTGCCTTACAACCCC
>CAYVGF010000003.1:2108-21733 GCA_964451115.1 uncultured Candidatus Saccharibacteria bacterium
AATTTCGTACCGAACGCAGTGAGGTACGGCTAGGTTTGGGCTCTTCCCTTTTCGCTCGCCGCTACTAAGGGAATACCATTCGGTATCTTTTCCTCCGGGTACTGAGATGTTTCACTTCCCCGGGTTCGCCTCTCAACCTCTTACGGATTGAGATTTCCGAGGTTTGCTCGGAAGGGTTGCCCCATTCGGAGATCTCCGGATCATAGGTTGCTACGCACCTCCCCGAAGCTTATCGCAGCTACGCCACGTCCTTCATCGCTGCTTAGTGTCTAGGCATCCACCATCTGCCCTTAAATTCCCATTTAATTTCTACTCCAAAAAACTAATTTCCAATTGTCAAGGTTCGGTTGCTTGAAATTGAGATTAAAAAATCCGCCTTTCAAGGCGGAGTTTAAAAACGAGCTAAAGAATTAGATCAATTCCGCCTTGAAAAAATAATTGGATTTTGTGCATTTAACATACTCAATTCAAGCTTTACTATAATAATAAATTTTTTAATAAAGTCAATACCCAGAACTCGCCATTGGCGGGAATTTCCAAATACCAAACTCCAAACTTCAAACAATTTTCAGATTCCAATTTTCAATGTTTTAAATATTGGGTGTTTTTAATATTTCTTTTCCGCTGACAATCAGGGTTTCTGAAATTTATCTACTGAGATATCTACTGAGATATCTACGTAGATATCTACGTAGATATCCCGGTTGGAATTTAAAAAAAATCAGGCGATTAAAGCCCGATTTTTTCAGGTAGTTTTTTGAGATTATGATTTTAATTTCTTTTCAACCTCGTCAATTAAGGCCTTAACCCGGCCATGATATTTGTAGCTGCCGCGGTCAAAAAGAATTTTTTTAATGCCCAGTTTTTTTATTTTATCGCCGATTAATTCGCCAACTTTTATCGCCTGTTCAGTTTTGGTCATTTTCCCTTTAAGTTCTTTGGAATTGGCAGCAGCTAGTGTTGCGCCTTTTGAATCGTCAATTAGTTGGGCGTAGATGTATTTGTTGCTGCGGAAAATAGACAGCCGCAGGGCGGCGGGATCGGTTTTCCTTATTTTGGCCCGGTTCTTCCTTTTTCTTATTTCCCGTTTTAGGTAAGTTTTCTTAGTTTTCATGATTTTTGTTTTTTTAAGCTGAAGCGCCGATTGCTTTCTTGCCGGCTTTTCTTCTTACCACTTCGTCGGAATATCGAAATCCTTTGCCTTTATACGGCTCCACTTTTCTAAACGCTCTGATTTCCGCCGCTACCTGGCCGACTAGAGCCTTATCAAAACCGGAAATTGTAATTGTGTTGGCTTTTTCATCAACTTCAAAGTTTATCCCTGCCACTTTTTTGTACTTTACCGGATGGGAAAAACCTAAAGCCAAGTTTAAATCTTCCCCTTCTTTTTTAATCCGATAGCCGACACCTTCTAGAATTAAAGTCTTTTTAAACCCCTCGGTTAATCCCAAAATTGCATTTTGAGACAGGGATCGAATTGTTCCCCAGTTGCTGCGGGCTTGTTTGGATTTGCTTTCTGCCTGGAATGTTAGCTGGTTATTTTCAAGTTTTACTTTAACAAAAGGCAAAAGAGCGACGGTTAATTTTTCTTTTTTGTCGTTTTCAAAAACAATTTCCTTATCGGTAATTGAAACTTTTATTTTATCCGGAATTAAAACCGGTTGTTTGCCTATTCTGGACATAATTTTACCAAACTTCAAAAAGGAGCAAGCCCCCGACTTTATTTTGTTTGGCCGCTTGGCCGTCTAAGATGCCTTGCGGCGTAGAAAGGGCAACTAATCCCCTGCCGTTTTTAGGCAGCCTAATTTCTTTATAGCCGGCATATTTTTTGATGGACGGTTTGCTTAATAATTTCACTTCCCTAATCGGCCGGGCCGGATTAAGAGTTATCTTGATTATTTTTTTTATTCCGCGCCCCTTAACTTCCGCTTTTTTGACGAAATTATATTTGACCAGCAAATCAGTGACTGCCTTGTCAAATTTGGAATAAGGCGCTTTAACCACCGGTCTGCCGGCAGTCTGGGCGTTTTTTAATCTAATTAATAAATCAGTATACATTTTATTACCACGATGATTTTTTCATTCCCGGAATTTCGCCCTTTAAAGCAAGTTCTCTTACGCAGATTCGGCAGGCGTCAAAATCCCTTAAGTAACCCCTTTTCCGGCCGCAGCGAAAACAGCGGTTCACTTTTCGCGTGCCGAATTTCGGTTTCTTTTTTGATCTTTCAATAACTGATTTTTTAGCCATAAGTTTACTTATTGTCATTTTTAGCCTCTTCGGCCAACGGAATATCTAAAGACTTGTAGAACTCAACGGGATTTTTAGGCTTTGCTTTTGGGACAAGCGTTACCTCCAAGCCGAATTCGTACCGGTTTTTAGTTTGGTCAATTTCCGGAAATATCTGAGTTTCCCTTAATCCTAAGTTAAGATTGCCGTTTTGGTCAATGGCTTTCAAGGCAATTCCCTGAAAGTCTCTGACGCGAGGCAGAACTATCTTAACTAATCTGGTTATAAAATCAACCATTCTTTGCTTTCTAAGGGTAACCTTCAGGCCCACAATATTGCCTTCCCGGGTTTTAAAGCCGGCGATTGATTTTCTGGCCTGGCGGCGAGAAGGCTTTTGGCCGGTAATCAAAGCCAAGTCCCCTTCTATTACGGGCAGAATTTTATCTTCAAAATGGTCCAGGGCCCTCATTTTTCCTACCCCCACGTTTACCACAACCTTATCTATTTTTTGTTTAATGGAATTTTGGTTCATTTTGTTAATTTATAACTGCTTTGCATTTTTTGCAAAATCTTTTTTTTGCTTGGCCTTCAATTCGAAATCCAATCCTGGCCGGTTTGGAGCAAGACGGGCAAACCACCGCCGCCTTGGAAGCCGGAAAAGGAGTGTTAAGGGTAACCACCTCTCCTTTTTCCCCTTCCCGCTTGGGGCGAACATGCTTTTTTCGGATATTAATTCCTTCCACAACAATTTTCTTTTCTTTAGGAATTACCCTGATTACCTTTCCAGTTTTCCCTTTGTCCTTCCCGCTTAAAATTTGAACAGTGTCGTTTTTTTTAATCTTCATGTTTTTAAATTAAATCTTTAGCCATGGAAGCAATTTCCGCAAACCCCTTTTCCTTGATTTCCCGTGGAATAGGGCCAAAGATTCTGGTGCCGACGGGCTTTCCTTTATCAATAATGACTGCTGCGTTTTCGTCGAACCGGACGTAAGAGCCATCGGGCCTTCTGGTAGCCTGCCTTTGCCTTACGATAACCGCTCTTACGATGTCCTTCTTTTTAATCTGTTTTCTAGGTTCTGCCGATTGGACAGAAGCAACAATAACATCCCCCAGTCGGGCATATCTTTTTCTGGTGCCGCCTAGAACCCTGAAACATCTTATTATTTTTGCGCCGCTGTTATCGGCAACTTTAAGCAAAGATCTTTCTTGAATCATGTTAGTTAATTTTGCTGATTATAATCCACCTTTTCTCTTTAGAAATAGGCCTGGTTTCTTGAATTATCACCTTGTCGCCTGTTTTGTATTGGTTGGACTCGTCGTGGGCCTTAAATCTCTTGCTGGATTTGTAGTATTTTTGGTACCGCGGGTGTTTTTTAAGTTGAGTGACCAAAACTACCCTGGTTTTGTCCATCTTGTCAGATACGATTATCCCTTTTAATTTTCTCATATTATTTGCTTGTTTCTTTATTAATTTCCCTTTCCTTTTCCTTAATTAAAGTCAAAATTCGGGCGATACTTTTCTTTAAATTGTGGATTTCTTTGATGTTTTTAACTTTCCCAACCGCCAACCCAAACCTTAAATTATTAAGCCGATTTCGCAGCTTTTTTAATTCCAAATTCAGCTTGTCTATAGGCATCGTTTTTAACTCTTGAAATTCTTTTTTCTTCATATGTTTTTAACTTTCGGTAATAATTGCGGTTTTAACTGGCAGCTTAAAACCAGCCATTCTTAGGGCTTTAAAAGCCAAATCTTTTTCCACTCCGTCAACTTCAAATAAAATTCGGCCAGGTTTGACCGGAAAGACATAATGGTCTACTCCGCCCTTGCCGCCGCCCATTGTTACTTCCGGCGGGAATTTAGTTATCGGCTTATCGGGGAAAATTCTAATCCAAACTTTCCCCTCCCTTTTTAAGTTGCGGGTGATTGCTTTTCGGGCAGCTTCAATCTGGTTAGAAGTAACCCAAGCTGCCGTTAGCGCTTGTAACCCGAACTGGCCGAAATTTAATTTGTTGCCGCGGGTTTCTTTCATTCTTTTCTTTGATCTGCCCTTTTGCTGTTTGGGATATTTTAATTTTTTTGGGGTCAGCATATTTTTTAGACAATATCACCTTTATAAATCCAAACTTTAATGCCGGTCGTGCCGTAAGTTGTAAATGCCGTGCTTTCGCCGTAGTCAATATTGGCCCTTAAAGTGTTTAAAGGCATGCGGCCAAAGTCAAGCCATTCGCTTCGGGCAATTTCAGCCCCGTTAAGCCGGCCGGACACTTTTATTTTTGCGCCCTTAACGTCTTTTTTCTGCCTCAGTTCTTTCAAGTGCCTTTTGATGACGGTTCGAAAAGGCAGCCTCTTCTCTAAATCAGCGGCGATTTGGTCAGCTACTATTTGAGCTGACACGTCCAACCGGCTGATTTCTTCAATATTGATATTTAAATTTATTTTTTGGTTAATTCCTTTTTCTTTTCTCAACTTAAGCAACGATTTAAGCAGCAAATTTCTTAAGTCTTCAATTCCTTTTCCTTTGCGGCCAATTAACAAACCCGGCCGATTGCTTTTAATAGTAACTTTAACGTCGTTCACGTTTCTTTCAATAATTACTTCAGCGATGCCGGCGTGCCTTAGGTTTTTATTAATTATCTTTCTAATCAAATCATCCTCGGCTAAGAAAGATCTAAGCGATTTCTTAAAAAACCACTTACTGGACCAAGTCGTGTTAACTCCTAATCTAAAAGCTTTTGGTTTTGTTTTGTGACCCATGGTAATTTCCGTTTACGATTTATCATTATTAACCGGAACGGCAGTTTTGACTTCAATGTCAATGCCGGCAGGCAAATTCATGTTGCTTAAAGACTCTAAAATCTTTGGTGTCGGATTTAAGACGTCAATCAGCCTCTTGTGGACTTTTATTTCAAATTGTTCCCTTGATTTTTTATCAATAAAAGTAGAGCGGTTTAAAGTGTATTTTTTAATTTCGGTCGGCAAGGGAATCGGGCCGACAATTTCTCCGCCCTGCTTTTTAATAGCGTCAATAATTTGGCTGATTGAAGTGTCAATCAGCTTGGCGTCGTAACTTTTTATTTTTAATCTTAATTTTTCAAATTTAGGTGATTGAGCCATAGTTTTTAGGTAGCAGATCGCCCCGCCGGCAATATCGGAGGGGCGATCTTACCACCTCATATTTTATTTGGTGATCTTGGTAATAACGCCGGCGCCAACTGTCCGACCGCCTTCTCTGATTGCGAATCTTTGCTGTTCTTCCAAAGCGACCGGTGAAATCAATTTAACATTGATTTTAACCGTATCGCCCGGCATTACCATCTCAACTCCTTCCGGCAAAATAACTTCGCCTGTTACGTCAGTGGTTCGGATGTAAAACTGGGGTTTGTAACCCTTGAAGAACGGCGTGTGCCGGCCGCCTTCGTCCTTGCTTAAGACATAAACTTCCGCTTCAAATTCAGTATGAGGAGTAATTGAACCCGGTTGGGCAATGACTTGTCCCCTTTCAATGTCTTCTTTTTTCAGGCCTCTGAGCAAGATGCCCACATTATCGCCGGCGATGCCTTCATCTAAGGTTTTTTGGAACATTTCTACGCCGGTAACGGTTGTCTTTTGAGTTGGCCGCAAACCGACAATTTCCACCTCTTCGCCCGGCTTGATTTTGCCCCTTTCAATTCGGCCGGTAGCAACAGTGCCGCGGCCGCTGATGGAGAAAACGTCTTCCACCGGCATCAGGAAGGGCTTGTCGATGTCTCGGGTTGGCTCTGGAATGTAATTATCCAAGGCTTCCACCAGTTCAAAGATTGGCTTTAAGGCTGGATCGTCAACCGAAGTTGCTTCCAAAGCTTTTAAGGCCGAACCCCTGATAATCGGGATTTCGTCACCGGGGAACTCGTACTTCTTAAGCAGCTCCCTGATTTCTGATTCCACCAAGTCAATCAGTTCATTGTCGTCAACCATGTCCACTTTGTTTAAGAAGACGACAATTGCCGGCACTCCCACCTGGCGGGCCAGCAAGATGTGTTCTCTTGTCTGAGGCATGGGCCCGTCGGGAGCCGAAACTACTAAGACCGCTCCGTCCATCTGGGCGGCGCCGGTAATCATGTTTTTGATGTAGTCAATGTGGCCCGGCGCGTCAACGTGAGCGTAATGGCGCTTTTCACTTTCATATTCGGAGTGGTGCAGCGCAATAGTAATCCCCCTTTGTTTCTCTTCCGGCGCTTTATCGATTTCATCTACTTTTTCTTCCTTATTAACCAAACCTTTCAACTTTAAGGCGTGGGTAATTGCAGCAGTTAAAGTTGTTTTACCGTGGTCAACGTGGCCGATAGTTCCGACGTTAACGTGAGGTTTAGTCCTTTCAAATTTTTCTTTAGCCATAATAATTTATTGATTTTTTGTTTTTTTGACCTTGTTATTTTTTAATTTGTTTTTAACAAAATTTTTCGACCTGTTGCTTTATTTTTTGAAAAAAATTATTAGCAATCGCGATGATCACAGCTTATATGATTAACGAATTCAGGCTAATTGTCAAGCTTTTTCAAAGTTGAATCCGGAGCAAACTTGCCTGTCAGCTGCTGTTTTTGGTTGAATTTTTCAATAATTGAATAAAATACCAGGTAAGAAACGGCGGCGCTTAAAACTGCCGTTAAGACTCCGCCTAAAATATCGGAAAACCAGTGGATGCCCACATAAATTCGGCCGAGTGAGTTTAAGGCCGCTAAAACCAAAAACCACCAAGCCCACCGCAAATCACGTCGGTTTTTAGACAAGAAGCGGTACAGCAGAAAGGCGGCAAAAGCAAGAGCAAAGAAAAAGGCGGCATGGCCGGACGGAAAAGATGAGCCAGGGCTATGGGCAATTAAAGGCTGAAAACCGAAGACTTCAAAAGGCCTTTCTTTGGGGTAAAAAAACCTTATCAAAGGCGTAAAAATTCCCCTCGTTAAAACCAAGCTGAAAGTTACAAAGATAAGCTTAAAAAACCTTTTGCTAAATTCTTTTTCTTGCCAAATGTAATACAAAAAAGCCAGAACAATGAAATACGGCAAAAACTTGGCTAAAAATATTCCCAGCCAATCCAAGACAAAAAAACTGCCATTTAACTGGTTGAAAAATAAAGAGATCGCTCCGTCCATAGCTGTTCCGCTTTTTATTACTTAAAGGGAAGTAAAGCCATAATCCTGGCTCTTTTTATGCTTCTAGCAAGCCGCCTTTGGTGTTTTGCGCAAACGCCGGTGTGTTTTGGGTCTATAATTTTTGATTGCGAGGAAATGTAACGGCGGAGAATGTCAATATTCCTAAAATCAATTTCCCGGATATTTTTAGAGCAAAATATGCACTGTTTTTGTTTTTTGACCTTCATGTTAGTTAGAATGGAATGTCGTTAATGTCTATATCGCCGCTGGCTTCAATGTCTATTTCCGGAATCTCTTCAACGGCGGCGGTTGGTTGGGGCTGCGGATCTGGCGCAACAGCAGCCGTTTGTCCGCTAACGCCCGCAGGATTTCTTTTCGGGCCAAACTGGACCCTTTCAGCGATGATTTCTGTTGTGCGCCTGTTTTGGCCGTCTTTTCCCTGCCAGGTTCTAGTTTTGAGCCTTCCCTCAACCATTATCATGTCGCCCTTGTGGACAAACTGGGTTACGACTTCCGCTTGCCGGCCCCAGACTACTACGTTATGAAACTCAGTTTCTTCTCCTTTTTCCCCGTTTTTGCTGGTCCAGTAACGGTTAGTGGCTACCGAAAAACTGCTTACCGCTTGGCCGTTAGCGGTACTTCTTAAAACCGGGTCGGCGGTTAACCGGCCAATTATGATTACTTTATTTAAGTTCATTTATTTTAATTAATGTTGCTTATAAATTATTGTAGTATTTTTTCAATAGTTTCTTCAAGCTTTTCGTTAGATAGAAACTCTTCCGGCGGAAGGGCATCTGTCTTTCCCGGTTTTTCTGCCGGCTGCGGTTTCGGCCTGGCGGCATCAGCCGGCCTTGACTGAGGTTCAGGCCGAGCGTGAATAATCATCGCCCTTAAAAAACCAGGCTCCATTCGGAATTTTTTATTGAGTACCTGAATTTTGTCAGGTTTGGCTTCAAACAGCGCAATCGCCATAAACGCTGATTCTAATTTATTTACTGGGTAAGCCAATTTGACTTTTGTAATTCCCTTCAGTTCAATGTTTTCCGCTTCAATGCCTTTCAAGAGCGCCAGCAGTTTTTCGGCTTGTTCTTCTGACTCTAGAAGAACTGTAAGGTCATATTTTTTTGTTGTTGTTTCTTGGTCCATAGTCATCACTTTATCAGATTTATTCTTTTTCTTCAATGGTTTTTTCCTTTTGTGGCGCTTCCGTTTCAGTTTCAGTTTCGGTCGGTTCTGCTGTTGGCTCTAAGGAGCCTTCCTCCGGTTCCGGCCGGGTCAGAAATTCTTTTGGCACTCCTTTTAAGCCAGTGCCGGCAGGGATTAGTTTACCGATAATAACATTTTCTTTCAAGCCTCTGAGGTGATCCACCTTATTTTTGACTGCCGCCCCAACCAGCACCCGGCTGGTTTCTTGGAAAGAAGCGGCTGAGAGGAAGCTTTCGGTGCTTAACGCCACGCGGGTGATGCCCATAATTTTCTGAGTTGCAGTTGCCGGCTTGCCGCCTTTTTCTTTGGTTGTCTTGTTAACCTCTTTGAGTTTTGATTTGTCAATGACCGCGCCCGGCATCAGTCCGGTGTCACCGGGGTTTTTAACAACTACCTTAGACAGCATCTGCCGAACAATAATTTCAATATGCTTGTCATTAATAGAAGCGCCTTCCGGGACGTAAACTTTCTGAATTTCGTTAATAATATACCTTCTCAGTTCGTCAACGCCTCTATAGGCCAGAACTTCCTTTAGATCGAGAGAGCCTTCCACCAAAATATCGCCCTTTTTAATTTTATCGCCTTTTTTGACTAAAATGCTTGATTTTTTGGAAGTGGGATATTCAATAATTTTTTTCTTGCCTTTGGCGTCAACTGTTGATACGGCAATTATTTTGTTGACTCCTTTTGATTCAATTGATTCCACCTTGCCGTCAGTTTTGCTGATAATGCCTTTGCCTTTGGGAATTCGGGCTTCCAAGATTTCTTCAACTCGCGGCAAGCCGTGCGTAATGTCTACGCCCGCAATGCCGCCGATATGGAAAGTTCTCAGGGTCAGCTGGGTTCCCGGTTCGCCGATTGACTGGGCAGCAACAATGCCGACTGCTTCACCTACCTCAATCAGCCGGTTTTTAGTAAGATCCAGGCCGAAGCATTTAGCGCAGATGCCGTATAGGCTTTTGCAGGTGATCGGCGATCGCACTTTGACCTTTTCAATGTTGGCATTGGCAATCTCTTTGGCGGCTTCTTTGGTTATTATTTCGCCGTGCTTAACGATTAGCTTTTTGTTGATTGTAATATCTTCAGCGGAAGTTCGGGAGTACAAACGGTCGGCAAAGGAGTAACCGAAAATTTCTCCTTCTCCTTTGATAATATCAATCCCTTCTTTTGTTTTGCAGTCTTCTTCATTAATTACCACATCTTGGGCAACATCAACCATTCTCCTGGTTAAGTAGCCAGCCGAAGCGGTTTTTAACGCAGTGTCAGTCAACCCTTTTCGGGCGCCGTGAGTGGAAATGAAATACTCCAAAACATCCAACCCTTCGCTGTAAGAAGCTTTAATAGGCAGCTCGATTTTTTCGTTTTTAGTGTTGCTGACCAACCCTTTCATGCCGATCATCTGGTTCAGCTGGGCCCAACTGCCCCGGGACTTGGAATCAATAATCAGGTATATCGGGTTGTTTTTTTCCAACTCTTTAGAAGCAAGCTTGTCTACCTCAATTTTGGTTTCCACCCACACTTCAATTACTTTTTCTTTCCTTTCTTCATCGGTTAAGAGCCCATCTTCAAACAGCTGGTGGATTTCTTCAACTTGCTTTTGGGCCTGTTTGACCAAAGCTTCTTTTTCCGGCGGCGTTTGGATGTCAAAAATGCCGAAAGAAGTGGCAGAGCGGGTGGCGTACTCAAATCCTAGATTTTTAATTCTGTCCAAATAAACATGAGACTCTTCCAGACCGACGGTTTCAATTATCTCACTAACCACTTTTACCAGCTTGGATTTGTCTAAGTGTTCGTTAACAAAACCGAAGTCTGGCGGCAAAATTTTGTTAAACAGCAGCCGGCCGTAAGTTGTTTCCACCAATTCGCCATTAACCGGGATTTTGATTTTAGTGTGGAGTTTGATGCTTTCCAGCTCAAAAGCGATGGTTGCTTCGTAGAAATTGGCAAAAACAGGAACTTTGTTTTCTTCAGTTTCCTCCATTTTGGTAAGGTAATAGCAGCCCAAAACGATATCTTGGGTCGGGGTAACGATCGGTCCGCCGTTTGCCGGCTTTAATAAGTTGTACTGGGCGTTCATTAAAGCTTTTGCCTCGTACTGGGCTTCGTCGGTTAATGGCAAATGGACAGCCATTTGGTCGCCGTCAAAGTCGGCGTTAAAGGCGGTGCAGACCATTGGGTGGATTTTTATGGCCAGATCTTCAATCAAAGTTGGCTGGAAAGCTTGGATGCCCAGCCGGTGTAAGGTTGGCGCCCGGTTTAGCAAAACCATTTTATTGGCAATAACCTCTTCTAAGGATTCCCAGACTTCCGCGCTGCCGTTTTCAATGAACCGATTGGCTTGCTTAATGTTGTAAACCAACCCCTTTTCAATAAGGCGGTTGATGACAAACGGCTTGAAGATTTCCAAAGCCATCACTTTAGGCAGGCCGCACTGGTTTAATTTCAGTTCGGGGCCGACTACAATTACCGACCGGCCGGAGTAATCCACTCTTTTGCCCAGCAAGTTTTGGCGAAACCGCCCCTGTTTGCCTTTTAGCAGGTCAGCCAACGACTTTAAGGGCCGCTTGCGGGAAGCGCCGGTTTGGACAGTATGGCTTTTAGTGTTGTCAATTAAAGCGTCTACCGCTTCCTGAAGCATTCTTTTTTCGTTGGTCAAAATAACATCCGGCGCTTTCAGGTCAATAAGTTTTTTCAAGCGGTTGTTGCGGTTGATTACCCGCCGGTACAAGTCGTTTAAGTCAGCGGTGGCGTACCGGCCGCCTTCCAGCGGCACCATCGGCCTTAGTTCCGGCGGCAAGACCGGCAGAACTGTCAGTACCATCCACTCTGGCCGGAGGTTGGCTTTTATCAGGGACCTGACCAAGTCAAGCCTTTTGAGGATTTTTCTCTGCTTGCCTATCTCTCTAGTCTCTTTTAATTCCGCTTCTAGTTGGCTGGCTAATTGTTTCAAATCAATTTCTGAAAGCAGCTTTTGGATTGCTTCTGCTCCCCGTTGGGCTTCAAAAACATCGCCGTACTTTCGGGAAAGGAGGTGGTAATCATCTTCAGAAATCACCATCCCCTTTTTAAGGGTTTTGAGCAGTTCTTCGCTTTTCTTTTTGATGCTGTCTAGATTTTTTAAGTCAGTGGTTTTTTCCGATTTGAGAGTTTTGTACTCTTCATTAATCATTTTCATCGCTTTTTTGCGATTCTCTTCATTTACTTCGGTTATCATGTAAGCGGCGTAATAAACTACTTGCTCCAGTTTGCTGACAGAAGTGTTAAGCATTAATCCGATTCGGGAGGGGATTGTTTTTAGGAACCAAAGGTGGGTTACCGGCGCCGCCAGCTTAATATGGCCCATTCTTTCCCTTCTGACGCTGGAGTGCGTTACCTCAACGCCGCAGCGTTCGCAGACGATTCCCTTGTACCGGATTTTTTTATACTTGCCGCAGTAGCATTCATAATCTTTGGTCGGGCCAAAGATCCTTTCGGAAAACAAGCCGTCTTTTTCCGGCCTCTGGGTCCGGTAATTGATAGTTTCGGGCTTGGTTACTTCGCCGTGGGACCATGACAAAATGTCTTCCGGCGAAGCAAGTTTGATGGCAATGTATTTTATGTCTTTTGGGTTTAGTTTTGACATGTTTTTTATTCTTCTATAAATTCCTCATCTTTATTTGGATCTCGACCGTATTTAACGTCCAGGCCTAATGATTTTAGCTCATTGACCAAAACGTTGAATGATGCCGGCAACGCCGGTTTTTTAATCGGCAGATTTTTAATTATTGCTTCAAAAGCGGCGGAACGGCCGAAAACATCGTCAGATTTAATGGTCAACATTTCCTGAAGGGTGTGGGCCGAACCGTACCCTTCCAGCGCCCAAACTTCCATTTCTCCAAACCGCTGGCCGCCCATATTGGCCTTGCCGCCCAACGGTTGCTGAGTAATAAGAGAGTAAGGCCCCGTTGACCGCATGTGAATTTTATCTTCCACCAAATGGTTAAGTTTCATCATATAAATTACGCCGACTAAAACCGGATTATCAAAAGGTTTGCCGGTTAAGCCGTCATAAAGTTTAACCTTTCCGTTTTTGGGCCAGCCGGCTTTTTCCAGCTCTTTTTGGATTACATCCATATTGGATCCGATAAAGTTTGGCACCACCGCCCGGTAACCTAATTTTTTGGCGGCAATGCCCAAGTGGGTTTCTAAAATTTGGCCAAGGTTCATCCTTGAGATTACCCCCAAGGTGCTAAGGACAATGTCTACCGGCGTACCATCTTCCAAAAACGGCATATCTTCAATTGGCCTGATTTGGGAGATAACCCCCTTGTTGCCGTGGCGGCCGGCCAGTTTATCCCCTGCCCTAATTTTTCTTAGCTGGGCGACTTCAATTTGGATTTTTTTGATAATGCCTGGCTCCAGTTTTTCGCCTTGGTCCCTGGAAATTATCTTAATGCCGATTACCCGGCCGTCTTTACCGTGAGGCAAGGTTAAAGAAGTGTCTTTGATGTCGCGCGATTTTTCGCCAAAGATTGCCCGGAGCAATTTTTCTTCCGGTGTAAGCTCTGATTCGCCTTTAGGGGAGATTTTACCGACTAAAATATCGCCGGACCTGACTTCCGCTCCGATTCTGACAATTCCTTCTTCGTCCAAGTTGCGGAGTTTTTCTTCGGAAACATTAGGGATGTCCAAAGTTGTTATTTCCGGGCCTAACTTTGTTTCCCGGACAATGCAGGTGTGAGTCTCAATATGAATTGAAGTGAACCGGTCGTCGCGCGCCACTTTTTCTGATAGGATAATGGCGTCTTCAAAGTTTGCGCCCCGCCAGGGCATAAAGGCGACAACCAAATTTTGGCCGAGAGCCAGTTCGCCGTTGTCGGTAGCCGGACCGTCCGCCAGCAAATCGCCAGCCCTCACTTTTTGGCCGACGCTCACTAGCGGCCGCTGGGAAACGCAGGTGGAACTATTGCTTCTTCGGAATTTTATTAACTCGTAATTCTTTTTGCCTTTAGCGGTTTTGACGGTAATGCGGCTGGAATCAACTTCCGTAACTATGCCTTCTTCTTCGGCGAAAAGGGTTGATTTAGAATCTTTAACGGCTTCCGCCTCCTGGCCGGTGCCTACCACCGGCGCTTCCGGCTTGACGGAGGGGACGGCCTGTTTTTGCATGTTTGATCCCATCAAAGCGCGGGAAGTGTCATTATGTTCCAAAAACGGAATCAAGGAAGTTGAGATACTGAACTGTTGGTTTGGCGAAACGTCAACAAAGTCTATGTCTTTAGTATTGCATTCTCCCGGCTCGCCTTTAATTCTTGCCTGAACTTTTTTGGCTGCGATTTTTCTGTCTGCATCAATAGGGATATCGGCCTGGGCGATGTTGTATTTTTCTTCCTCTAAAGCGTCCAGCCAAACAATTTCTTTGGTCACTTTTCCTTTCTCAACCTTAAAGTAAGGAGTTTCTAAGAAGCCAAACTCATTGATGCGGGCGTAATTGGCCAGATAATTAACCAAGCCGATATTGCCGCCTTCCGGCGTTTGAATCGGGCAGATTCGGCCGTAATAAGAAGCGTGCACGTCCCGGACTTCAAAGCCGGCTCTTTCCCTGGTCAATCCGCCCGGGCCTAAAGCCGAAAGCCGGCGCTTGTGCTCCAATTCTGAGAGCGGATTATCTTGGTCCATAAACTGGGAAAGCTGGGATGTAGAAAAGAAACTGCGGACGACAGAGGTCAGAATTTTGTAGTTGACTAACTGGGGAATTTGCATATTGTCCTTTTCTACCACCGACATTGCGTCCTGAACTGATCTCCGCAAACGGGCAAACCCGATCCTTAAGCGGGCCTGAATTAGCTCTCCGACCGCTCTGACTCGGCGGTTGCCCAGATGATCAATATCATCCGGTTCCGCCTCCGGCAAATTGTTTAGGCGGATAATTTCTTTAATCACCAAAATTAAATCTTCTTTAGTCAGCAACCCTTGAGTGGAAATGGTTTTCTGATCTAAAGGCAGATTTAACCGCTGGTTAAATTTATACCGGCCAACTTTGCCCAGATCATACCTATCTTCCCGCCGGAAAATGCCGTCAATAATAGACCGGGCGCTGGTTAGGCTGGAGACATCTCCCGGCCTCAATCGGCTGTAAATTTCCAGATAAGACTCTTCCACGGTCTCAGCGGAATCTTTTTTAAGCGTCGCTTCAATGTATTTAACCGGCCCCTTATCAACGTCTTCAAAGGCTTTTAAAATTTCATCGTTAGTTTCCAAGCCAAAAATTCTTAAAAGTTGGGTTACCGGCGCTTTCCGCTTGCGGTCAATTTTGACGCCGATGAATCCGCTGCCTTCAGTTTCAAATTCCAGCCAGGAGCCCCGGTTAGGGATAATTTTAGCGCCAAAAAGTTTTATTCCTTTGAACATCTGGGCGGTGAAAAACGCGCCGGCGGATCTTACTAATTGGGAAATGACCACCCGTTCAACGCCGTTAATAATAAAGGTGCCCCTTTCGGTCATTATGGGAAAATCGCCCAGATAAACTTCTTGCGTCCTTTCCTTTTTTGTCTTCTTATCCACCAGTTTGATAGTAACTATAAGCGGCGCTTCGTAGGTTATATCTTTGAGCCGGGTTTGGTTTTCGGTATATTTTGGCTCGTCAAACCGATAATCCAAGAAGTAAAGGGCGAATTCTTCACCGGTGTAATCTTCAATGGGCGATATTTCATCCAGCAATTCTCTTAATCCTTTTTTTAAAAACCACTGGTAAGAATCATACTGAATTTCCAGAAAATTATTCCTTTTAAAAGGCAGGAGGCTTTGAGTGGTAAATAATTTTGTTGGATTACTTTTTTTAGTTTTCATATTTTTATTTAAATTTAAACTTTAATCATAAATGTTTCGCCCTATTTAAATTATGTTCTTCTAAGTTTTTGGAAAAGATGGTTTTTTTAACTTTTCGGGAGCTTAAGTAATACCAATAACTTGACCGCTCTGGGGCGAGGGCAGCTTTAATCGCCTCCAGCCCAGGGTTATTAATGGGAGTTGGCGGCCAGCCGGTTCGGATATAAGTGTTGTAAGGCGAAGTGATTTTTAAATCTTTTTTGGTAACTAAAAGGTTTTTGCAGCCAATAAGCTGGCCCTGGCACTTAATATAACTGATAGTAGCGTCAACCTGAATTGGCATCCCTGATTTAATTCTTTTTAAGATAATGCCGGCTACGATTTGCCGGTCCTTAAAATCAACCACTTCTTTTTCCAGTAAGGAAGCTAGGATAAGCGTGTCGTACCAGTCGTTTTCTTGGCTCAAAACCGGCCACGCTTTTTTATTGAAATTATCAAGCATTTTGCGGATTATATCTTCCGGCCGGGACTCTAAATTGAATTTGTAAGTATCGGGAAACAAAAAGCCCTCCAACGACAAAGTTTGGTTTAAAAAGGGATAATCGGCTATCAGCGAGTTCAAGGGGAAGTTTTCAATTTTTTTATCAATATTAAAACCGGCTTTGCCGAGAAGAAATTCAATATCTTTAACGGAAGACCCTTCCGGAATTGTAACGGCAACGTCATTTTGGCTGCCCAAAGTTAGGGTTTTAACTAAACTGGGGACATTCATGGAATAATTAAGGTTATAAATTCCGGGTTTAAAATTTTGGGCGCGGCCGGTTAGAAAAGCATACATCTTAAAAACGGTAATTGACCTAATCAGATTGCTGCGGGACAGCTTGCCGCCAATTTCCCTAAAGCTTTCGCCCTTGGTAATTTGCAGCTTAATTTCTTGGTTGCTGTAAAACGTAGGCTGGAGAGCGTAGACAAAATAGGAAACAAAAAAGATTAAAACAATAAAAATGCCTAAAAACAATGAAAATTTTAGGCTCAAAACACCCTCCGCCAAATTCTTATTTTTGGTTTTTTCGCTTGGTTGAATTTGCAAATTCAAATTATTTAATTAGGATTCTAATCTAATTTTTTCTATTATACCTATCAAAATTGAAAAAGTCAATAAATTAGAGCCGCCGTAGCTGACAAAAGGCAAACCAATACCGATAACCGGCACCAGTCCCAGATTAGTTCCAACGTTAATTAAAAACTGGATTAAAAGAACAGAAGCCGTGCCCAAAACCACAAACTTCAAATCATTTCTTTTTAGCCGCAAACTGATTAGCCCCAGTTTAATAATTAATGCCAGGTATGTCAAGATTAAAATTAAGCCGCCGATTACTCCCCATTCTTCCACAAAAGAGGCAAACAGAAAATCAGTTCTGGCTTCCGGCAAAAAACCAAGGTGGGCTTGGGTGCCGTTGCCAAAGCCTTTGCCCAGCCAGCCAGCTGAACCAATGGCGATTTTTGATTGGGCGACATTATAGTTAATGCCCAGCGGATCAATATTTGGTGAAAATAAGGCTTGGATTCTCGCTTTCTGGTAAGGAGCCAGAACAAACAGCCAGGCAATTATCAGCCCCCCCGCGACTAACAGCAGGCCCGTAAACAGCTTCTTTTTGTTCAAATCGCTCATCAGGATAAAACTTACCCAGATCGCGCCGATTACCAAAGCTGATCCGAAATCAGGCTGCTTCATGATAATTAATACGGGAACCAAGACTAGGATTAGGGATTGGATTAAAGTTTTTCTTTGCCAGACTGCAAGGTGTTTTTTGGAAAAAAAAGAGGCTAAAACAATAATAATTGCCAGTTTAACCAGTTCAGAAACCTCAAACTGAAAACCGCCGACAACCAGCCAGCTGTAAGTAGAGCGGATAACTTTACCTTGGACAAAGGGCACTATCAAAAGGGCCAAACTAGCCAGATACAGGGCGGTCCTAAAAGTTTTTTGGGCAACCAGCTTGCCCCAGTCAATTTGAATTGCGGCTAAAATGACAATTAAAGATCCAATCGCCCAAATAAGTTGGCGCTTGAAGAAAAATTGGTCAAGGCTGTAGAGAGTGGTTAAGCTTATTATTTCCAAGATTAGGACCAAGCCCAGCAGCAGCCAATCCAAGTTAAAAAATATTCGTCTATCCATTATACGGGATAGGATAAATAACAGTTTTTGAAAGGTCAACGGAATCAACCAAGTCTTTAGAAGCGGGAATGCTGATTCTAAACGGCCGGGTCTCCAGGCTGTCAAGGTCGCTGATTAAAGTATTAGCGGCAAAAATGTTGAAACCCCGCTTATTTTTCAGCACGGCGATAATTTTTACGTCAAAATTGCTGATAATGCTGGCGTTTTCAATTTTCCCCGAAATGGTAATAAACTTTTGGGAAATGGAAGAAGTGGCAATTTTGTAGTTCAGGACAGGCTTTAAGGAAAGTTTAGTTTGGCCAGTTTCCCATTCGGTGGAATCAATTGTCATTACCACTTTGTTGGCCGGATTGCTGGCGCGGGGAACAATTTGGTTGATGAACCGGTTCTCCAAAGGATAAACAAACTCACTGCCTTTAATTGTTTTAAAAACCTTGCCGCCATTTAACAGTTCCAGGGTATAAGTTATTTTGGCTCCCCGATCCGGATTTAGGTTTGAAACCTCGGCTAAAATTGACAGATTTTTGTCTTTAGTGTTAAAAACTGAAACCTTTTCCACGGCAACGGGTTTGATTTCTATCTTTTGGCAAGGTTCGCAAGGGCCGCCGCAGTCAACCTCCGTTTCGCCTTGGTTTTGGATTTTATCTTCGCAAGTTGGCGCCGGTTTTAAAAGGAGGATTTTTACGAAAATAAACAAGACAAACAAGCTGAAAATTACAATCCCCCAGAACAGCATTTTTCGTTTTAATCTCGGATTCATGCTTTTATTTTAGCAAAAATTATCCGCACTTGACAGCAACGGCCGCTAGCCGCGGCCGAAGGCGGCTAGCGGTTTGACAGGGTAAATGATTGCAATAATAATCAAACCAGCCCTTAAAAAAGGAGGAAGCGTGAACGCAAAGAAGTTTTTTCTGCCAGTGTTTTTAGCCGTATTGTTAATTTCCGGGCTGGTTAATGTTTTTGCCTCTTCCGGCCGGGAACTGAAGGTAAAATTTTTGTTTTTTTTGCCGAAATATGAACTGGGCAGCATCGGCCATGTTTTTGATTACCGAACCACCGTTACTGCCGGCGGCGATACTCGCTATTTTTTTAAAGCGCAGCCGATTGGCCTTACTCTTTCCGGCGGCAATGTCGGTTTCCAAGATTTTAAGCCAGGATTCGCTTTTCAAGCCCAAAAAGGCCGTTTTAACGGGGAACTGGGTTTTATGGAAGTTAGAGGAAGTGTTGGCCGCCAGATTAGCACTCCTCCCGCTTCTCCAGAAACCACTTACCTTAACTGGATTAATATCTGGAACGCCAACATCATTCCGCTTAAGAATGATTATGAAGCAGGCGGATTAAGCCCCATGATATTTGCCGGTTCGGGCAAGTTCAGCCTGTTTAACAGCTGGCTTGGCTGGATGTTAATAGAGCGGGAAAATATTTCCTTGTCTTTGGGGGCAGAAACAGCTTATTTTCGGTACGGTCTAACCAGGCAACTGGCGGTAAAGGCGGCGGTGGTTAATAAAACCAAGATTTTTGAAAACAACATCTTAATTGTCAGCGATAATTATTCAAAAGCGCTGCTTCTAGGGCCGGCGGCAGATCTAGCTGCTGGTTTAGATTTGAAAAAAGTCAGTTTGGAAGCCGAAATAAGAACCTCGTTTTTATTTGGCAAAAGGAGGGACCGGGGGCGGTTTTTGGATTGGGACAACATCGCTGTGTTTTATTCCTACTCCCAGCAGCTAATAACCACCAATCTGATAGGAACAACCAATATCAGCAACACTGAATTTGTTTTTGTACCGATGACCAATTTGAGAATTGGCGCGGTTTTAAATTTAAGCCGGCTAGTTAAGCTGGGAATCGGTTGGCAGGCAAAGTATTTGAAAATGAGAGTCGGCGACGATTTTGAAAATCCTTGGGGCGTTTCTAACGGCGTAAGGAACAGCCGGGGACTGGTTTTGGATTACGCCGATCGGCAGATATTTATCCAAGGAATAGCGCTTCAACTTATTTTTACTTTTAAATAAACGCCTCTTTAGGCGTTTTTATTTATAAACATTAGAAGCTTGGAAGCTCCGGCCGGGGCGGAAT
>CAYVGF010000003.1:21833-27646 GCA_964451115.1 uncultured Candidatus Saccharibacteria bacterium
TAGGCGTTTTTATTTATAAACATTAGAAGCTTGGAAGCTCCGGCCGGGGCGGAATATCTTTCTCCGGATGGAGGGCTTTTTGGCGTTCACGGGGTTTCATTCCTTGTTGCCGGGAGTAAGTTTTTTCGAGTATGGGACTATATTATCTCGTTGGCGATGTGGACCATCATTTTAAATTCTTTCGGCCGCAAGCTGGCGCCGCCTACCAAAACGCCATCTATCTCCGGTTGGGAAATAAAACCGAAGATGTTTTTAGCGCTGGTAGAGCCGCCGTAGATTACTTTCAATTGAGAGCCGAACCGCCGGCTAAACCAGTCTTTAATGTACCCTACCATTGCCGCCGCCTGTTTAGGATTATCAGGTTTGGCGTTTTTATTGGTGCTAATAGCCCAGATCGGTTCGTAAGCGACAACTAAGTTTTTCAGCTGGTTTCGCTTTATGCGTTTTAAGTCTTGGTTAAGCTGGCGGCTGACAAACTGTTTAGCCCGGGCAATTCCTTTTTTTCTCACTTGTTTCGGTTCGCCGACGCACAAAACCCCAATCTTTTTTTGAGTTACCAGGTTAAGCTTTTGGTTTACCATCTTGTCCGTTTCTTTTAAGTAAAGCCGGCGTTCGGAGTGGCCAATAATCACAAACTCAACCCCAAAATTGTTCAGCTGGCTCAAAGAGATTTCACCGGTGTAAGGCAAAGCTTTGTCATCAAGCCAAAAAACGTCTTGCGCTCCCAATTGGGCCGATTTTGTTTTTTTAGCCAGCGCCGGCAGGAAGACAAAAGGCGGCGCAAAACCAACCAAATGGCGGGACTTTTTTGAGATTTCCTCTATTGCCGCCGCGATTTTTACCGCTTCCGCCAATTTGCTTGGCCCCATTTTCCAGTTGCCGTAAATTATTTTCTTTTTCATATTTTTGGTTGCTAATTATTAAGACCTTAGCCGGTTTCTGATTTCAAGCTCCACTTCTTCCCGCGGCCGGCCGTACTTTAAGAAGGAAAGCTGGGCCAACTTTTCCCCTACTTCCGGATCGCCGATCGGCGCTTTTAATGCCCGGATGTTAAAAGGCGGCGTCACTCCTCCGTTAATTAACAGGCGGACGTAAGCGTTAAAGTTGTCAATGTTAATTAAATCTTCCGGATCTACATACGGCGCGAATTCTTTCACTAAGTACTCGGCGTCTTTCGCGGAAACTCTCATTACCACTTTTGATCCGACATTGCCGAAAACAGAATCTTTTATTTTTTCTTCCAGCTGGTCGATATACTGATGGGCAATAGTCAAATTTAGCCGGTATTTTCTAGCTTCCGATAAAATCGTAGAAATTGAATCGGTGGTAAAGTTCTGGAACTCGTCAATGTAAAGGTAAAAATCGCGGCGGCGGGCTTGATCTTTAATGTCAACCCGGCTCAGCGCCGCCATTAGCAGCCGGCCGACAATAATCATGCCGAGCAAGTTGGCGTTGAGGTCCCCTATTTTTCCCTTGGAAAGGTTGATAAGCAAAATCTTGCCTTCATCCATCGCTTCCCGGAAGCTGAAGGCCGATTTGACTTGGCCGATAATCGGCCGCATGTAATCATTAGCGGTAAAGTTATTAAATTTGGAGGTGACATAAGGCGCAATGTTTTGCAAACCGACATCTCCGGTTGCTTTGGCTGCTTGCTTTTGCCAAAAATCAACCACAATCGGATTATTGATGCGGCTTAATTTGCGGTTCCGGTAGTCTTCATCGGTGAAAACCCGCAAAACCTCCATTAAGGTGGCTGGTTCGTTCGGCGCGTCCTCCATTAAAAGCAGCAAGGCGTTTCGCATATACTGCTCAAACATCGGTCCGCCGGTTGTTTTCATGTCATAGAGCCGGTCAAAAATAAGCCAGAGTTCGTTAACGATAAAAGTTTTCTCTTCCGGCCGGTCAAAGTTGTATTCCAGCATATTGAGCCCCAGCGGCCGCTGCAGCGAGCCGGGATCAAAATAAATTACGTCTTCGTACCGCTTTTGGGGAATGGAATTTAAAACGTCTTGCACTAAATCGCCGTGAGGATCAATAATGGCCAACCCTTTGCCGTCTTTAACGTCTTGGATAGCCATGTTTAAGATTAAATTTGTTTTACCGGTGCCGGTTTGGCCTATTACGTATAAGTGCCGGCGGCGGTCGTCTTCAGTTAAAAACACATTTTCTTCCCGACCGCGGTAAACGCTTTTGCCGATTAAAAGCCCTGAATTTGGCAGGTCGGGCGGCGGCGGCAACTGGCGGTATTTCAAAGTTTTGATTCCCGGAACATCAAGGGTCGGATTAGGGAAATGAAACAAGCTGGCCAGCTCTTCAGTGTTTAAAATCATTTTGTTTTTGTCATCAAACAGCCGAAATGAAAACTTGTAAGCCAAGTCATTTATTTTTTTAGGGACGGTTATTTTAAGCTCATTATTTTCAGTGCCAAACTGGCTCAAACCGGCAATGATGCCGTCTAAAAGATGCTGGGCTCTTGATTGGGTATCGGCGGAAGCAAAAATCCTCAGGTTAACTTCTAAAATCGGTTTGCTGATTTTAGACTGGATTTCTTTGATTAAAGCGTCGTCAACAGGCTTTACCGGCGGTTGGTTGGAGCCGTTTTCTTCTTTGCCGGAACCGATGAGCGCCTTTTGAAATTCCTTGCCCAAACCTTTGGTAAAAGAATCTTCTTCCAGCTTTTCTCCTTTTCTCAGCCTTTCTAAAGTTTTTTTGATGTTTTTAATTAGCGACCGGCGGGCCGGTTGGATAATTAATTGGATAGCGCCCCCCTCTCCTGTTTCCCTAAGCTTGGCCAAGCCGCCTAAAACGGCCTGAAAGGTGTTAACGTTTGCCTCCTGGTAAGTTCGGAGAGGGTAGACATAACTTTTTTTCTGGGCGGCAAAAGCGCCGACGGTAGCGCCAACGTTGTTGAAAATATTATACTCCGCCGCTTCTTCTATAATTACCTCGCTCCAAACCGACTGGACATGCTTTTTGAATTGGACAGCCAGCGAACTGGGCACGGCGGCGTAGAATTTAATTTCTTCGCCAACGTGAGGAATGGCTGCCTCCAAAGTGATCGGCTTTTTAAAAAAAGTTAAGTCGCTCAGAAATTGTTCCATTTTCGCCATTTCTTTGGCCAGTTCAACTTTTTCTTTTTCCTGCCGGCTGACTGACGGAAACTCTAAAACAAAAAGCGTTTCCTTAAGCTGCTCTAAAAATTTTTTCCGCCTTTTTTTAATCCAGAAGAAAGCAAACACTCCCCCCGCAACAATTAACACTAAAACTAAAACAAGGTTTAAAACAGTCATCTTTTTTAAATTAAGTTCCGTTCTTCTAAAGCTTTTATCAATTTTTGGGTTAAGGCGTCATGAAAAGCGTCTTGAATAAAAGGCGGATATTTCCGGACGTCTTTCGCGACCTTAACTACCCCTTCATGAAACACCCGATCTAAAAGTTTCTCAACTACCAGGTTTGTTTCGGCGTTGGAGCCGCTTTTCATATACTCGGGCAGGAACTGGCTGTCAGTTTTTTCTTCTTCCGGTTCCTTTTCAGAATGGTTCTTTTGGGTAACTACCGATTCAAAGGCTTTTTTGACCAGTTCTGTTTTTTCCAGATTCGGCCCTTCAATATCCTTTCGGATAACCCGGGCAACATTAGCTATTTCTTTCAGTTCGTGTTCCAGAATTTGATGAATATTGTGTTCTGGTTTAGGCATATTTATATTTTAGCACAACCTAATTAAATTTCTATTTTTTAAACTCTAATTTTTCAGCGCCGGCGGAACGGTAATTTAATCAGCGAAAATCCGCATTAAGGAGTCGTTATTTGAATTGCGCCAGTTGAAGTTGCGATGTTATCAGCCGAGGAATAAAACTCGCTTGGTTTGGTAATGATTATCTCGCCGGCTGAGCCGCCAGACCAGTCAAACTGAGGGAAAGAATTATTTTTCCAGCGGGTCAGATATTCAGATACTGTTAAGCCGCCTGACTGCCCCCAATCAACGTTAATGGTTACCAGTTGAGTGTTGGGATCTTCCGCTTGGCCTGCCAAACAAGGGGCAGTGCCGGCGATGTCAAAGTTGGCATCGTTAGTGCGGCAGACATTTTCAACGTAAAAGTATCGGGTAAAGCGGGCAGAATTGTAAAGGCTGTAAACTTCATCGGCTGAAAGGACACGGTTATAGATTCTAACATCGTCAATTTTGCCGTTGAAGTAGTAACCGCTGCCCGACCGGCCGATATTGATATCGCCGCTGCCGTTGCCGATTGCTGTTACAGTGCTGCTGGCCGCCAAAACCCCGTCAATGTAAAGAGAAGCGCCGGTGCCGGACTGGGTTACAACAAGAAAATGCCAGTTGTTGACGCTGGGCGCGGAAACTGAAATTTCCCCGCCGGCAGCGCCGGATCCGCCCCGCCATTTTAAAGTGTTGGCGTCGTAAAACAATTCCCACTGGGTATCTATCGGATTTTTAGCGATAACAAAACCGGTTTGGTTATTGTTAACCGAGTAAACCCAGGCCGCAACGGTAATGTCGTTGCTGATGCTGATGCTGGGCAATCCGACATACTGGGTCTGCAGAGGGTCAAGGTTTAAGCATTTTCCAACTACGCAGTTGCCGGAACTTTCCCGGGTCGGGCTGTTGTAGAGGGTGCCGTCATAATTATTGCCGGAGTGGTCGTAAGTAACCGATCCGCTTGCCTCATCAAATTTCCAGTAACCAATTAGCCCTTGGTAGATATCGTTTTCCGTCATCCCTTCTTTGCCGGCAATAATTGCGAGCTCCGAACTGGAGGCGGTGATATAATAAACGGTGGATGAGCCGTGGCTCAGGTCGGATAAGTTGTGCCAGTCGGCGCTGGTTAAAGCGTTAACTTTTTCCAGCATCTCTCTGGCCAGAGCGGAAGCATTCTGCTGGTTTTGATTAACGGTGCTGGAATTTAAAACAACGACCATCGCTATTGAAGCGGTGCCGATTAAAATGGCGCCGATTGCCAAAGCGATTAACACTTCTATCAGCGACTGCCCGCTTCTGTCATGAATAACAAATAACGAATTATGAATAAAGGATTTTATTTTATTTTCAATAATCTTTATTTGCTTAGACATTGGGTCATTGGTTATTGGTTAGAAATTAGTCATTTTGAATTTAAATATTTGGGATTTAGACATTGTTTTGAGTTTCGGATTTCGAATTTCGGATTTAATTTACCGGGTGCTTTCATAGATGGTCTTGATTTCATCAGATGTTAAGGCGCGGTTGTAGATGCGAAAATCGTCTAAATAACCATCAAAATATCCACTAAAATACCCTCCATTAGAAGAGCGCCCTAGTTTGAATGTAATAATTCCTTTAAATAAAGGATAATTTTGAGTTAGTTGCAAATTACCATTAATGTAAGTCTGAGTAGTAGTAGTATTAAAAACTTGGGTAATATGATACCAAGTATTAGCACTAGGCGTTAATCCGGTAGAGGTTCGGTGAGGGGCGCTTCCGTCAGATACGATTGAGTAAAAATAGTTATTATATATTTGAAATCCACTGCCTTTAAAAGCATATTCATCTCCATAAATATCCATATTAACAGTACTGTTAGGTTTTACCCATACTGACACAGTATAACCATTGTCGGGGTTAATAGGAATTGAAACATAAGAATTATTAACTGAGTTAAACTTTAAGCACTTCCCTGTTTTGCAGTTGCTTTCTGCCTGCCAAGTTGGCCCGTTGATTAAAGTGCCGTTGTTGCCAGCAACTGAAGCGTCATAAGCAACGGTGCTGGTAGCGTCATCCAGCGGCCAGTAGCCGATTAGTCCGTCAGACATGTAACCGG
>CAYVGF010000004.1:0-24200 GCA_964451115.1 uncultured Candidatus Saccharibacteria bacterium
TTTTTAATTGAAAAAAATTGCGCGCCCTTAAAAGGAAAATAGAAATTTTTGCGGGACTTGAAACCAACCCGAGCGCTCCCGTTGGGAGATGGAACGAGGGCGGCCGGTTTCGGAGGAGCAATCCGCCAGCCGGCGGATGTCCCCAGAAACTGCGGGGGAGAAAAAGTCCCGCCCTGGGCACAAAAAGAGAATTACTAATTTCTAAACAATTAGAATAATTTTAAGAACCAAAAAAGAGCGGCAGCTTGCAGCTTAACCGCTCTTTGAGCGTTATTCTCTTAACCTTCCTATTTTTTGGAGCATCACCAGCCTTGAGTAAAGGCCGTTGCCGGATACTAACTGTTGGTGATTGCCTTTTTCTACAACTGCTCCGCCGTTAATAACATAAATTGTATCGGCTTTTTGAATCGTGGAAAGGCGGTGGGCAATGGCTACAATTGAAATCGGCATCTTTCTTCTTAACTCGTCAATCATTTCCTGGATCGCCCGCTCCGCTTCGCTGTCAAGCGAAGATGTCGCCTCATCCAAAACCAAAACTTTAACCCCGTTTAGCAAAGCCAGATAAGCCCGGGCAATGCCAACCCGCTGCCTTTCACCGCCCGATAACCGGATGCCCCGCTCGCCCACTTGGGTGTGAACTCCGTCCGGAAAGCGATCTTTATTGTTAATTGCTACTTCCAAATGAGCGGCCCTAACCGCTTCTAACGCCTGGTTGATTGGCGCTTGCGGATAAGAGTACCGGACGTTATCCAAAATGCTGGCGTCAAAAATGTCGACATCCTGTTGAACCACCGCAAAAAGCTTGCGATACCAAAAAAGGTCGAATTCCTTGATATTTTTGCCGTCAAGCGTAATTGCGCCTTGGTCAACGTCATACATTCGGCAAAGCAAGCGGATTATTGTCGTTTTGCCCTCTCCGGTCCGGGAAACCAACGCCACCATCTGGTTCGGTAAAATCTCAAGATTAATGCTTTTCAGCACAGGCTTATCTTTTCCGCGGTAAGTGAAAGTCACATTCTGAAATTTAAAATGGCCCTTAAAAGTTTCAGGAATTACCGCGCCGGGAAGGTTCTTGATGTCAATATCTTCATCAACCAAATCCTTCATTCTCATAATAGAGACGATGTTCTTGATAATCTGAATATAAGAGTGGGTCAGCTGCCAGATGCTTTCATTAGTAATGTTGCCGGTAGCCACAATATAAACCACGGTTCCAATGGTGCTTTGACCGATATAAACCAAATAAATCCCGGCGATGATAGTCAAAGCAAAAAAAGTATAAAGCAAAAAACCAATCCAAAAGAAATATTTCTGCATTTTCAAGCTGGCTTTGGTATCAATCTCCCTCATTTTTTGCCGGACGGAAGAGAAACTTGATTTTTCCCTCTCTTCCTGGACAAAACCCTGAACGGTTGAAACGTTAATCAAAGACTGGCAGAACAATCCGCTGGAAACTTCTTTGTGTTCTTCCCATTTGTCCCACATTGGAGCAAAAGTTTCAAAACATTTCAGATCAAGCCAAATTGCCGGCGCAATGGGCAAGAGAAAAATAATTCCCAACCGCCAATCAATTACCAAAATAAACACCATATTAATTGCCAAATAGAGAAGTTGAGGGAAAAAGCTCCAAAACAAATTCATCAGAATCTCAATCAGCTTATTGCACCCTTTTTCAATTTTGGCAATTTTCTTGCCGGTATTTTCCTTTTCGTGATAACCAAGGGAAAGCGCCAAAAGCTTTTCTTGGGCCATGCTCGGCCAAAAATTTTCTAAGCTAATTAAGCCCTTCAGCAAACGAGTTTCTTTGACGAACCGGTCAAGATAAATAGAAAGGATTTTCAAGGCAAACATCGCCGTCATTACTATTAAAAGGTAATTGCTCAAGCGCTTAGAAGCAATGACATTGGGAATCTCGTCAAAAACAAGCTTCAACAAATACGGGAAAGACAAATTTAAGACCGTCAGCACGACCAGCCAAGCAAACGCCAGAACAAAGTTTTTTCTCTCATTGCCTTCGCCGATTAATTCCCAAAGGATTTTCAGCCCTTTCGCGAAAAATGTAAAAGACGTATCCCTGTTTTTTTCGCCCCAATCTTTCATTTTTTCCTCCTTTTTTGGGTTGAAGGTTTATTATTTGTTTTTAAAGAACTGGATAAAAATATCCTGCTTTTTTCAGAGCAGGATATTTTTTAAACTTTTATATTGGTAAATTAAAAAATCATTTGAGATGGGGATTTGTTAAGCAAAAGTTGAAAAAATACTCTGCCCTAAAGCGCTTATTAACTGTTTTGTTAAAAATAGCCGGCGTAAAGCCACCCGTAATTACCTCGTGAAACTGGTAAGGTTTTGGGGTTAATTTATTTGTTTTGATTGGGTATTCTCTTTTCATAATATCCTCTATATACATAAAACGTTAGATGTTGTCAATACTAGGGCAAAACATCATTTTATTTTTTACAAAAAATCCAATAATTTATCATAATTGATAAAATCCAAAAGCTGGTAAGAATAAGAAAGCCAGAGGCCTACTTTGTCAGTCAAAATCAAAATACCTAACAGAATCAGCAATAAGCCGCCAATTATTGAAGTCCATTTTAAATATCTGGTAACGCGCTTCATGTGCTTTAAGAACCATTCCATACTTAAAGCAACCGCCAAAAACGGGACCGCCAACCCAGCTGAAAACACTGCTAACAACAACGCGCCTTGATAAACTGTGCTTGATACCGCCGCTAAGGTTAAAATCGAACCTAAAACCGGCCCGATGCAAGGCGTCCAGCTTAAGCCAAAAGCTGACCCTAAAATCAAAGAATTAACTGCCCGGCCCTGCCGAAAAACTTTAAAGGGCCGAAACTGCCTAGTCTTTTTCAAAACTGGCAATTTAAAAACGCCGGTCATAAAAAGGCCAAAAAAGATAACAAACCCGCCGCCAATGTAGCTAAGGGGTTGGCGGTACCCAATTAACGCTCTCCCGCCCAATCCGGCTAAACTGCCTAAAATAACAAAAACCAAACTAAAGCCGACTACAAACAGCAAACCGTTAAAGAAAACTCGGCTTTTTTTGGTGATAAGCCCTTTTTCCAACCCATCTAAAGAAATGCCGCTGATAAAACTTAAATACGCCGGCACTAAAGGCAGGGTGCAAGGCGCTAAAAAGGTGAACAAACCGGCAATGAAAGCTGGAATAATCAGCGCAAAATCCATATTAATTTCCTTGGTTGATTAGCTGGTTTATTTTATCAAGTATTTCATCCTCAGCCATGGGTCCCCGCTTGTGAAACACGATCCGCCCCTTCTTGTCAACAAAGATAGTCTCAGGCATCGTAAAGCCGCCAATTGCTCGGTAGAAAAAATCATTCGGGTCAAGAAGTAAAACTAATGCCTCCGAAACATTCAACGGGTCAGAGTATTTTTTAGCCACCTTTAAGCTTTCTGACCTGTTAACGGCTATAATCTTTATCTGATTGCCAAACTTTGATTTAATTTTGGCAAAATCTTCCAATTCTTGGCGGCAAAAAGGACACCAAGACGCCCAACTGTTTATAATAAGCGGCACCCCGATAAATGTGGCCGTATTAACCGACCGGCCGCTGTAATCAACCAGATCAACTTGGGGCATCAAATTGGATTCCGCCCCGCCGCCTTTTTTTAAAGAAGAAGGAATAGGAATTTTTTGCAGCAGCAAAAAGCCTGCCCCGATCAATAAAATAGCCAAAACAGCTATTGTTAATATTTTCTTCTTTTCTTTTACCATGGAAATTAGAAATTAATATTATTTAATAAAATAGCAACGTTGGCGGCCAATAAAACCAGATCAAACTCCCAGCCAGTTTTATCCATCGGGGAAAATGAAATGTGCCACTTTGTTATTTTGATTAAAATTGCCCCAATCATAACCAAACTTAAGGCTAGCGCCGACCAGAAAACTAAAAAACCGAAAATTAAACCCAGACCGGCTAACATTTCCACCAAACCCAAAATGAAAACCATTGCCGCCATGTTGGCCATGCCCATAGCAGCGGCCATCATTTTTGAATTCTTAAGCTTTGGCCAAGCATGATAAATAAAAACAATGCCAATTGCCAACCTTAAAGCGTATAAGCCTAAATCGCTGTAGTTATTTAATAAATCAAACATATTTTGGTTTTACTTAAATTTTAACAATTTAAACGACTTTAATTAATATTTAGTTTTTCACTATATAAATCAGAGTTGGGATGGGCGGCAATCCAAGCGAACCAGTAAGAGCCGATAGGGTTAATTGGGACCAAACCGCTGTCTTTTTGTTCAAAGAATCTAATTAAATCTTGATCTGGCAAATACTTAATCCTAATTAATTTGCCGGCAAACTTATCCTCAATCTCACCCAAATTTTTTATGGCCGCCACCGGATAAGCTTTGGCCCGGCCAGCAATAACCAAGCCCAGTATAAACTCCTTGTTGCCCAACCGACTGTCCTTGTTAGCCACTGGAAAAAGCAAGTCTTCTGAAGAGTAATAATCTCCGTAAGGGTCAAAGCCGTAAATTCTTACCGCGCCGGTGTCTTTTGACAAAACTTCGCCTTGGGGATTGTTTTTTCTCCAAGGGCCAAATTTTGCCACATCGGAAGGCAAAACGCTTAATTTAGCGCCGGTCATTTCCCCCACAACCGCTTCGCCTAAAATCTGCGACCAAAGGGAATCGGTCTTTCGGTCATACATTAACAGATTTGAGTTCCATAATTTTCCGGAAGTGCCAAACTCAACTCTTTCGCCCCTTACCAACGGGTCAAATACAATTCCTGTAAAGCATAACGGGCAGTAAGTGATTAAAACTCTTTGGCCGTTAATTTCGTCATTTACAATTTCATGCCACACTAAAATTTTAAACGGGTAAAACCGGCTTATCCTGTTAAGTTTAAAAGCAATACCCAAATCGTCGGCAGTAAGCCACTCCGAAGCTTCTGTAGGAGAAATAAATTTCGGTTCATCAATCGGAGGAATGCCGTCTTTGGGCGGGCCGCCGCTTATGATTTCGTCTAAGGGAATACTGCTTTTTGTTCCGCCTATTTTTTTGTTGGCGGCGCTTAAATTGCTTGCCGCCGAAAGTTTGCCGTTTTCCTGATTTTGCGCTTCACCTAAGTCCAAACTAGAATTAGCAGAACGGATAAGGATTATCCCTCCTGCCAAACCGGCTAAAACTGCAACAGTTAATAGATATTTGCCCATTTTATCGGCTTGCTAAGAGGTAAAATTCAAAATTAAGCCGACTAACCGCTTAACTGGCTTTGAACCGCTTTGTTGGTAGCATATCATTTGGCCACATCTTGTTTTTTCCACTAATCCAGCGTTTTCCAGTTCTTTCAAATGCTTAGAAGCCGATGACAAGGACAAGTTTAAAATATTGGCAATGTCAGTAACGCAGATATCTCCGCGTTTTTCTTGCTTCCGCTGGATTAACAATAAAAAGATTAAAAATCTGCTTTCTTCGCTAAGCGCTTTGAAGAAATCAATTAATTCTGAACTGCCGGCTAAACGGCTCTGAAATATTTTAATTTGGTCGCCAGTTAACATAATATTTGAATTATTAAGCAATTAATTAAAAGTATAATAAAAACAGAAGCAAAGTCAAGTTTTTTTTAAAAAATTGGCAATTATTTAACGGCAGCTTAAGGCTGGTTTAAATTCATTTTAGCGCTGCAGATTCACGTTAGAAAACCAGTGAAGTCTGCCGGCGGTTCAGCTTCAATTTTCAGCCTAGACCCGTTTTTTGAATTGAACTCAACTGATCTAGCGTGCAAAAGATGCCTTGTGCCGACTATTAATTTCTTTTTAGGCGCGTAAAGCTTGTCCCCTACCACCGGATAGCCAAAGTAAGCCAAATGAACCCGAATTTGGTGAGTGCGACCGGTTTTAGGGTAAACCTCAAGCAAGGAAAACTCATCGCCGCTTTTTTTAAAGTGGCGAATCAAATAAAACTCAGTCAAAGCTGGCTTAACCATTTTCATCTTTCTTGCTTTCACGCTTCTCCTGATTCCGCCGGAAATTAAGCCGATCGGCCGGTCAATGACTCCTCTTTTTGGGGTTCGGCCGTAAACAATTGCCCAGTATGTTTTTTTAACCAGCCCTTCCGCCAACAATGATTTAAAATAATTGAAAAATGGCTGCGTCTTAGCTAAAACCAAAACGCCGGAAGTGTCCTTGTCCAAACGATGGACTATGCCGGGCCTCAAATCAGGATTGTCTCCCACTTTGGCTGCTAACGGGTAATGCTTAACAAACCAGTCAGCAACAGTGAACTCCCGGCCAGAAAGTTTAGCCAGCCGATGGGTTAAAATTCCAGCCGGCTTATTAAGAGCTAAAAAACTGTCTGTTTCATAAATAATTTCCATAAATTTATTGATAATAATAACAGTTTGTGCTATAATAACAAATAAGCCCCGTTTAAGGGGCTTAAGTAATGGAAATTATATGAAAAAACAAGCAATACTCTTAACCGCGGTAGCGTGGGCGGTGGTTTTATCAACTTCGTCTCAGATGGCCGCTCAAATTGTTTCCCAGCCGATTCCAATTGACAGCCAGCACGTTAAGCTTACGCTTGCCCGCAAAGCTAAAGAAAAGAAAAAGCTCTCCCAACCAATGATGTTTGAAGCCTGGATTACGGCTTATTCCAGCACGCCAGAAGAAACTGACAGCACTCCTTTTATCACCGCCACTGGTGAAAGGGTGAAAGACGGAATTGTTGCCACTAACATCCTGCCTTTTAACACTTTGATAAAAATTCCGGCTATTTTCGGCGATAAAGTGTTTGTGGTCAAAGACCGCATGCACCCCCGCAAAAAAGACTTCGTTGATATTTGGATGCCAACTAAATCAGCGGCAAAAAATTTCGGCATTTATCGAGAAAAAGTAATGATTGTTTCCTTGCCCCAAGCCCACAACTTGACTCTTAACCTGGATTACTAAACAATTTAATCCCGCCGAAGATGGCGCCTTTTTATTTTGGCGGGCTGAAACATTTCCGCCAGCCCTTCAAAAACCATCTTAACCTTTTCCGAATTATCTTGGTTATAATTGCAAAAAAAGACATCTACGGTGAGATAAGCCTTTTCCGGCCAAGTGTGGATTGCCAGGTGGGATTCGGAAACCAAAACCAAGCCAGTTACTCCGCCGCCGCCAGGAAACTGGCGCCAAATCTGGCCAACAACTCCAAACCCCGCTTTTTTGATTAGGGGGATAATTTTTTTCTTTAAAAGCGCAGCATCAACCAACAGCCCGGCGGCAGTTTGGCAATCGTAAAAATCTCCAATAATGTGCAAACTTTTGGCCATTTTTATCTGTGGGTTCTGAATCCATAAAATTACCAAAAAATTATATTAAAACTGAAACTAAAATCAATATTGCCACCCCTACTCCGGCTTTCCTCGTCCGGACAAAACGCCGACTTAACAACCAAAAACCTAAATTTTAAAATTGGGAATTTTTACCTTTAAGGTATCTCCGAAATAATTTTGCCTGCTTAAGGATTGTCAATCGGGCAAATTCGTCATCCTTGCTGATTGTATTGGAATAAAAACCAACCACCCGGCCAAAAAACAAAGTCTTTAAAGTCTTGATATCGCTAATCGTTAACTGGTTGGCTTTTACTGCCTGAACAGTCAAGAAAACGTAAATCTTGGCCCACAGCCTGTAGTCAAACCGAGAAAAATCCCCGTTTTCAAAAATCGTTTTCAGCTCATCGGCAAACGGCTTGAACTTTGAGGCAACAAGCCGCTTATTTTTTTGGTACTCCGTTCTGGCTTTGTCTAAAGCGTAATTGCTGTCAAATTTAAGCGACGGAATTGGCGGTTTTTTATCCAGATGGTTTTCCGAAACTTTTACTTTCTTAACCCGGCCTTTCAAGTCCAGGCCATGTTTAAAGATTTGGCGAAACAGGGCAAAAGCCACTTCCTCGAACATCTGATCCAGTTTAGGCAAGGACGGCTTGTGGTCCTTAGCGCCTAAAATCACTTGTTCCATTTTTAAGCCGTTAATAATTGACTCAGTGGTTAAAAAGATATCAACTCCGTAATGGTTAAAAGCCCTAATCCACCGGGGCGCCAGAAAACAAGCCGCCGCTTTTCGGGACACTCCAAATTCCCCTCCGATAGGCTGGCTGATATCGGCGCCAAAAACGCCGTAAAGCGCCGGATACACAATATTATTGGTAATGGTGCCGTCGTAACGGTTGCGGAAATAAACCGGCAAAACAAAATCTACCTTTCTTTTTAAAATCGGGCTTATTAATTTTTTAACCCAAACAGGCTGAATGCTTTTCAAGTCGCCGTCAATAAACGCCATTGCTAATGCGTCAACTTTTTTAGCGTAGTTAAGGGCTGCTTTAATATTAAGGCCTTTGCCTCTGTGCTGGGGCGAACCGGAAGCCAAATACAGCTTGGGTACGCGAGTTTTTGTATTTAAAAAAACTTTTTTAGTTTGGTCAGGAGAATGGTTGTCCGCATTCAAAATTAAGCTAGTACGGCGCGGAAAATACTGCTTCAGTCCTTTATCAACCGCCTGAGCCACCCGTTTAATGTTGTCGGCTTCGTTATAGGTTGGAATAGCGATTATAATTTCCGGTTTAGGGTTAGTCATATTGGAATTTAATAACCTCGGTTTGGCTTAATGCTTTTTTAATTGCTTTTTTGACTGTTGAATTTAATTCCACCGGTTTGACTTCTGACAACTCTGATTTCGTGGCTGGATAACGGGGAGCAAATAAGTTGCAGGTATCGGAACAGGGCAGATTAGAAATGTCATAAGTATTAATTTCCCTAGCATAATCAATAATTTCCTGTTTGTCCAATCCCACCAATGGCCGAAGAATTACTAAATCTGAAGCTTGGTTTACGGTATTGATATTAGCTAAAGTTTGGGAAGCTACCTGGCCCAAAGATTCCCCTGTTACCAGCGCCAGACAACGGCTTTGTTTCGCTATTTCATTGGCAATCTTAACCATTGCCCGACGGTACAAGACAACTCTCAACCGTTCCGGCGCAATTTTAACCAGCGCCTGCTGAACTTCAATGAACGGCACCAGAAACAACCGGGAGCAACTTTGAAAATCCATCAGTCTATCTATTAGCATCTTAACTCTTTCAATGGAACTCTGGTCTGTAAACGGATGGGAATGGAAATGGATAAAATCAACCGCCAACCCTCTCTTGAGGGCAAAAAACGCCGCCACTGGCGAATCAATTCCGCCTGATATCAAAACCAGGGCCCGGCCGCTTGACGCCACCGGCAAACCGCCTAAACCTTTAATTTTTTCATCATAAATAAAAGCGGAATCTTTGATTACTTCAACAACAATGTTTAAATCCGAATCCTTCAGCTTAACCGCTAATCCGAATTTATCGACAACAGCCGCGCCGATAGTTTCATTTAGTTCCGGCGAAGAAAGAGGATAATTTTTGTCAGACCGAACAGCGGTAATGCGGAATGATTTAATCTGGCCGGGTTTTTTTTCGACCAGCTTTAAAACCCGCTGGGTAATTTCTTTGATTTCATTAGAGGAAAAAACAGCCGGCGCAAAATAAACCAAGCCAGGCACTTTTTTCAAGGCTGGTATGGCTCGCTCCAAAATATCTTTAGCCGCCGGCCGGGCAAAAAAAACAACCACCCTCCCTTCCAAGCGCTTAATTTCTCGGAAAGGTACTTTTTTCCTTTTAAGGGCGGCGGCAATATTTCCAGCTAGTTTTAATTCAAAAAAAGAGCGGTTTTTGCCCTTTAAGCCGATTTCGCCGTAATGGCAGACAATGCTGTCAAACATGTCAGGGTATGATAATAAACATTTTTTCGCCGGGTTTCTTGTAATTAAATTGGGATCGGTACTCCTTCAAAACATTTTCCGGGACTTGGTAATAATCAACTTGGTCTTGGAGATTTTTGCTTTCTTTCTTTAATTCGGCAAGATTTTTTTTAACTTGGATTAATTCGGCATTCAGCTGATTGTTTTCAGACTGCAAACTATAAAAGCCGGTGCCCAAAAGCCCCGCCACTAATACGATAATTATAATTTGCCACCACTTCATTAAATTTATTATATCTTAATTTCAGCGGCTGGAAAACTATTTTTTCAACAACTCTTTGAAAACTTCAGGGTTTATTTTGGCTTGGTTTAGCTGCTTCAATTTTTTCTTGCCTCGCTTTTGTTTCTGCCATAGTTTCATCTTGCGGGTACGGTCACCGCCGTACAGATACCCGGTAACGTCTTTTTTTAAGGCTGGAATATTTTCGCGAGCGATAATCCGGCCCAACGCCTTGGCCTGGATTGCCTGGACGTACTGCTGGCGGGGCAAAAGACCTTTAAGGCGCTCCACCATTTTTCTCGCTTCCCGTTCGTATCTCTGCTTAGGCAGAAAACGGCTCATACCGGGCACTATTTGGCCGGAAATCAAAATATCCACTTTTACAATATCAGCCAATTTAAACTCGCCTAAATTATAACTGAAAGACCCATACCCGCCGCTTAAAGATTTGAGCTGGTCATCAAAATCGCTTAAAAGTTCCGCTAGCGGCATTTCTGCTTCAATTAAGGCGTTTTTGCCGGAATTTTTTACCGTAATGCCGCCAATGCGGAATTCGTGGCTGACCGCTAAAAATTTATTCAAAGACTCTGTAGGAAGAATAACTTCAATGTGGGCCATTCTTTCCTTAATCGCCTCAAAGTCAGCCGGCGCTTCCTCCGGTCTGGTGATCTCCCGCCACTGGTTTTTTACCCTAATCTGATAAACGACTGAAGGGAAAGTGTGGATTGTCTCCAAACCAAACTCAGTCTGCAAACGGGCAGCGGTAATTTCGTAATGAAGTTTACCCAAAAAACCAAGTTTAAAGCCGCGCCCCAAAATCTCATTTCGATCCGGCTTAATGTTGAGCGCGGAATCATTTAACCTTAGTTTGTCCAAAGCGTACTTTAGATTTTCATAATCATCGCCGTTTTCCGGGTAAAAGGAAACAAAAACTACCGGCTGGGGCTCTTGGTAACCGGGCAAAGGACGGGCGGTGAAGCGTTGGTCGTCAGCAACCGTTAAAGTATCGCCAATTCTTACCTTAGCCGGATCTTTCAAGCCAGTGGCAATATAACCAATTTCTCCGGTTTGAAGAGTTTTTTGCGGTTTGACCTCCGGCACAAAAAAACCAAGTTCTTTTATTTTAAAAGAGGTTTTAACCGCCATCAGCATCGCTTGGCTGCCGGCATTAAACTGGCCGTCAAACACCCTCACGCCTGCTACCACCCCTTTGTGGTTGTCGTAAAAAGAATCAAAGACTAAAGCCCGATTAACGCCGGCAGAATCGCTTAAAAGGCGGGGCGGTGGAACTTTTTCAATGACCGCTGATAAAAGTTCGGCAACTCCCGTCCCCTTTTTGGCAGAAATTAAATGGATCTCTTCTTCTTTTCCATTAATTAAATCAGCTAGGTCAAAAACAATCCGGCGCAATCGGTCAGAATCACCGCTGATTAAATCAATCTTATTGACAGCGCCGATAACTACCAGGCCGGCTTTTTGGGCAGACCGGTAATTGGCCAAAGTTTGAGCTTGAATGCCTTGGCTGGCATCAACCAGCAAAATGGCTCCTTCCACCGCCGCTAGCGCCCTGGAAACTTCATAACTAAAATCAGCATGGCCGGGCGTATCAATTAAATTTAAAATGAAGTTCCGGTCTGCGGCCGGCAAGTTTTTTGGCCGGTAAAGCATGCGAACCGGCGCCATCTTAATGGTAATCCCCCGTTCCCGCTCAAGTTCCAATTGGTCCAAATACTGCTCTTTAACTTTGCGAAAATCAATTGTTTCGGTAATTTCCAAAAACCGATCAGCTAAAGTTGATTTGCCGTGATCAATATGGGCAATGATGCAAAAATTCCTAATAAACTCGGTCATAATGTCTTAATTCAACCTTTCTAAAGTGAGAGTAATTATTTCCCTGCTCTTTAATTTTTTCAAGGTCTTTCGGAAAATAGAAGAGTCGGATTCCAACCATTTAAATCCGGGCGGAGCGGAAACGTTGATTTCCAAGCTGCTTTCCACTCCGGATTGCTTGTCAAAGACAAGTTTAAACTGGAAACCGTCTTCCAGTACCAGATTAGGATCGGGCGGAACAGCATACCTGAACTTCAAACTTCGGCTTTGGCCCATCGGAGTAATAAGCCAGGTGCCGTAAACGGCCTTGCCGCTTTCCCGGGTCAGCCAAGCATTGTAATCAGTAAGGAAAACTCTGGAATCTTCAATTTGTTTCACTACTGGTAAGGTCTGATAATCTTCAGAGTAGTCGTAGCCGGCCAACTTTCGTTTGTCGTTGCCTTCCAAAATGAGCAAGTTGGCAAACTTATTGGTAAATATTTTAAGGTAATCCTTGTTCGGCGCCTGATACCAAGCATCCAACCCTTTCCGGCCGGCATGGGTCCTGCTGACAGCTACATCTCCGACATAACTTCCGTCCGAAGCAAGATCTACCCACCATTCTACCCGCTGGGTCATGTAAGCGTCGCTCTTGCCCCCGGCAATGTTGGCATTGACTACCGCCAAGTAAGCAGGTTGGAAACCGTCAGCAGGATAAACGGAGCCGCTGACATTTAATTTGTCCAACACCTTCTCAATTCTGCGGTCTTTGGCAAAAATCATAATGTCCTTATTATTCAAGCTTTCAAAAATAATTTTATGCAGCGCCGCCTGGCTTTCACCGGCTAAACTGGTAATACGGTTAAGCAAAATCGGCGCTAAAACCGAAAGGATCTTTTTGGGGTTTTTGCCCGCTTGTTTGTCCCGGCCAATCTCAACCTCTTTTTGCAGTTCCGGCAAAAAGTTATCCGCATTGATTGTTAAGTCGTAATCCGGCAAAGCTACGGGACCAATTAAATTTAAAATTCGCTTCAGCACGTTTATGTTAAGGGCAACAACTCCGTCAAAACTTATATTGCGGTCCTTGTAAATTTTGGAAGCTTCCAATAAACCGGCGGTTGTGCGGGCAGAAACGGGAAAATCAAAAAACCAGTTGGCATCCCGCGCGCCCCAGTCTTTTGTTACCGTCTGCAGCGGCTTGGGCGGAATCAGCTTAAGGTTGAAGTTTTTAGGATGGTCCGGCCAGTAAATGTCCTGGACCTCCAAATCAACAAACTGGCCATTGGCAACGGTAAGATCGCCATAACTGCCCAAAAAACCCCCGCCCGGCCTGATTTCTGACGGATTTTGAAACATCAAAAGGATGTGGCGCTCTTCGCTGCTTTTCAGTAAAGTCAAAACCGCATCCAAAGCCCTTTGAAACATATTCAGATCGTTAGCGTAAGCCAGATAATCTCCGTTGAGCGCACCAAGCAAGTTAGGGCCGGAACTTATTTTTTTCAGCTCTTCCGCGTTATTCCTAATTTTTGCCACCCTTTCTTCAACTTGGCCCAGTTTTTCCTTTAAAAATTCCAATTGGTTGATTAAAGCTTGGCCGTCATTGAAAAAATAAGCCAAACCGTTTGAGCTTAAATCAGATAAAACTCCCATTATCTCTATCAAATTGAAATTTAAAGTCGTTGCTTGTTCGCTAATTTTTAAAGCGCTTTTAACCGGTGGAATAAACTGCGCCACGCCTTTTAAAATAACGCCAATCGCCCCCTGGCTCAGCCGGCTATTTATTTTTTCCAATTTCTGCTGATTTTCGCTAAGTAAAGAAGAGGGGTCTTGGCTGTTGAAAGAATTTACGGCGCCGAGAGTCTGCTGGAAATTGCTAACTATCTCCCGGCTTTCGCCGGCAATCATATTTTTGGTTTTGCCTAATTGGTAAACAAATACACCGCCCAGCAAAAAGAAAGCGGCAAAGCCGATTACCGCGGCTAGTTTCATGCTTCGCCACCAAAAATCCGGCCGCTTTGCCGCCAAGGAAACGGAAGAAAGGTCCACGGTATGCTTTTCAGCTACCCGCTGATAATCCAAATGGGGATGGTAAACGTCCAAACAGATCGGATCTACATTATAACGATCTACCTTTTTAGCCATGTTTTAATCATAAGGGAATTTTGCCCGCAATAAAAGGTTATTTAAGATTGAAACCCATTTTTGCCAGCAGGTCCAAAAAATTGCGCTGGAATGACTGCTTGGAAAACCGCTGAGCCCGTTTTACAATGTACCGCCGGTTGAAGTTTATTTTTTCACACCGTTTAACCGCCCTAATCAAACTGTCAACGCTTTGGTTGTTAAATAACAAGCCGGTTTTGCCGTTTTCAATAATTTCTTTTGCGCCGCCGCCGTTATAAGCAATGACCGGCAAGCCGCAAATTTGGGCTTCTGCCGCCACCAAGCCAAAATCTTCAATCTGGGGAAAAATCAAAGCTTCCGCGCTTGAGTAAAGCCGGCGCAGCTCATGATCGGTGACGTAAGGAATGAACTCAATATTGGGCCCGGCAATCTTTTTCAACCGCTGATACTCAGGGCCTTTGCCTACGATTTTTAACTTCTTGCCTAACTGGTTAAAAGCTTGAATGCCTAAATCAAACAACTTGTAATAAATCAGACGGCCAGCCATTAAATAATAACTATCCTCCTGGCCAACTATGGCTGTGTCTGGATAAAAAATATCCGTATCCACCGGCGGATAAATGACTTCCGCTTCCCGCTGGTAATATGAATTTATTTTTCGGGCAATAAAATTTGAATTAGCAACAAATAAGTTGACCCGCGCAGAAGACCGCCGATCCCATTTTTTTAAAATCTCCGCTGCCGGGGCGGTAAGCCAGCTCAGAGCCGGCGCGGGAAAGTTTGGGATGTTTTTAAGATAATCAATCTCCCAAGCGTAACGCAAAGGCGAATGGCAGTAACTGACATGAAAACTGCCTTTAACGTTAAACCCTTTGCTGTAACCGGCAGTTGAAGAAATTACCAAGTCGTATTCCTCTCGGCCCTTCAACCTGGAACTGATAAAAGGAAAGAAAGGAATAAAAAAGCGGTGATGCCTTTTGACTAACGGCACGTTAAACGGGCTGGCAAAAACTTGATAGCGGTCAAATTTATGCCAAGTTCTCCTGTTGTCAAACAACAAAGTGTAAATGTGGGCTGAAGGAAAAATTTCTAAAATTGATTCCAAAACCCGTTCCGCGCCGCCGAATTGGTTTAAGTAATCATGAAGAATCGCAACTTTCATTATAAGTATTCTAACCTAAAATTAAATCTAATGCACCACGCTTTGCGCTCAAGGCGCTTTCAACCGCTGGGTAAAATTTAAAATAACGGCTGCCGCTTAGATCTGCCGCTCTCCCTTAAACTTTAACCATCTACACTGCAGTTGGGTCCACAAACAACACAGAAATAGTCTTGAATATAATTTTTAAATCCAGCCATAGAGATTGGTGCTTTAAGTAGTAATCATCCAGTTCCAGTTCCTTTAAGAAAGGCAAGGAAGAGGCGCCGTTAATTTGGGACCAGCCGGTAATGCCGGCTTTGGCAAGGGATAATTTTCTAAATTCCGGCGGATAACGTTTAACTTCTTCCGGTTCATGCGGCCTCGGGCCCACTAAAGACATCTCGCCTTTTAAAACATTCCAAAACTGGGGGAATTCATCTAATCGGAATTTGCGGATAACCCGCCCTACTTTCGTAATTCGAGGGTCATTTTTGATTTTGAAAAACGGGCCGTCTCCCCTTTCATTTAAGTGGCTCAGCTGGGGCTTAAGTTTATGCGCGCCTTCTATCATTGACCTAAATTTAAAAACCTTGATTACTTGCCCCCGGCTTATCCGGTCTAGCTTGATTATTGCCCGCCCTCCGTCCTCAATCTTGACTGCCAACCAAACAAAAGGAAAAATCAGGCCGGTAAAGATCAGGCCGATTAGAGCGCCAAAAATATCTATTAACCTCTTAACCGTCATAATTTTCCGGTTCTTTTATCAGTAAAACAAACTCCCCTTTAATTTTACCTCTGGCTTTAAAGTCGGCCTCAATCTCGTCCACTTTGCCCCAGATAATTTCTTCAAAAACTTTAGTTAGTTCCCGGCCTAACACCAGCTGGCAGTCTTTGCCAAGGGTGCTTTTGATATCGGCTAAAGTTTTTAACAGCCGGTGGGGCGATTCATAAATAACAACCGGCCAGACGGGGCTGTTGGCAATTAACTCAAAAAACTTTTTTCTTTTCTTTTTAGCCGGTGGATAGCCTAAAAACGCAAACCGGCGGCCAGGTTCGCCGGAAACGGAAACCAGCGCCGTAACGGCAGCCGGTCCCGGAACAGGAACTACCCTGACTTCATCAGGCAAATTTTGCCTGAGCCAATTAATAATCATAAAACCCGGATCGGAGATGCCAGGCGTGCCGGCGTCACTGACCAAAGCCACCGACCCGCCCCGGCCTAAAATTTCGGCTGCTGCTTTAATCGCCGGCCCTGGATTGTCCTCATTGTACCGCTTGAGCGATGTTTTAATCTGGTAACGGTTCAGCAATTTCAAGGTAATTCGCGTGTCCTCCGCCAAAATTAAATCTGCCGATTTCAAAACCGAAATTGCCCTTAAGGTGATATCTTCCAAATTTCCAATCGGCGTAGCTACAACATAAAAATCGCCCATAACGCTGCAAATAAATTTAATTACTGTTTAGGCCCGACTTGATAACCCGATTAATTAGCTCCGAGAAACTGATTCCCAGCGCCTGAGCGCCCTGCGGCAACAGGCTGGTTTCGGTTAGGCCTGGAATGGTATTGATCTCTAAAACATAGATATCGCCTTTCGGACTGACAATCATGTCAGTCCGCGACATCCCTCGGCAGCCGATAATCTCATGAGTCCGTTTAGCTATTCGGCGAATAAGGTCTAATGTGTGATCGGAAAAAGAAGCCGGCGTAATTTCTTCCGAACCGCCAACTTCATATTTGGATTGGAAATCAAAAAAACTTCCTTTTTGGGGAATAATTTCAGTGGGGACTAAAGGATAGGCCGTACCGGGCAAGCCAAAATCAAGAACGCCGCAGGTAACTTCCCGGCCCTCAATGTAGGGCTGGACAATTACATTGAAATGGCGCTCCATTAACTCAAACATTACTGAACTTAAGTCAAAAAAATTTTCAACGATAAAAGTGTCAAAGCTGGAACCGCCATTATTAGGTTTGACAACCCAAGGGGATGGAAACAAATCTTTAATTCGCTCCAAAATCTTATAAGAATGGTCAAGCCAGTTTAACCGGGAAACGTAAAAAGTGTCCGGCACCGTTAAACCATGGTCTTTCATCAACTGTAAAGACAAAAACTTATTCATCCCCAAGGCGCTGGCAACAGGATCAGAGCCTGTGTACTTTAGACCGCAGTCTTCTAAGTCCCTTTGGACTCGCCCGTCTTCTCCGTAGGCGCCATGCAAGGCAATAAAGGCCAAATCAAATTTTGAGTTAAGGTCTGCCGCCGGCAGCTGCCATTTCCCCTCTTTATCAATCAAGACTGGCTCTAAATCATAAAGGTCAGCAGGAGCGAATTTTAAAACGTTGCCGCCGCTTTTCAGCGACACTTCGTGTTCGCTTGACGGTCCGCCCATTAAAACTGCCACCTTTATTTTCTTGCTCATGTTTCAATTATTCTATCTTTTTATTGAACAATCAAGACAAGGTATAGTATACTTAAAGCAACCGTCAATTGAGATTTAAAATACGCCTTGCTTAAAAAGCCAACCAAAAACATATGCCGAAAGTTAAAAAACTGGGGGTGCTCTTAAGCCCCACTCGCCGCTCTTTTGAAAACCAAAGCGTCCTAAACCCGGCAATCCTGCAAGAAGGAAACACCCTTCACCTCCTTTATCGGGCCGTTAATAAAAAATTTCATTCCAGCATTGGTTATGCCAGACTGTCGGGACCTTTCAAAGTTGAAGAAAGGTTTTCAGCGCCAATTATGGCCCCTGAATACAGTTATGAAAGCCGGGGAATTGAAGATCCTAGGCTGGTTAAAATTAAAGACCGGCTTTATATGTTCTACACCGCCCATGACGGGAAAAATGCTTTGGGCGCTTACGCCGCCGGGCCGGATATTTTTCATTTGAAAAAGAAGGGAGTAATTACGCCGAAAATAAAATACCACCGCGCCGCGAAATTGATGCAAAAATCAAAGCTTAAAGACGCTTATTACTATTTTGAAGCTTATTATGAAGAAAATGCCGGAGAAGACGTTCTGCTCTGGGAAAAGGACATCTCAATGTTCCCTAAAAAAATAAAAGGCCGATACTGGCTGCTTCACCGCGTTCTGCCGGACATCCAGGCAATACCTTTTAAAAATTTTTCTGACTTAAAAGAAAGTAAAACTTGGAAAAAACACCTCTCTCAGTTGGCAAAGTACGTAGTTCTGGAAAACAAGCATTATTTTGAATCCCGCAACATTGGCGGCGGCGCGCCGCCAATAGAAACTGATGCCGGTTGGCTTGTTATTTTCCACGCCGTTGAAGAAACCAACAGCGGCCGGCGATACCATGCCAGCGCCGCCTTGCTTGACAAAAACAATCCGTTAAAAGTAATTGGTCGCCTGAACAAGCCGCTTATTTCCCCCACTGCAAAATGGGAGCGGGAAGGTTTTGTTAAGGATATCGTTTTCCCGACCGGCACTGCCGTTTTCGGGTCCAAACTCTACATCTACTACGGCGCGGCTGACACCCGGATTGCAGTCGCCGAAACAAGCTTGTATGATTTAATAAAGGAGTTGAAACAATCTAAACCAAAATGAAGCCGGCGCCAAAAAACATCATCTTGCATCTTTCAACTTACCCTCCCCGCGAGTGCGGAATTGCTACCTTTACCCGCGACCTTGCCTACCACTTTGACAAACACTTTAACCCTATCACAAAAACCAAAGTTGCCGCGCTTAACGAAACTCAAACCGCCATTTACAATTATTCGCCGAAAGTCATTGACCACATCCCGGCTAACAATCTGGAAAACTACGTTGAGCTGGCCAAAAGGATTAATCAGCGCCCCGAAGTCAAAGTCGTCAATATTCAGCACGAATTCGGCCTTTTTGGCGGCAATTGGGGCGATTACCTAATTCCTTTTATCCAGGTAGTTAAAAAACCGAAAGTAGTCACTTTCCATTCGGTTTTACCGGAACCCGATGCCCACCTTAAGCATGTTGTCAGGCTGATTAACAAAAATGCCGACGCGCTGGTAGTAATGAATAAAAGATCGGTAGATGTCTTAATCAATGACTATAAAATTGAGCCTGACAAAATTCACATTGTTCCGCACGGAATCCCCCAAACCACTTTTGAGCCGTCCGAAAAATTCAAAGCCGAACTAGGACTAAAAGACCGAATCATTCTTTCTACCTTCGGGCTATTAAGCGAAGACAAAGGCATCCAGTACGCAATCAGAGCGTTGCCGAAAGTAGTCAAAAAATTTCCCAATGTCCTTTATCTGATTATCGGCGCTACCCATCCGGTGGTCAGGCAAGAGCAGGGCGAAGCTTACCGCAAGTTTTTGCAAAAAGAAATTGAAAGATTAAAACTCAAAAACAACGTTAAGTTTTACAATAAATACCTTTCTTTGGAAGAAATTATTTATTACCTTAAAGCCACCGATCTTTACATCTCCACCGTAATTAACCCCCGCCAATCAGTAAGCGGCACAATTTCTTACGCTCTCGGCTGCGGCCGGGCCACAATCAGCGCTCCCACCGAATACGCCCGGTACATCATTGAACATGAATACAACGGCCTGCTGGCAAAAAAAATGAAACATCCGCCGTCAATATCCAACCTAATCATCCAAGCCTTAAGCGATGAAAAATTCTTAAACTCAATGCACATCAACGCTTTTGAATCAACCCGCCACATGACTTGGCCCAACGTTGCCCGAGCTTATTTCAATATTTATAAAAAGTTTGCCAACCTAGACGAACAAGAGAAAAAGCTGCCGCCGATTAAGCTTAACCACCTAACCAAACTTACGGACGACTTCGGCATTGTCCACCACGCGCGGTTGGACCGGCCGGAAAAGAAATTCGGATACAGCATTGACGACAACGCCCGCGCCTTAAAGTTGATTGCTTTCTATAACGAATTTTGCCCAAATCCCCAAAACATTGAACTGGCGCGCACTTATCTAAAATTTATTAAGTATGGCCAAACTCCGGGCGGCCGGTTTGTAAATATTATCGGGCCTAAAAAACAAAAGCTTCAGCCGGGCGATGAAGATTCTTTTGGCCGAGTGATTATGGCGTTGGGAATCCTGCTCTCCGCCGAAAAAATGCCAGCTGATATCCAAAAAACAGCCAAAAAATTGTTCCAGAAATCAATCCCCCTTCTCACTTTGCTGAAAGCGCCCCGGCCAATTGCTTTTGCTATATCCGGGCTTTATTATTACCTCCAGAAACACCCCAACAAAAAGCTGGAAAAAGCGCTCAAACAGCTAGCCGACCGCCTGGTTAAAATGTACCGCAATGAATCCTCGGAAAGCTGGCAGTGGTTTGAGGATTGCCTCACTTATTCCAACAGCAAAATGCCGGAGGCGCTTTTCTACGCTTACAAGGCGCTAAAAGATCCAACTTACCTGCAAATTGCCGAAACTACCCTAAAATTCCTGTCTAAAATAACCTTTGAACCAAACCATTACTCGCCAATCGGCCAACACGGCTGGTATTTCAAGTATAAAAAACGGGCTTACTTCGACCAACAGCCGGAAGACACTGCCGCTATGGTAGAAACCAAAATTGTCGCGTATCAAATAACAAAAAAAAGGAAACACTTAGAAGACGCTTTCACCGCCTTTCAATGGTTCTTGGGGAAAAACCACTTAAACCAAACAGTTTATGATGAAGTTACCGGCGGCTGCCATGACGGCCTTGATAAGTACTCAATGAACCTGAACCAGGGCGCTGAATCCACCATCTCTTACCTGACCGCAAGAGTATTTTTAGAAGCGCTTAACCACCGATCGTTCAATGAAAAATTCTGACCAGTTAATTTCCACCGCCCGCCAAAAGGCAAAGGAAGTGCTGTTAAGCTGCAGCAGATCAGCCGGATTTTTTGCTTCCGGTTTGCCCGGCGGCTACGAAGCAGTTTGGGCGCGAGACAGTATGATCGCTTCCTTGGGCGCCGGATTATTTTCTGAGTTCAAAGAACCATTCCGCGCTTCCCTCCTAACCCTGGCTAAGCACCAATCGGAGCGGGGCCAAATTCCCAACGCTGTTGGCAGCTACAACCGGGAACGGCGATCTGACGTTACCTACAACTCAATTGACTCCAGTTTGTGGTTTATCATCGGCAGTTATTATTACCGGAACGCTTACAAAGACAATCTAACCTTTAAAAGCCTTGAAAATTCCGTTAAACAAGCGGCTCTCTGGCTAAGCTACCAAGACCCCAACGAAGACGGCTTGCCGACCCAGCTGCCGACAACAGATTGGCAAGACATTTTTCCTCATAAATACGGCCGGACAATTAACACCCAAAGCCTGTACTACAAAATTCTGCTCTTAACAAAGCGAAAAAAAGAAGCGGCGAAACTAAAAGCTACCGTTAACGGCCGGATCAGAAAATACTTATCGCTTTATGACCAGCGGCGGGGCTACTACTTGCCCTGGATTTGGAAAAGCCACGGCCCAATTAGGGAAGAGGGATACTGGTTTGACACTTTGGGCAATCTTTTAGCTATCATCACCGGCCTGGCCACTCCGCAAATCGCAAAAAGCATTTTAAGCTACATTGACCGCCAAAAAATTAACCGCCCTTTCCCTTGTTTGGCTATTTACCCGCCGCTGAAAAGGTCCGATAAAGAGTGGCAAGACTACTTTGAAACCGCTGAGTCAAAAACCCCTTACCATTATTTAAACGGCGGAATTTGGCCGTTTATCGGCGGTTTTTATGTTGCGGCCCTGGTCAAGGAAAAACAATACCGCAAAGCAAAGCAAGAACTGCAAAAACTGGCTCTAGCCAACCAGGTTAACCAGTCTCAAAAAGAAAAACTCTTTCCGGAGTGGCTGCACGGCAAAACCGGCCGAATAACCGGCGGCGCCAACGGCTACCAAGCCTGGTCGGCCGGAATGTTTCTTTTCGCCGACCAGAGCTTAAAAAATAAAAAAGTTCCTTTTTTTGATTAACTTAAGCCTAACCGGGATTTAATAGTATCGGCCATCTGTTTGGCGATTTTGTGGTACTCAAATTTGTTTACCGCGTGGTTTCTGGCCTTTTCTCCCATCCTTTGGCGAAGATCGCCGTCTTTTAGCAACCGCAAAAGGTACTCAGCAATTTCTCCAACGTCAGCTCGGTAAGCGAAAATTTTAGGCTCATCAAAAACAACTTTCTTCTGCTCTTCAAAGCCCATGTACGGATAAACCCATTCTTCATTCAAAACAACCGTGTCGGAAACGTTAGCCAGAAAACCAGTCTGGCCATGAATCACAGTCTCTTTGGGCCCCATCTCATTAATGGAGATTACCGGCACACCGCATGCTTGGGCTTCAACTTGAACCATGCCAAACCCTTCCAGCCGGCTGGGAGCAACATAAATATCAGCAGCGTTAAGCAGGTAAGGCATAAACTCCCAAGCCATAGGCCCTTCAATATACCGGACTTTGTCTTTGTCCTCGCCTAATTCTTCAATTAATGCCACCTCATCGTCGTAATGGTCCTCGGCCGCTTCGCCGCCCCATACTTTCATGACATATTTCCAGTTTTTAAATTCGGGAGCAACTAACTTCAGGGCTTTTAACACTTCTTGCGCGCCCTTGGAGGTAACATCGCCCCCCACTGTTAAAATCATCAATTCGTCGTCGCTGACTCCTAGCATCTTTCTTATCTCTTTAACTCTCGGATCTGATTTTGGAATTGGCTTAAATATGTCTGGCTCCAACCCTATCGGCAAAGTGACAAAATTTCTGGTATCCACTCCGTCTCGCTTGTAGGTTTTGGTTACCCAGTCACTGGTTGTAAAAACCAGCGGTAAGGCGCTGATTTCTTTTTGGTAGTTGGCAATCCAGCCATCAGCCACAAACCACGGCACCGGCTGAACTCCAAATTTCTGCGGGTGATTGATGACATCGGGCGTATGATTCCAAAAACCAACCCCAATCGCCACATCCGGCCTAAACGACCGGTAAAGCCATTCTTTTTGAAAGTCAGCCGAAGTATGGCAGGGCCGAACCTCTTCCCCGTTTTCCTTCATTCCCCGATAAAGCATATCGCCCTGCATGCTCAAACCGTCTGGCTCCGGCGGATAAGCGTATAAAATTATCGATCTCATTAAGTTAAGTTAAATGATTCTTCTTTAGAACAGCTTTTAACCTCAAAAGAATCGGAACTGAAACCGTACATTGAACTGAGAACCATCTTTTTAATTTCCCACTCTTCCGAAGTTAAAACCAATTTGATGTCCGACGACTGTAAATTAGGAACAGCTACTTTCTTCCGTCCGTTAAAGCGGTAAGAAAAATAAAAAACTTGATCCGCTTCTATTTTATTATCCCGCAACATGCGCTTAATTGCAAGATACGCCGCGCGATGGCGGGGATGGCCGTACTCCCCCGCTTGGCCATGGGTAAACAACACGTCAAACTTTTTTCGGGAAAGGCCCTGGTTTAAAATCGCCTTTATCTCTTGGACGCTTTGGCGAAAACCAATCCGATCTTCATCGTCTAAATCAAAAATCTTGCCCTTGGCGCCGTAAAATTTCATTACTTTTTTAAATTTGGGCATTCGGTCGGCATCGCTGCGGCGGCTAAGCGAAATTACAGTCCAATCAATATCGTTAAACCTCTGCAGAATTCCGCCCATCCAAATGCTTTCATCGTCCGGGTGGGCAACTACCGCCAAACCGCGTTTGGCATCCCGCATTAAAGCCTGCCAGATTATATTATTTCCCTCTCTGGTTAAAATATTTATATCCTTTTTGTCTTTAAGCCGGTGATAGTAAAGCTTGTATTCAACTACCATTTCCGGCTTAACGAAAGGCGCGCCGCCAACATAAATTGCCTGTCCAAATAAGTTTTGAAACCGCTTTTTGGTAAACGGGGGCCATTTTGACCAAATTTCTATCTTCAGCTTATTATTTCTAACTCCGATTGGCTCTCTTTGGGCAGTAATTACCTTCCACTCGTTGCCCGGAAATGTTCTTAAAATCCTCTGCCAAAGCTTAGGTTCTACTATTATGTCAATGTCCTTAATCTCTTTAACGCCGGCTAGAGCCAGCCAGGCGCTGCCAAAAACAGCGTACCGGCCGGCAGGCAGGTTAAGGGATTTAACCCGCTTTAATAA
>CAYVGF010000004.1:24300-27402 GCA_964451115.1 uncultured Candidatus Saccharibacteria bacterium
TTACTAGTAAACGGCATGAAGCCGGCCTACCCCGATTTTTCCGAACACGAATATGTTACTGTATTGTTGTTCGAAATTAAATTTAATAAAACGATAAAATTATTCCAATCATAGTCCGGTTTTCAAACCGGGCTTTTTTATTATTTGCCATGGCATTTTTTATACTTTTTGCCGCTGCCGCACCAGCAAGGATCGTTCCGGCCTAATTTTTTAGCTTCTGGCGGCTCCGGTTCAGTTTGATTCGGCGCGGAATTAATCTTTGACAAGTCGGTTTCAAAAATCGGCCAAACGGTACTGAAAACCAAGTTGGCAAAATGCTGATTCATCTTATTAAACAAAACATGGCTTTCCCGCCGATACTCAACAATCGGCTCGTGCTGACCGTAGGCCCGAATGTTTACTGACTCCCTTAATGATTCCAGGTCTTCCAACTGCTCAATCCACAGAGCATCTAAAATCCTGGTTAAATGCTGGCCGATTAAGACGGACCGCTCCGGTTCAATTTTTTCCGGCAACCGGTTCAGTTTTGATTTTACTTCCTCCAGCTTGGCTTTTAATTTCTTCACCTCTTCCTCATCGGCCCTCATCTGCCGCAAGTGGATAATTTCCTCTTGAACATTTCTCTCAAACTGCTGGACAAAGCCGCTTAACACTTCTTTCAAGATTGGCAAAATTTCATTTTTTTCGCCGGCGGATAAAAACCTCAGCCTTTTTTCATAAATAGCCGTTCTTTGCCTGTTTAAAACATCGTCAAAATCCAACAGATGCTTTCTCAAATCAAAGTTCATGCCCTCAATCTTAGACTGGGCCTGATTGATTACCTTGGAAACTATTTTTGATTCAATCGGCATGTCTTCCGGCATATTTAAAGTTTGCATTAGCCGCTGGACCCGCTCTCCGCCGAAAATCCTCAGCAAATCATCTTCTAAAGAAAGGAAAAATTGGCTGGAACCAGGATCGCCCTGCCGTCCCGCTCGGCCCCTTAACTGGTTGTCAATTCGGCGAGCTTCGTGCCGCTCGGTGCCTAAAACATGCAAACCGCCTAAATCCTTTACTTTTTTGGCTTCGGCTTCATCCGGCGGATTGCCGCCTAAAATTATGTCCACTCCCCGGCCGGCCATATTGGTGGCGACTGTGACTGCTCCCAACCGGCCAGCCTGAGCGATGATCTCACCTTCCCGTTCGTGGTTTTTAGCGTTTAAAACCTTGTGCGGCACGCCGGACCTTTTAAGGTAATCGGATAAAATTTCGTTGTTGCTAATAGAAGCGGTGCCAATCAATATTGGCTGGCCCAGTTCATGCCTCCTTTTAACCTCTTCGGCAACAGCTTTTAACTTTGCCGCTTTAGTCTTGTAAACCATATCCGGCAGATCTTTCCTGATTACCGGCTTGTTGGGAGGAATGCTGACAACTTCTAAGTCGTAAACCTTATGAAATTCTTCAGCGGAAGTTTGGGCAGTGCCGGTCATGCCGGCTAATTTTTTGTACATCCGGAAATAATTCTGAATCGTAATCTGGGCGTAGGTTTTATTTTCTTCCTTAACCAGCACCCCTTCTTTTGCTTCAATTGCCTGATGAAGCCCGGCGGAATAACGGCGGCCAAAAAGCATTCGGCCGGTAAACTGGTCCACAATAACCACTTCTCCGTTTTTAACCACATAATCTTTGTCCCGATGGAACAAGGCTTTAGCTTTTAAACTGGCGTCTAAGTAGTGGACTAAGCGGGAATTGGCCGGATCATAAATATTTTCAACATTGGCCAAACGTTCCGCTTTTTCTATTCCGGCATCAGTCAGTTCCACGGAACGGTGCTTTTCGTCTACCGTGTAGTCTTCGCCTTCTTTTAACTCCCTAACAATGCGGGCAAACAATTTGTAATACTCCCCCGATTGTCGGTCGGGAGCGGAAATAATCAGCGGCGTCCGCGCTTCATCAATTAAAATGCTGTCAACTTCGTCAATAATGGCGTAATGGTGCTCCCTTTGAACCCGGTCAGCTAAACGCAAAACTAAGTTATCTCGCAGATAATCAAAACCGAACTCATGGTTAGTGCCGTAAGTAATATCCGCTTCGTAAGCTTCCCGGCGGCTAATTGGCCTCAAAAATTTTTCTATTACCTTAAAAGAACCCATCAAGTCCCTTTCCTCGTCCAGTTCTTCGCTTTTTTCCGGCGGCAGATAAGTAGGATCATAAATAAGGGCCTGGTCATGGATAATGCAGGCCACCTTTAGGCCTAGAGCAAAATAAATCTGGCCCATCCAGACCGCGTCTCTTTTAGCCAAATAATCATTGACTGTAATAACATGCGCTCCTTTACCGGATAAAGCGTTTAGATAAACCGCCGAAGTAGCGGCCAAAGTTTTGCCTTCACCAGTTAACATCTCGGCAATCTTGCCTTCATGCAAAACAATCCCGCCAATCAGCTGAACATCATAATGCCTCTGCTTCAAGGTTCTCTTGCTGGCTTCTCTTACCAGCGCAAAAGCCTTGGGCAAAACTCCGTTTTCATCAAACCGGCCCGCTTGAATTCCTTCGCGCAGAGCCAGCGATTCCCGTTTTAATTCTTCCAAACTTAATTTGGCAATTTCAGTTTCTAATTGGTTGATCTCGGCCACCAACTTGGAGTAACGCTTCAACCCTTGGGATAAAAATCTCTTTGATATTTTCTTAAACATGTAAATATAAATTAAATTGAAGCCGCGAAGGCGGCTGTAAGAGGTGACCTCCAATTTTTTCAATGTGTGAGTGCGCTAACTTACAGCCACCTTCGCAACTTCAATTTATTTGTCGCTTATTATTATATAATATACTTTACCAACCTGGAAACAAGAAATCAACTAAAAACCCCTCCCGATTTCTCGGGAGGGGAAATTGGAGCATCTATTAGCAAAACCAATAGATGACACTCACACAATGGTAATATAGCACACTTTTTTAAAAAACGCAAGAGCTTTGCCGTAATTATTAGGAACTGCATTTGCAAATCACTATAAACCTTGATTTCTACCTGGCGGTAGACAGGCATTATTTATAATTCTGGGTAATTGTAGGGTCCGCCCCGAAGGCGTAAAGCCGCCCCGCCTACGGCGGGGTGCAATTGCC
>CAYVGF010000005.1:0-26158 GCA_964451115.1 uncultured Candidatus Saccharibacteria bacterium
TTGGTGCGGGATACGGGAATCGAACCCGTGCCTTCAGCTTGGGAAGCTGATATTCTGCCCCTAAACTAATCCCGCTTTGGCAGATTTAATTTTTTAACTTCTTTTTCTATTTCGCTTTCTTCAATTTTTTCAAACAGCGGCTTTGGTTCGGAAATTTCAACCCTGGCCAATAAAGTCTCCAGCGATTCTTTTTCGTTTTCCGGCCAGCTCTCCAGTTTGATGCCAAGCATTTTAGACAGCTTTCCGTCTGTTTCAATTAAAAGCGGTTTGCCGGCTAAAAACAAGGCCAGAACGGCAAAAAGCGCGTTGGTTAAAATTTCTTTTTTCTTGCTTTCATCCTTAACCAGCCAAGGAGTTTTAACGCTGAGATACTTATTGCCCGCCTCGGCTAACTGAACCAGGGCCTCAATGTAATCCCGAAACCTGCCTTCCGCCAGGCTCCGCTTCGCCAAACTTATCCGGCGCAAAACATCTTCAGCCCAAGCGGCGTCCAAGTCTTCTGGGGCAAACCTTCGGAAATCTTTAGCCAAATTTAAAGTCCGGTTGATAAAATTAGCGTAAGTGCCGATTAAAACGTTGTTGTGGCGGGCGGCAAAATCCTGCCAACTGAAATTAGCGTCAGTTTTCTCCGGCATGATGGCGGTAAGATAAAACCGGACCGGATCTATGCCGTATTTTTCAGAAATATAACCGGAATCAACAACAACTCCCCGGCTCTTGGAAAACTTTTGGCCCTCCAAAGTCAGGTAATGGTTGATGAAAGGCACATCCGGCAAATGAAGTTCAGGATGAAAAACATGAAGCTCGCCTGGCCAAAATAAAGTATGGAAAACCAAATTATCCTTGCCCATAAAATAATAATGCTCTGAATCCGCAGTAAGCCAAAAATCTTTCCAATCTTTATTATATTTTTCCGCCCATTCAATAGAAGCTGACAAATAACCGATAACCGCTTCAAACCAAACGTAAATCCTTTTATGTTCAACGCCTTCAATTAGCTGGCTTTTTGGAATTTCTTTAACCGGAATTTCAATCCCCCACTCCAGATCCCTGGTGATAGCCCGGGGCTTCAAGCCAGCCTTAAGCCAGCCGGCTGTTTCTTCTCTAATCCAACCGCGCCAAGCCGCGCTTTTATTTGAAACATAACCTGCCAAAAAATCGCTAAGTTTAGGCCAGTCAAAGAAATAATGTTCGGTTTCCTTCAAAATTACTTCATCGCCAGTGATTTTGCTTTTGGGGCTTTTCAGCTCGCCTTCTTTAATCAGCCGGCCGCAGTTGTCACACTGGTCGCTGCGGGCATTCTCAAACCCGCAGTAAGGGCAAACGCCTTCCACATACCGATCCGGCAAAAACCGGCCTTCTTTTTCAGAGTAATACTGGCGGGTAAAATCCTTAAAAATAAATCCCTTCTTTAAGCTCTCAATAAAAAACTGCTGAACTATCTGGCGATGGTTGTCAGTGGTTGTTTTGGTAAAAATGTCAAAACTTAACCGCAGTTTTTTAAATAAATCTAGGTGGTGTTTATGGTAAATATTTACAATTTCCGCCGGCGGCAGATTTCTTTTCTCGGCTTCAATCGTAATCGGGGTACCGTAAGAATCGGACCCCGAAACCATTAACACTTGGTTGCCGAGCAATCGGTGAAACCGGGCAAAAATATCAGCCGGCAAAAGGTAGCCGGCCAGATGCCCAATGTGGATATCGCCGTTGACATAAGGCCAAGCTACTCCAATAAAAATCCGTCTTTTAGCCATTGGTTTAAGTTTAAAAAAATGAAGCGATAAATCAAATTCCACTAAAAAAGATCCCGCTTGTAGATTCTCCGGCTCTATTGAGCAAGTGGGTTCTCTCAGCATATAGCCCCCGAACGAATCAGCAGACTATAGCGCTTTCGAGATCCCTAACCGGAAATTTTGACCCGGAATCTATCATAGCGGGATCTGTTGTTATTATACCAAAACCCATTAAAACAAAAAAGCCCCGCTAGATAAGCGGAGCAGGAATTTAAATTACTCAACCCATTCATTGACCGCTATCTTTAGACTGCAACGGGGGCAGTAATAAATTCTGGCTTCATAATTTTTGAACTCTGATCCGTAAAAAATCTCTCGCCGGTGTAATTTGTTTTTTCTCATTCCGCTTAAACAGCGGGGGCAAACCTTGATTACCGAAGCGGTAAGCTCCAAACTGCACAGTCTGCATTTAAGTTGGAACTGAATTGGCCGAAAGTTTTTATCGCCAATAAAGACGCCTGATTTTTTTTCTAAATCAACATCGCTGGCCAGCGCAAATTGGTGCTGGCAGGTGTTTTGGATGTCGTTAATAATTTTACGCAAGGCGTCAACGCCGGTTTTAACAAAATTGTGGCGCGGAAAAATAGTTTTATCCTCACTGTCATAAAAATCGTTGGAAGGCGCGCCGCCTTCATTTTCCCATCTATGGAGTTCAAAACTGTCTTTGCTCATCGGTACCTCCTTATTTTTTCGTTTTACCAAACAACTGCCGGAAGTTTAGCAAGCGATGACAGTAAAATCAAGAAACCCCGCTTTCAACGGGGCTCAAAATAAAAACTCTTGCCTCAACAGTTAGTCAACGCCAAACCGCTGATAGCTGAAAATATCTTTGCCGCCAAACCAGTAATTAATCTCATGCTCAGCTTCTTCCGCCGTTTCGGAAGCATGGACTAAGTTGGCAATCGCCCGCCGCTCTTTGTTAGCTAAAGCTGGCGAGTCAACTGAGAAGTCGCCCCGAATTGTGCCCATTTCCGCCTTGGCTGGAATTGTAGGCCCCACAATTTTTCGCACCATGTCAACCGCATGCACGCCCTGGATTACCATTTTAACCATCGGCGCGGAAGTCATAAACTCAATCAGCCAGCCCCTAACCTGCTTGCCGATTTCCAACGGATCGTCGGTGCCAATTTCTTTGACCGGATCTAAATTATATTTCTGGTAAGTGTCCAGCGTCTTGCCTCCGACCCGCTTAAGCCAGGCTTCGTCTTTGGGGTAATGGTTGTCTATGTCTTCCGGCGTCGCCTGAAACATCTCCAAGGCCACGATTTTCAGGTCTCTCTGCTCAATCCGCTTAATAATTTCGCCGATCAGGCCTTTTTTGACCCCGTCTGGCTTAACCATTAAAAATGTTTTTTCTTCTTTTGGATTCATAAGAAAATGATTATTAGCAATTAATCGTTTTGACCTTTTAATTTATTGATTTTAAGCCCCAGTTCATCCAACTGCTTCTGGTCAACCGGCGCCGGCGCGCCCATCATCAAATCTCGGCCATCGCCGGTTTTAGGAAACGCTATCACTTCCCGAATATTGGGCTCGTTTTGCAGAACCATTACTAACCGGTCAATGCCCGGCGCCATTCCGCCGTGGGGCGGCACGCCGTAGCGGAAAGCTTCCAAAATGTGGCCGAATTTTTCAATTACTTCTTCGCGCGGATTGCCCATAGCTTCAAAAACCGCGGCTAAAAGTTCCGGGTCGTGAATTCTGATAGAGCCGCCGCCAACTTCGTAGCCGTTCAAAACAAAGTCGTACTGGTAAGCGTAAATCTGAGCAGGATCTTCCTGGAACGCTTTTTTAAACTCTTCAGCGGTTAACGGCTCAAATCCGTTTTCACCTTTGACTTTGGGTTGGGTAAAAGGATGATGAACGGCGTCCCACCGGTTTTCGGTTTCTTTCCACTCAAACATCGGAAAATCAACCACAAACAGCGGCGCCAGCTCATTGGGATCGTCAGGATTGTCCCTTAGGTCGGGGCGGTCCGATTTATAATTTTTCATCGCTTCTTGGTAAGTCATTCTTAAAAACCGGCCGTCGGGAGCAAGTTTCAGCTTTTTGTCGGGATACAAATCCTTAAAAGCGCCGAGAAACAGCTTCTCAATTAAACTTAAAACGTCTTCTTCCTCAACAAAGCTCATTTCCAGATCCAGCTGGGTAAACTCCGGCTGGCGGTCGCCGCGGGTGTCTTCGTCGCGAAAACAGCGGGCAATTTGGAAGTAGCGCTCAAAACCCGCCACCATCAGCAACTGCTTATATTGCTGGGGCGACTGGGGCAAAGCGTAAAATTTGCCGGGATAAACTCGGGAAGGCACTAAATAATCCCGGGCGCCTTCAGGAGTGGAGCGCCCTAAAATCGGCGTTTCAATTTCCACAAAATCTTCCTTAGTTAAGAAGTCGCGGATATACTTAATCAGCTTAAACCGGGCCCGCAAATTCTCAGCTAACCGCGGCCGCCTTAAATCCAGATAACGGTACTTCATTCTTACTTCCTCGCCGATGCTATAGCCGTCGCCGTAAACGTCTATCGGCAGAGTTTCGGCCTTATGGATAATTTTCAGGCCAGAAACCAGGACTTCGTAATCGCCGGTAGAAATTTCGGGGTTTTTCATGTTTGCCGGCCGCTCGTTAACTTGGCCGGTAATTTCAATCACCCATTCCGGCCTCAGGGCGTCGGCTTTTTCGTACAATTCCTTGTTTTTGGCAATAAAAACCAGCTGCACCAGCCCGCTGCGGTCCCTTAAATCAATAAAAATAATCTTGCCGTGGTCGCGGCGGCCGTTAACCCAGCCTCTTAAAATAACCTCTTGGCCGGATAAGTTAACAATGTCTTTAACTAGCATAATTAATAAATTAGTAGGTAGTATAAACTCTTATCGGAGTTTTATCAATGGGGATTTTAACCGTGCCGTCCCTGTCGGTGCGGTAAATCTTGGCTCCGGCTGACGCCAGCCGGCTAAGGGCTTCCGGCGTTGGATGGCCGTAGCTGTTGTTTCCAACTTCAATCACCGCCACTTTCGGGCTGACCGCGCTTAAAAAGCCCGCGCTGGAAGAGTATTTAGAGCCGTGGTGGGGCGCTTTTAAGATGTCGGCCTGAACCATGGCAGGTCCGGCAGCGGCAATGATTTTCTTCTCGGTTTCAGCGCCAATGTCGCCGGTAAACAAAACGCTGAGCCTGGGGCTGCTTAGTTTCAAAACCAGCGAACTTTCATTTAAATCGGCATTGGCAAAGACTTTCGGCGGCCAAACTGCGGCAATTTTGCTGTCGGAATAAAATATCTTGTCCGGAGCCAAAAAAGTTTCGTAATAGCTGCCCTTGAGCCTTTGCTCCAAATCCGCCAGCGCCGGATTGGGGCTAGTTTGGCCAGTCCATAAAAATGCCCGGATCTTGTAAGCCGCGGCAAGGTTAATCAAACCGCCGAAGTGGTCGGTTTGGGGATGGGAGATAATCGCCAAATCAATTGTCCGGTCCCACCAAGGCAAAATTCTGGCCAGCTCTTTAACTAAGCGGTCGGACGGCGGACCGCCGTCAATCAGGATTTTAACATTGTTCGGCAGTACTACCAGCTCGCTATCCCCTTGCCCGACTGCTAAAAAATAAACGGCGGGGGTTAGCCGTTCCGCCTTGATAATCTGCCAGCCTAAAGTCAAATCGGCCAGCAAAACCAAAAACAGGCCAATGGTTAATTTTTCTTTGTCAATTTTAAAAATGTTCATCATTGAACCTGTATTTATAATAAACCCAGCGAATAAACAAAATCAAAGCCAGATAATACCCGGCAAGCCAAACCCAACCAACCTTAACCGAGCTCAAAAAGCCCCACGAACCAAAGAAATTAATCAGGCCGATTTCCAAGTTCAGCAAAGCAGAGGTAAAAACAGCCGGCAAGAAAGACAAGCCGGCGCTAACAAAAGAAACGGCCAGCGTAAGGAAGCCTAAAAGCATAGTCGCCGGAATTAAGCTTAAGATAACCAAATTAGCCAAAAAAGAAGAAATTGAAACCTGGTTAAAATTGAAAATTAAAAGCGGCAAAACCGCCAGTTGGGCCGAGTAGGTAGTGCTTAAATTATCCCGCCAGTTAAAGGCGCTGAAATTTGGCCGGTTATCAAGCCGAAGGAGCTTGTCCAATGCCGGCTTCAGGTAAACCAAGCCTAAAACCGCCAAAAAAGAAAGTTGGAAGCCGATATCAAAAGCCAGAACCAAAGGGTTAATCAAGACCATTACTACCGCCGCCAAGATAATGGCGTTTTTAACGTCAAAAATCCGGCCGCTGGACCAGGCTAGAATGACAATAATTCCCATAATCGCCGCCCGCACCACCGAAGCCTCTGCGCCGGTCATTACCACAAACCCCACCACACTCAAAACCGTAACAAAATAAGCGGCTTTCCTCGGTACCGAAAGCCCGATTAACAGGCCCATTAAGGCGGAAATAATAATGGCGATGTTGTAGCCGGACAAGGCGGTAAGGTGAGTAGTCCCGCTTCTAGCCATCGCTTCTTTGAAATTAGGGCTAAACCGGCTGGTGTCCCCTACCAGTAATCCGCTTAAAAACGACGCTTCGCCAAAAGAAAAAGTTTTTTGCAGTTTGGCAACGGCAAGGTTTTTTATTTGAAACAAGGCCCGCTTAATTGCCGACCCCTTGCCGGAAGCGGCAAGCTGGAGCCGGGGATAATAAACCAATCCCGATATCCCTTCTTTTGCCAGATAACGGCCGTACCCGTTGGCCGGCGCCGGCTTAATGGCGCCGCTCAAATTAATTAAATCCCCGTACTCATGCGGCGGGTAAGGATCGGTTCTGACCAGCACTGTGCCGGAAAAAGGAGACGCCAGTTTCAGCTTAAACTGCTGGTAATCAGGCGTAATTTTGGGGTTGTTGGCCACTATGCCGCTGAATTCTAATTTTTGGCCGAAAACCAGATTATTTTGCTGAAAACCGGCCTGAAATCGGCTGAAATAAAAAGCGCCGATTAAAATAAACCCGGCCAGAGCCGCCAAAATGAAATAGGACCGCTGCCGCCGGTAAAAATAAATTATCAAAGCGCTGCCGCTGAACGCCAAAAACGCCAACAGCGGCACCAGGGCAAAACCGGCGCTTTTTAACAAAACTCCTAAAAGGAAAAAGGCGGCGGCGGAGAAAAAAACACCATCCGGACCCATAGGCGTTAATCCTGAGTTGCTTTAATTTCGCCGCCGCCCAACATCTTCCCCCGACCGGTGTAAAAAACCGCCGATTGGCCCGGAGCGATAAATTTCTGCTTCCGGTCAAACCGCAGCGCCCAGCTCGCTCCGATTTTTAAAATCCGGGCCGGCGCTAACGGCTGCCGGTAGCGGACCCGCGCCCAAACTCTTTGCCCTGCTGGCAGCTGCCGGCCGCTGATAAAATTAACTTCAGCTAAAAGCGCGGTGCGGTGGAATAAAATTTCATCATCCCGGCCTTCGCCGACGATTAGCTGGTTTTTTTTCACGTCTTTGGCGGCAACATAAATCGGCTGGGCGGGTTTTTTATCTAAATTAAACCGGCGAATCAAATTAAGGTGGCGCTGGCCAACAGTGTAGAACTGGACTCCCCAGTGTTCCCCTAGCACCCGGCCGTCAGCAGTGACTACCGCGCCGGGCTCTGCGGCAATGTGTTGGCGCAGAAAATCCGCCAAGGAAATCTTGCCCAAGAAACAAATTCCCTGGGAGTCTTTCTTCTTCGCTGTTGGCAAACCGGCGCGGGCCGCTATTTTTCTGACCGCCGGTTTCAACAAATCTCCCACCGGAAAAAGAGCCCGCCTTAAAACCGGCTGGTTAAGCTGCCAAAGAAAATAGGACTGGTCTTTGTTCAAATCTTTAGCCCGGAACAAGTTATAAACCCGGCGGCCGTTAACGGTTTGGGTTTTCAGCCGGACATAGTGGCCGGTGGCGACAAAATTGGCGCCTAACGCCACGGCTTTTCGCAAGAAAATTCCGAATTTTATCGCTTTATTGCACACCACATCCGGATTGGGCGTCAGGCCTTTTCTGTAGCCGTCTATCAAATACTCCACCACTTGGCTTTTGTACTCTTTTTCCAGGTCAAACACATAAAACGGAATTTCTAATTTTTCCGCCACTAAACGGGCGTCTTCCGAATCCCTCTCAGCGCAGCCGTCAAGGTTGTAGCCTTTAATAAAACAACCCACTACTCGGTAGCCCTGCTTTTTCAGCAGATAGGCCGCCACCGAACTGTCTACACCGCCAGACATTGCCGCAAAAACCGTTTTGTTCTTTTTAGATTTGCTTGCCATATAACCCAAATATAAAAACTAACTCTGAAATTAGCAAGCAAGGACAAAAAACCGCCGGTTTTTCTTTTCTCAACAAAGAAAACAAACAACTCAATAAACGCCTCAACGGGCTGAGGCGTTTACTGCAAGAAGCCCCTAAACGCCTCAACGGGTTGAGGCGTTTAGGCCCGGCCGGCTTTTGGCGGGGTAAATAAAATTTAGCGGGATGACAATTGGCTAAAGCGGGAGCGGCTGAATTTCAATTTAACCGAGCTCGGAATTGAAACTTTCTTGATTTCAGCCAATCTTTGATTTAAATTGGAATTATGATTAATTACAAAGATTTAAAGCCGGGAATTATTTTTGTGAAAGACGGAGCGCCTTGGAAGGTGCTGGACTACAATTTTGTGCGGATGCAGCAGCGGAAACCGGTGGTCCAGCTTAAGATTAAAAACCTGATTACCGGCAAGGTAATGGATTACACCGCCCAGCAATCTGATTCGTTTGAGGAAGCGGAAATTGAGAACAAGCCGCTGGAGTATATTTTTAATAAGCGGGGCGAATTTTGGTTTAAAAATCCGGCAGACCCTAAAGACCGGATGTTTCTTAACGAAGAGGTTTTGGGAAATAAAACCGGCTATCTGGTGCCGGGCGCAAAGGTTAACGCCCTGATTTTCGGGGAAAAAGTAATTGATATTGAACTGCCGGCTAAAATTGAGTTAAAAGTGAAAGAAGCGCCGCCTTATATCAAAGGCGCTACCGCCACCGGCGGCTATAAGCTGGCTACGCTTGAAACCGGCATTAAAATCAGCGTACCGCCTTTTATTGAGGCTGGCGACATTATCAGCGTTAATCCCAGCACCGGCGAGTACTCCGAACGGGTGGAAAAAGCTTAAGCTTCGGCTTTAGTCGGAAGAGTCGTCGGTTTTTTCCAGAGCTTTCTCCAACATTTGCTTTAAAGCGTTGACGTCAACTTTTGCTTTAGATTGGTGGATTTTTTTAATTTTTGGCTTTTGATCGGCAGGTTTCGCTAAAACCTCTTTGATAGACTTTTCTTCCTTCTGTTCCAGCTTAATATGGGCGGCTTCTTCCGATTCCCACTCCTCCATAAGTTTTTTCTCAACTATCTCTTTGGGCAAGGAGTACTTTCGGCGGGTGTACTCAATAATTATTTCCCGCGGAGAAACATTTTCCGGCGGTGGCGGCGGCGGCAGGGTTTTGGCGGAAAAAGGAGAGGTGGCCACGCCGTCAATCATTAGTTTGGCAATGATGTGGTATTTGGGCAAATTAACCAAATCGTTTTCGTCAAACTCCGGCGCAAATTCTTTTTCTAAAAATTCAGCGTCAGCCGCCCCAACCCGAAAAGCGATTAAAGTGCCGACATTGCCGAAAATCGCGTCCCTTACTTTCGTGTTCTTGTCTTCCACTAATTGGTTGATGTACTGATGGGCTAAGATCAAGCTTAGCTTGTATTTCCGGGCTTCCGACAAAATTGTGGCGAAAGAATCAGTCGCAAAGTTCTGGAACTCATCTACATAAAGGAAGAAGTCTTTGTAATCCTCAGTGGTGTTTTTTGCCCGGGACATAGCCGCCAACTGCAAGCGGGTTACAATCATTGCCCCTAGAAGGGCGGAGTTGTCTTCGCCGATTTTCCCCCGCGACAGGTTAATAATCAAAATCTTGCCCTGATCCATCAGCTCTTTTAGGTTTAAGGAAGACTTCTTTTGGCCTAAGATGTTTCTAATTAAAGGATTGGTTACAAACTGGCCGACTTTGTTCTGAATCGCCGCCACCGCTTCGGTTTGGTAGTTTTGGCTGTAGCGGGCAAACTCGTCAGTCCAGAAATGCTTCACCACCGGATCAGTCAGGTTGGCGACAATTTCCTTGCGGTAATATTTGTCGGAAAACATTCTCAGCACGCCAACCAAGGTAGCGTTGGGATACTCCAAAAGCGCCAGCAAAGTATTGTTTAAGATATACTCCATTCTCGGCGACCAGACATCGGGCCAGATTTTCTTAAACACGCCCATCATGCTGGAAGCAACCAAGTGGTGGTATTCGCCGCCTACTTCTTCCAGCGGATTGAAGGCAATCGGGTACTCAATGTCGGAAGGGTCAAAATAAATGACATCTTCCAGCCGGTGCTCGGGAATGTAGTTGAGAAGCTTTTCGGCGGAAGATCCGTGCGGATCCAAAAACCCGATGCCGTGGCCGGCTTGAATGTCGGAAATAGCCATATTTTCCAGCAAGGTTGATTTGCCCACGCCGGTTTTTCCGATAACGTAAACATGCCGGCGGCGATCGTCAACTTTGATGCCGAAGACATCTTCGCGCCCCCGATAATTAAGGCAGCCAAGCGGAGTAATTTTGTTATTGTCACCCATAAGTTTTACATTATACCACTAACTGCCGATGGTTGGTAAATTGGCCGGCGGGCGGCCTTTTTTAGTTAAGACTCTTTCCACCGTCGGCGCTTTAACCGAAGCCAGCGGCAAATGGTAAATGGTGGCTAATTCCTCCACATTTAAAATCGAAAACTTGCTGGGAAATTCCCGCAGGCGGTAGTTGAGAAAGAGCATTTTCTTTTTATGGTCAACTTTCATTTTTTTGAACGGTTTTTTGGCAATCGGCATTGTCGCCAAATTCGGCCTTAAAGAATTAAGGTTATTGGTGTTAAACTGGCGCAAAAATCCCATCACCGCGTTGATGTTGTCCCGAACAAAATCGTCCTTCTTATTGACGTCTACAAACCTGATAACCGTTTCAAACCCGATTTTTGAAATTTTGTTTTCAACTGCTTCCACAATTTTTCGGTTGCCCGGCGACAAATTCTTATTCTTAGCTTCGCCGGCTTTGTCCCCTTCGCCCCATTCCGGCGGCCTAACAAAGGCAATAAAGAAATTTTTAACAAACTCAATCAAAGAATCCAAAGCTTTGCCCAGGCCAGACTTGGAAGCCGATTTTTCTCCCATTAGTTCGGCTGCCAGCTTCTGCCCCTTTTTAATCCAGCCGTCGCCGGTGGCCCTGATTAAAATCTGAATCCAAACATTTTCCGCCGGCTTTAAATTGGAAACAGCCTCGCTTAAAAGGGCAAGCGGGTCAATTCTTTTCTCTTCCATCAAGTGGTCAAAATATTCGTAAGTCCGGAGCGGATAAGCGTCGTCCCGCGCTAAAATGAAATCGCTGCCCCAGATGTCATAATCTTCCTTCAGCGTTAAGGTTCCAAACTGGTTGACGTAATCGTCTTCCGGCGGCACCAGGACTATTTCTGCGTCCGGATACTGGGAATAAACCGCTGACTCAACAGTGTTGCGAAAGCTTTCCAAAACCCGAACGTAAAACTCCAACTCGCCATTCCGGCCTACAATCTCAAAAGAAGCCCAGTTCTCAACCACGCCCTTAAACCATTTCTGTTTCCATAAAATACCAAAGCTGTACATTGAGTGCATTGCCGCAAAAATCTGCTCCATTGCCTTATAGGGAGTAGTTGGAATTTTGGGCACTGAAATCCTCAACAGCGCCCATTTAAGATTTTTTTTGTATTTTTCCCGGCGGGAAAACAGCCATAAATCCGGCAGAACAATAACTAAGAAAATTATTAGCAGGAGATACCACCAGGTCAGAATAAAATTTACCAAAGGGTTAAAGAAAAGGCTCATATCATACATTATAACCTTTCGGCGGCGGCTTAATAAAGCTTAAATCAAAGTATAGCGGCCGTCCGGCAGGCGTTTGAACTGCTTCCGGTTTTGCAAATTGATAATTATCGTGTTGCGCTTAACTAGCTTTTTGCTGCTGACAATGTCAACAACTTCATCAACGGTCAGCGGACCGTTTTCTTCGATGGCTTTTCGGATAATGTCTTTCACCGTTCCTTTTTCAAAACCATGCTCTTTTAAGGCGTAAATTCCGCGGCCGACCAAAACAAATCGGTCGTCCTTGATGAGCTCGTTATGAACAGTCTGGGGATGGGCCCTTTTGTAATCGCCGTAGTACTGGTTTATTAAGTCGGCAATTTCCCTAAAGTGCATTGGCCGGCGGTGCTTTTTAACAATTAGGTAAGCTTTGTCCCTTACGACTTTCGGCTCTATCTCCGGCCACGTTTTCAAGCCAAAATCGCCAAAGTGGTTGCAGCCAACCACTTTAGAGATGGAAAGGTAATGGTAATCTGCCAAATTTGGATACTTGGCAAAGTGGAAATGGTCGTTAATAATTTTCTCCGGCTTTTGTTTTCTGAGAAAAGCAATAAACTGGTCAATGTGCTTTAAAACGAACCGCTTCATTTGCTCATCTAGATACCAAAAATCAAACAGATCGTCGGTGCTCTTAAAATACTGGGGCTTTTCGGTTACCAACAGAATAAACCGCAAGTAATTGGACCAGTTTTCTTCCTCTTCAATTTCATTAATATGCTTTAAGTCAACCACAAAATAATCATCTCGCCGGACACCGCCAACCAATTTAAGAAAATCCTCGGCGGAAATAACAACCGGCTCCAACTCGGAAGCGATAGCCGGCCTTAACTTGCCTACCGAATGGTTTATTATCTGGCGAACCCGTTCCCGAGTAATGCCGAAATCGTCGCCGATTTCCTGTAAAGTCAAAAAATCACCGCCTAAGCCGTACCTTTTAATTAAAATAACTTTCTGCTTCTCGTTTAATTCGCTGTCCAAGATGTCATTTACTATGTCGGATAATTTGATCATAATTCTTATCTATAATATAACATCCTTATTCAAATTTCGTCAACCCTTCCGGCAGAAAGAGGCCGAATTAATCTTTCGGCCGGCCCCAGAAATAAAGAAGCGGCGAAGCGACAAAAATTGAAGAGTAGGTGCCAAAAACGGTGCCTAACAAAATGGTCAAAACGAAGTAAAACAGGTTTTGGGGGCCGACAAAAATCATCGCCAACAGAACTAAAATCAGCGTTAAAGAGGTATTAATTGACCGGGCAACGGTTTCGTTAACGCTGATATTAAAGATGTCACCTAAAGAAACTTTTTTGCCTTGGTTTAAGGTGAGATTTTCCCTAATGCGGTCAAAAACCACGATGGTGTCGTTAACCGAAAACCCTAATACAAACAAAAGGGCGACAATAAAGTTAATGTCAACCTGGACCCCTTGCAGATAGCCGAGCAAAGCAAATATGCCGGCCGGAATGCTGACATCATGAAACAAAGTAATCAAGGTAACGGCGCCGTATTTGAAAGAGCTTATCGGTTTGGAAACTTTACGGAAAGCCCAGGCTACGAAAACCGATATTGCCAGCAAAACTCCGATAATCGCCTTGATTGACTTCTGCTTAAGCTCTTGGCCGATGACTGGCCCGATGCTGGCGAAGCTAATTTCTTCCATTTCACCGAATTTCTTTGGAAGGTCCCGTTTTAATTTCAGATAATACTCTTCCCTTCCGTCCGGCATTTGAATTATAAAGTCGCCCTGGGAATTCTTTTTGACCACTACGTTTTTGTCGCCAATTTCCTTAGTGATAAAATCTTTCAATCCGGCTTCGGTTATAGCAGACGAAGAAAAATTAACCTGCCAGGACGCGCCGCCTTTCAGCTCAATGCCAGGATTTAAGCCGAAATAAAAGATGCTGGCCCAGCTTAAAATCACCAGAATGCCGGCAGCAATTAAAAATTTTTTACCTTGGCCAATAATATCAATCATGTTTTTGTTTAGGGTTATAAAACAGCCTCAACATCGCCCGCGTTAAGGTAATAGCGCTGAACATGCTCAAAATAACGCCGATTAAAAGCGCTAAGGCAAAACCTTGAACAAAGCCGGTGGTAAACATATACAAAATGACAGCGCTGATGATGGTGGTAATGTTGGAATCGCGAATAGAGCTCCAAGCCCGGCGGAACCCTTCTTCAATCGCCGATTTATTTTCCACGCCCCGCTTAATCTCTTCTTTAGTCCGCTCAAAAACCAAAACATTGGCGTCAACCGCAATGCCGATGGAAAGAATGACGCCGGCGATGCCCGATAAAGTAAGGGTGATCGGAATTAACTTAAACAAACCCAACAATAAAGCGGAGTACATCAAAAGCGCCGCCGCGGCAAAAAGGCCCAAGCGGCGGTAGTAAATTACCATAAACAAAATCACCGCCGCCAAGCCGATAATGCCGGCCTTAATGGAATTGTCCAGGGAGTTTTTGCCTAAAATCGGGCTGATTGTATACTGGTTAACCAGTTTGATCGGGGCGGGCAAGGCGCCGGCGTTGAACCGCTCTACAATCTTTTTGGCCTGGTCAAAAGTAAACTGGCCGGTAATGCTGGCTCGGCCGCCAATTATTTTTTCCTGGACTGTTGGCATCTCAATCAGCTGATTGTCTAAAAATATGGCTAAAGGCTGGCCGATAAGTTCTTCGGTTAGTTTCTCAAACATTTTTGCTCCTTCGTCGTTAAACTCCAAACCGATATAAGGCTGGCCGGTGATATTGTCAAAAAGCACTTGAGCGCCCTTAACGTATCGGCCGGTTAAAGCGGTGGGAATGAATTTATAAGCCAAGCCGGTGGAAGAGGCGTTGCTTAAATCCAAAGGAGCGGAAGAAGTGGAAACGGAAACTTCACTGGCAGCCGGCTCAAGCACCACTTTTCGGAAATCCAAAAGAGGGGTAGCGCCTATTTCCTTAATGGCCAAATCGGTATTCTTAATGCCGGCTAACTCTACCACCAGCCGGCGGCTGCTGCCAACGCTTTGGGTGTAAACCCGGGGTTCGCTGACGCCAAACAGGTTAACTCTTTTTTCAATCACGTCCCTGAGGCCTCCGACAACAGAATCGGCGTCAGCGGCCGGTACATTGCTCAAATCAATGTCATAAACCAAATAACTGCCGCCGACCAAATCCAGGCCTAAACTCCAAGGGCGGGCAGAACTAATCTGCCCCCAAAGGGGTTGGTAAACAAAAACCGCCGCCGCAAGCGAAGCAATTAAGATTAAAGCGAAAAGATATGATTCCCTTTTTTTATTCATCAAAGTGTTAATAAGAGTACGCTCAAGATTTTATAGGAAAAAACAAAAATAATCAAATCCCTGCCTGCCGATAGGTAGGCCTGCCTGCCCAAACAAGCAAGCAAATAAAAAAAGCGTGTTTTATATAATCAAACGGCCCAATTAGTTGAGCCGCTTAATTATACCACAAATTTCAATCTATGGAGGTCGGACCTCCATAGATTTAGTTTTTGGTCTTAAACTTAACCAATTCCATAATTCCAACCAGCGACAGGCTGAAAAGAAGAACAATTAAGCCGTCTTGGTAACCTAAAGCGGCGGTCCGGAAGATTTTCTGAAAAGGCTGCCAAAAGACTATCAGCAAAGTTGCCGCCACACTTAAAAATGAAGCTAAATTAAGGTACGTATTGTCCCAAAACTTATAACGCCAGATATTCCGGTTTAAGTTGCGGCAGGAAAAAGAAAACAAAACAAAACCGATGCTCAACGCCGCAAAGACAAGGGTGCGGACATGATTTAAGTCGTAGCCGGCGTAAAAATAAGCCCAAGCGAAAACTCCCAGTAAAAAGGAGTTGCCCCAAACGCTGATTATTATGATAAAGCGCTTCATTTTGCTGGTGATTAAAGGTCCATTTTTCGGCTCCGGCTTCCTTTCCATTATGCCCGCTTCTTTAGACTCAAAAGTAAAAGCCAAGCCGGGCAAACCGTCCGCAACCAAATTAACAATTAAAATTAAGGCGGCAGTAATCGGCAGCGGCATTCCCGTCAGCAGGCTAAGGCTGACTAAAAACACTTCGGTAAAGGCGCTGGCCATTAAAAAAGTAATCACTTTCCGGATATTGTCCACAATCACCCTGCCTTCTTCAATTGCTGCCGGAATGACGGCAAAATTGTCCGATAAAAGGACTAAATCGGCCACTTCCTTTGCCACATCAGTTCCCGAACCCAGCGCAATGCCGATGTCGGCTTTCCGCAGCGCGGGGGCGTCATTAACGCCGTCGCCGGTCATTGCCACCGTTTCTCCCCTGTTCTGCCACGATTTGACAATCCTCATTTTGTGCGCCGGCTCCACCCGGGCGTAAACACTGATCTGGTCCAGCCGGCTCTCTAATTCTTTGTCGGACATTTTATCCAACTCCGTTCCAGTGACAACGCTTGCCGTCCGGGCGTCTTCAACCAACCCAATCTCCTTAGCAACGTAAACAGCGGTCTGAGGGTGGTCGCCAGTCACTAAAATTGTCCGCACGCCCGCTTTTTTCGTAAGCTTGATTGCCGGGCGCGCCGCCGGGCGAATTGGATCCTCTAAAATAATTAAACCCGCAAAACTAAGCCGTTCAGGTTTGATGCCGTCTAATTCTTTAATTTCGGCGCCAAATTCTTGTTTGGCAACGCCAATTATCCTGAAGCCGTACTGGGCAAAACGGCTAATTTCGCTCTGAATCTTGGTTAACTCGCTCTTCGGCGCGGCAGCAAAACGCAAAAGGCGTTCCGGCGCGCCGGCGTAAAATCCGACCACCCGGCCGTCTGCTTTATGGTAAGCGCTGATAAACTTTGCTTTCTGGTCAAAGGGAATTTTTTCAAGCAAGGGCATTTTCCGGCGGAGATTCCGAGGATCAATGCCTTGCTCTAAAGCGTGCTTTAAAATTGCCTTGTCGGTAGGCGAACCTTTGACAATCCAGTTTTTAAGGGGCGAATCGGGATTTTCAACAAACGCTTCGTTGGCTAAAACGGAAATCTCCAAAACTTCCTTAGCTTTAAAGTTTTGGAAAGGGACAACTTCCTTAACCCTCATCAGGCCTTGAGTTAAAGTTAAGGTTTTGTCGGTAGCAATAACCGAAACGCTGCCTAAAGTTTCGGCTGCCGTTAATTTTTTGACCAACCCCTGCCGCTTCAGTATCCTCTGCATGCCCAGAGCCAAAATGGCGGTGCTCACCACCGGCAAGCCTTCCGGAATGGCCGCTACCGCCGCCGCTACCACCACATCAAAAACTTCAATAAAGCTCTTGCCGTTGGCCATGCTCCCTATCAGCAAGCCGGCGGAAAGCAAGCCAATAATTGCCGACAAAGCCAAGGAAAATTTCTTTAACTTAATCTGATAAGGCGTCTGTTCTGATTCAATGCTCTTGATTAAAGAAGCGATTTTGCCCAGTTCGGTGTGGATGCCGGTGGCAGTCACCACCGCTTTGCCTTCTCCAGCCTCCACAATCGTACCTAAAAAAACCTGGTTAGTCCTTTCAGCTAAAGGCGCGCCGCGTTTAATGCGTTCCACATTTTTAGGAACCGCCAGCCATTCACCGGTTAGCGCCGCTTCGTTGACTTTTAGCTGCCAACTTTCAATCAGCCGGGAATCAGCCGGCACTTTATCGCCGTTTTTTAACAAAATAATGTCCCCCGGCACTAAATCCCGGCTGAGCACTTCCTTGATTTTACCCTCCCTGACAACTCTGGCAGTCATCACTGCGGCCCGTTTTAGCGCCTGCAAGGATTTGACTGCTTTAAATTCCTGAATAAAGCCAAAAAAAGCGTTTAGGACCACTGCCGCTAAAATTACATAACCGTCAGTTTCGTCGCCAATTGCCAAGGTAACTAGGCCTGCCGCCAGCAAAATTAAAATCAGCGGCGTGGTTATCTGGGCAAAAGCTATCCGCCACCACCTTAACCGAAATTCGTCGGGCAAAACATTAAACCCGAAATCTTCCCGGCGCCTTTTGATTTCAGAAAAATCCAGTCCCCGCTTGGAGTCTGTTTTCAATTTAGCCAGCGTTTCGCGGACACTTAAGTCATAAAACGACTTGGGCAGCAATTTAGGGTAAAGAATTTTCCTGTTTAAATTATCAGCCATTTTGACGCTTTAAATGGTTGAGAGCGTAATCTAAATCGGCATTAACTTTCTTCCCGGGGTTAAAAATATTGGCCGCATCAAAAATTTTCTTAACTTCTTCAAATAAGCCAAAAATACGCTCGCCGTACATCTGCTTTAAAAACGGGCTGCGGATTAAGCCGTCATTATGTTCGGCGGTAATGGAGCCCTTTAAGCCGATAACCAAAGAATAAACCTGGCGGGAAACATTTAAAACAATGTCGCGCAAACGAGGCTCTTGGGGACTGATAAGAGTATAAATATGCATGTTGCCGTCGCCCGAGTGGCCGCCGACAGCAAAAGTCATTTTGTCGCCGTAGGCGTTTAAGATTTTGTAAAGAGCGGGGAAAAGTTCGGTTAATTTCTCCGGCCGCACAATAATATCGTCAACGAACGGCTCTGATTTTTTCTTTTTTAGGTGGTAACGGATTAAATTAAAAGCTTCTCGCCTGATTTTCCAGTACTTTCGGGCTTCAAATTTTGATTTGGTCAAATGGGTTTTAACCGCCGGCAAATTTTTCAAATCCGAGGCGGCGGCTTTGGCGGCGTTAACCACTTCCGCTTCCGACTTGCCGGAGAACTCCGCCAGTAAAATCAGTTTAGGCAAACCGCCGCTTAAAACCAGCTTTGCTTCCGGCCGGAAATTCCAAATCAGCCGAAATAAATTCTTCCACCCCATTAGCTTGGCGAAGCTGAAAAAATAACGGAAAACCAAAGCCAAAGTTTTGTCGTCGTATGACTCCAAAGTTTCCGGGTTATGCATCAGCAATTTTTCCACGGCCGAAGGCAGAACGTCCATGGTCTTCAAAAAAACAACCAACAGCCGGGAATGGGGTTCGGGCCTGATTAGCCTGAACTTAATCTCGGTTATAAGACCCAGAGTCCCCTGGGAACCGACAAAAAGCTTGGTTAAGTCAAAAACTTTTTTGTCTTTATCCCAAACATTCCACAAGAAGTAGCCGGCGGAGTTTTTAGTAACGTTTGGCTTGGCAGCCTGAAGTTCGCTGTAATTAGCTTTAATTAAATCAAACAGCTGGCGGTAGACGCGGCCTTCAAAATTGTCGGCGCTTAATTTAGAGTTCAGCTCCTCCTCCGTCAAAGGCCTGATTTCATATTCATTGCCGTCCGCTAAAACCACTTTGAGGGCCAAAATAAAATTTTCAGTCTTGCCGTACCGCAAGGATTTTTCCCCGCCGGAATTGTTAGCTACCATTCCGCCGACCGCGCAGATTTCCCGGGAAGCGGGAAAGCTGGGCATAAGCAAATTCTTTTTTAAGGTGGCTTTTTCAAAGTCGCGGTAATAAACGCCGGGTTCAACCACAGCGTAGCCATCCCCGACTTCCTTAATCCGGTTAAAGTAACGGGTAAAGTCAACGACAATAGAGCTGGTTAAAGGGCCGCCGCTCATATCAGTGCCGGCTGATCGGGCCGTGAGAGATATCTTCTCGCCCTGGGCCTTCCGAGCGGCAACAAATTTTACCAGTTTCTTCACGTCTGCTGAATCTTTCGGGTACACCACCAAGCTCGGCTTGACTTGAAAAATGCTGGCATCGGTACTGCGGCTTAAAAGCGTTTCCTGATCGTCAACAACATCGCCGGTTAAGATTTTTGAAAGTTCAAATTTCAAATCCATAAATCTAATTTTGGGAATTAACAAGGTAAACGGACTGGGTTGGGTAAGCCATCTCAATCCCCTCTTCTTTGAATTTCTTATTGATAGCAAAGTGAATTTCCTGATTGCGGTCCATGTACACGCTGTAGTCGCCAGAAGAAACAAAATAAACCACCTCAAAATCTAAAGAAGAAGCGCCAAACTGGTAAAAATGGGCGCGGTCAAACTCCACATCCTTAACGGAGGCAATAATTGACTTGATAATTTCCGGAATTTTCTTCAGTTTCTCGTCGGGCGTATTGTAGACAACGCCGAGATGGAGCACAACCCGCCTTTTGCCCATTCGCTTAAAATTCTTAATCTGAGTGGAAGTTAGCTGCTGATTGGAAACCACTATCTCTTCCCCGGAAATTGACCGCAGACGGGTGGTTTTTATTCCAATCCGCTCAACTGTGCCCATTTTGTCGCCGAAAACAATAAAATCCCCCACCATAAAAGGCTTGTCAAAATAAATGACAAAAGAGCTGAAAAGATCGCCCAGTATGTTCTGGGCCGCCAAGGCCACCGCCACGCCGCCGATGCCCAAACCGGCCAGCAAAGAGCCCACATTTACTCCCACATTAGAAAGCAGCATAATTAAACCAATGCCCCACAAAGTGCCCCGCAAAATTCGGTTGAGCAGGTCAAGGATCGCTTTTGAGTTATCGTTAAGTTCCTTTCGGCTAATCTTGGCGATCAGGTAATCAATTAAAACTTGGGTGATTAAGATGGCTTGGATAATTGCCCAAACTATCAGGCCCAGATCAATCAATTTCTGGATTAAGCCGGACAAAGCCAGCTGCCTTAACCCGAAATACAAGGCTAGAAAAAAATAAAAAGAAGGCTTAATGGTGGCAATAATCTGAACCAGAAAATCATCCACATCGGTTTTGGTCGCGGCCGCCGCTTTCCTAAGTTTGGTCAAAATAAAGCTCTGGGTTATCTTTAGGCCAAAACCCAGAACTAAGAAAACTGCCACGGCAATCGCTATCTGCTCAACGGTGTTGCCGAGAATTTTCACCTGCCAAAACGGAAGGCTTAGGAAATCATTAATATTCATGGTGGTTTAATTATAAAAAATAAGGCGCGGAAATCAATTATTGATCAGCGCCTGCCAGCCGGCGAACAATTGCTGGCAAGCAGCCAGATATAAACGGCAAGCGGCAAGCGATTAACCGGCCAACAATCCTCCGTACAAGCCGCTGAGTTCGCCCAAAGAAGCTTTTTTCAGCCGCGGCAACCGGCCGAAAATAGCCTGAGCTTTTTTTAGCCGGCGCTTGATTTGGTCTAAAGGATAAACATTGTCTTCAATCAGGCCGCCGCCGAAAACAATAACCTCCGGTGACCAGAAAACAATAAGGTTATGAAGCCCTTGGGCCAGAACGGAGATTAACTCTTTCTTTTCCGCCGCGCTAAGCTGGGAGCCAATTTTCCGGTATCGCCTTAAAACCGCTGAACCGCTGACTAAGTCTTCCCAGTACTTAACTTGGGGCGGCAAGCCTAACAGCTGATGGCCCGGCTCAAAGCCGAAGCCATTGTCGGCAACTTTGCCTTTAACAATCCGCGTTCCGCCGACACCGGTGCCGATTGTAAGATAAGCCGCAACCTCGTAACCTCTGCCCGCTCCCAAAACCGCTTCCCCTAAGCCTTCCAGCTCCGCGTCGTTGGCCAGTATCGCCTCGGCCGCAAAAATCCGGCTCAGCTCTCTTTTTAAAGGCTTATTAACCCAGCCGGGCAGATGGGGCGAATGGATTAATTTAGTCCGCTTGCGGTCAAAAGAGCCGGCAACGCCCGCGACTACCTTTTCAATTTTATCATCTTGAAACCGGCGCCGGATTGACCGGAATAATTCTTGAGCGGCGCTAAATTTGGGCGGCGTGGGTAAAATAAGCAAAGATTTTTTTAAGAGCCGCTTGCCCGAGCCGAGACAAACCCTGGTTTTAGTGCCGCCAATATCAAATAAAAGCTTCATATAATGATTGTACCTTAATAAATTGTGATTGAAAATTAACAATTATTGTTTAGATATTTGATAGTTAGTTATTGATTAGAAATTGCCCTGCCTACTAGCAAGTAGGAGATTTGAAATTAAATCATCAGTTATTCGAAATTTATTCGAAATTCAAAATTAGAAATTAGAAATTGCACCCTTTTTGATTCATAATTCCCAATTCCAGATTCGCAACGCGCTTATTGCCAAATGGCCAGTGCGGGTCAATAATAAAATTGGAATGTCTAACATAAACGACAAATGGGTATCAACCTACCCTAAAGAAAGCTTGGTTTATCAGGCTTATCAATTTGCCAAAGAGGCCCACAAAAACGATCTGCGCAAAACAGGCGACCCTTATATTAGCCACTGCTTAGCGGTAGCCGAAACTATTAAATCATGGGGGTTGGATGAAGCTTCTATCGCCACGGCCCTGCTGCATGATGTGGTGGAAGACACTAAGTACAATCTTCAAACGATTGAAAAAAAATTCGGTTCGGAGGTTGCGTTTCTGGTTGACGGCCTGACTAAAATTGAAGGCTTAAGCTATTCCGGCAATAAAAACCAGGCGGAGAATATGAGAAAGCTGATTTTGGCAATCAGCGAAGACCTGCGAGTGGTTTTTATTAAACTGGCCGACCGCCTGCACAATATGCAGACTTTAAAAGCCATGCCGGCAGAAAAAAGGCTAAGAATCGCCCAGGAAACGTCAGATATCCACGCTCCCCTGGCTTACCGCTTGGGAATGCAGAAATTAAGCGGCGAACTTGAAGACCTGGCCTTTCCTTACCTTTACCCCAAAGAATACGCTTGGCTGATTAAAACCGTCAAAGAAAAATACATTGACCGCCAAAAATACGTAGAAAGGGTAAGGCCGGTGATTGAGCAAAAACTGAAGGAAAACGGCATTGTTCCGCTAAGAATTGACGCCCGGGCGAAAAGATATTCCAGCCTATATAAAAAACTTCTTCGGTATGACATGGAACTGGAGAAAATTTACGATTTGGTCGCCATCAGAATTATTGTTGCTACCGTAGAAGACTGCTACGCGACCCTAGGCATCATTCATAAGTACTGGCCGCCGATGCCTAACCGCTTTAAAGACTACATTGCTTTGCCTAAGCCCAACGGCTACCGCAGTTTGCACACAACGGTATTTTGCGTTGACAATAAGGTAACCGAAATTCAAATTCGGACAATGGAGATGCACGAAGAAAATGAACTGGGCGCCGCCGCCCACTGGGCCTACCAACAGGCAAAATTGACCAAGGATTACCGGAAAGGAAGAGTGCCGACAGTTGAAACTGAAGAAGTGCTTTGGGTCAAGCAGCTGCGAAACTGGCAAAGGCACTTTGCTGATTCGGAAGAATTCCTGAGATCGCTAAAAGTTGATTTCTTTAAGGACCGAATCTTTGTTATCACCCCCGAACATGATGTTATTGACCTGCCGGTAGGCGCCACGCCGGTTGATTTCGCTTACCGAATCCACAGCGAAATCGGCAACCAATGCATCGGTGCCAAGGTAAACAATAAAATCGTGCCGCTTGATTACCAGCTCCGCTCCGGCGATATAGTGGAAATTATCACCCAAAGGGGGAAAAAGCCGTCGGAGTCTTGGCTGGAATTTGTAAAAACTTCCCTGGCCCGATCTAGGATTAAATCGGTTCTGCGGCAGAAAAACAAAAACATCCTAAAAGACTTTAACGCGCCCATGGTGGAGTTCAAAGTAACCGCCAAAGACCGAACCGGCCTTTTAAAAGACATTGCCGGAGTCTTTGCGAAATTAAAGATAAATATCCATAACATCTCAACTCAAAAAAGCGGAATTTTCCAAAGCCTGGTGATAAAATGTGAAAACCTAGACCAGGCAAAAGTGGAAAAAACAATGGTTAAGCTAAAAACCATTCCCGAAGTGGAAGAGGTTGCTTACCGCTATTTGAGATAAAGGAAAATTCTCTAAAACTGCCGGCCGGAATCGTTTTCTTCCGCCAGTAGCCGCTCTAAAAAGTTTTTCAGCTCCGCCGGCGAAAAAAGCTTAAAGACAATTTGGGTAGCGTTTTTGCCGGCTTTAATTTTAGCCGGAACGGAAAACTTTGATTCCAACTGCCTTTCCCAAAAGGAGTAATCCTGTCCGGCCGCCGAACCGGATTTTTTGGACCGGGCCTGCAGACGGAGCTCTTTGGAGCCAATCTGGCCGCTTAACAGCTGGTGAAAAAGGGCCTCTTGCCGGCTGGGATCGCTTATTGCCAGCAAAGACCGGGCTTGAGATTCGTTAATTTTCCCCGCCGCCAAAGCGTCTTGGATTGTTGAAGGCAGGTTAAGCAAACGCAAAGCGTTAGCCACCGCCTCTCGGCTTTTGCTGACTTTCACCGCTATCTCCCGCTGAGTCAATCCAAACTCATCCTGCAGTTTGGCGTAAGCTTTAGCGGTATCAATCGGATTTAAGTTGGCCCGCTGAATGTTTTCAATCAAAGCCAAAGCCAGCTGATCCCGGTTGGAATCTCCTTTCCTGATAATTGCCGGCACTCTTTCCAAGCCCGCCATCTTTGCCGCCAACCACCGGCGTTCACCGGCAATCAGCTGATACTCAACTTTGGTGCCGCTTTCGGTTTCGGTCTGAACCTTGGTAACCACCAGCGGCTGGATAATTCCCACTTCCCGAATAGACTGGGCCAGTTCCTTTAAGCTTTCTTCATTGTGCGTTTTTCGGGGCTGGTAAGGGTTGGGTTTAATCTTGTCAACCTCAATTTGGAAAATTGCTTCTTTTGACTTCGGCTTACCTGAAGCGCCAAGGCCGGCGGAAACTCTTTGATAACCCGCCGCCGCGGCTTTGTCTAAATCCAAACCGCTTTCCTCTTCGCGATGTTTGGTAAAATGAGGAATTTTCCCTGTTCCCTTTTGGTTACCGTCACTGTTCTGGCTTCGGTTTTGGGGCGGGATTAAAGATGACAACCCTCCTAAGTTCATGGCTTAAGTTTAACTTAAAAGTAATTCTAAAACAATTGCAATTAACCAAAAGGCGGCCGTTAAAGCCGCCTTTTATCAAACTGAAAAACTCTTACACTCCGAACTCCATCGGGTCAGAGCTTGGCTTTTTTTCGTCTTCTTCCTCTTTTTCTTTTGCTTTTTCCTCCATAATTTTCTTTGCCACCGGATTGTTCTCAGCTTCGTGGGCTTTTTCCATCTCCACTTCTTCTAACCTTTCCTCGCCTTTGCCGATCTCCGGCTCTTTGGGCTTGTTGCCAAATAACTTTTCAAACATAGTTTTGTTAGTTTTTCAAATAACGACCTTTGGGCTCTTAACTTCAAGCTAACATGCCTCATATTTTTAAGCAAACAGCGCTTTCCGGCTCCTAAGTTTTTTATGGTAATTGATGGCAAACCGGTGGGCCTCGTCCCGAACTTTAACTAAAACGCTTTTCTTGATTCCAGCCGGGATTTTGCCGATAACCTCGTTTTTTTTGCGGGCCGGGCCTTTTGCAATGCCCACAACGGGAATCTTGAGGCTTAATTCCTCCAAAACTTCTTTCACAGCGTTAACTTGCGGCTTGCCGCCGTCAATTAAAATTAAATCCGGCGCGGGCCAGGCAGGCTGTTTAGTTTTACTCCTCCGAAACCGGCGGCGGACAATTTCCTTAATCATTCCCACATCATTAGGCTGGCTAAAGGTTTTGATTCTAAACCGCCGATATTCGGATTTAGCCGGCTGGCCGTTTTTAAACACAACCATTGCGCCAACGGCAGACTGGCCGGCGGTATTGGAAATGTCAAACCCTTCAATCCGCTTGGCAGTTTTCCGGGCTTTTCCCGTTGCAGAGCAACCTGCGCCATCAACAGGCTCCTGGCTAATTAAAGCCGCATCCCGCAAATGGCGAAGGGCAAAAATTTGCTTTTTTAAGCTGGCTGCTTTTTCAAACTCCAGCCTTTCGCTTAACTCCCGCATCTCTTTTTCCAGAGCCTTAATCAGCTGGGATTTGCGGCCGGAAAGAAAACTAACCAGCCGGCGGATTGTTTTTCGGTACTCGGTTTTAGAAACGGCCCCTACGCAGGTTCCCGGGCAAAGATTGATCTGATAATCAAGGCAGGGCCGGCCGAACTTCCCGATTTTTTCCGGCGGATGGACGTTCCAGGAAAAAATTCGGCGGAGGATTCTGGCCGCTTCCTTTGCTTCTTTGCCCAAAACAAACGGCCCGAACCGCTTGCCTCTCACCTTGTCTTTGTTCCGCACTAACCGCACGCGGGGAAAATCCTCATCCGTAATTTCCAAATACAAAAAACTGCGGTCGTCTTTTTCTTTAATGTTAAACGGCGGCTGGTGCCGCTTAATCAGTTTTGCCTCCAAAATCAGCGCTTCCAAAGCGGAATCGGTCTGCTTAAATCCGACTTTTGCTATCCGCCGAACCAAGTTTTCAATCCTGCTGTCGTGGGGACGGTTAAAGTAACTGCTCACCCGCCGCTTAAGGTTTGCCGCTTTGCCGATGTATAAAATCTTTCCGGAACTGTCTTTCATCAAGTAAACGCCGGGAGATTCAGGTATTTTTTGAACTAAATTTACTTTTCTATCCATCTTCTTATTCCTCGCTAAATTTAATTGAATTAATCCGATTTATTTAATTGAATTAATCCGATTTATTTAATTGAATTAATCCGATTTCAACTCAAT
>CAYVGF010000006.1:0-25515 GCA_964451115.1 uncultured Candidatus Saccharibacteria bacterium
CAACGCCAAACCAAGATTTTAAATGAAGGTTGGGCGACTTACTGGCACCGGGAGGCGTTGACTAGGGGGTTGTTGACTGATGGAGAAATAATAGATTTCGCCGATCACATGGCTGGATTGCTGCCGAATAAAGGCTTAAATCCTTACCGATTAGGCCTGGCTTTATTGGACAGCATAGAGCTAGCATACGATAGCCATCGATACGGCGATGTTTATGAATGTTGTCCGTTTCGGTCGGTTCTTGAAAACTGGGACGCGTTTGTAGCTTACCACAATTCTCGCCAAGGTTATGGGAAATTTACTGAATTTTTATGCTTTTGGAAAGTGTTAATTAAACCGAACGATTTCAAGTTGCCGCCGGAATTTTACGAAAAAGAAAAATTGTTAGTTTTGTGGAAACTGTATCTGGAAGTAAAAGAGGAATTAAGAAAGATAGAGGATAAAATAACCCTATTGCTCAAGGAAGCGATTAAGGTTGATAAGAAATTGCGATTCGCGAGGGAAAAAGGGAATCGGTTATGGACCCAAAGGCGGTTCCACCAATTATCCCTAATAAAGAAGAACATTGAACACTTTCGGCGCCGGAAGCAATTGTTATTGAAAATTCAGAAAGTTAAAAACGCTTTCCGAGACGGAAAATTGGAGCCTTTAGAATTTAACCTTCCTCCCGAGTTTAGAAAATACTCGGACCAATGGCGAGGCCAGGTTTTGAAAATCGGTTTAGGCCGGCAGAAACTTTTTGAAGTTCGCCGGCTTTACAACGATGTTACGGCGATAGACGAATTTTTTACAAAAGAATTGTGCCAAAAGCTTAATTTGCGGCTGGAAAGAAAAACTCCCGATCCGGGAGTCTATCGGATCTCAAGCTTTGACGCTCGAAAGATTAAAAATACTCTGCTTAATCAATTAATCAATGGCAATTTTCCGGTTATTAGAGTTGTTAATGCCAATTACGGCAACCGGCACGAATTGCTGTTAGAGCACGTCTATGACGGCCGAGAGCTGTCTAAGAGCTGGTTTGATTTGGGACTAGTTTTGCGCAGGATTTATAAAGTTTGGCAGCGCCCGGTTCATCTGAAAACTGTTAGAAACGATGAATTGATAATTTACACCTTTGACGGCAAGTTGAAGGAGAATTAGTTGAATTAATTCCAACCCCGCTAACCCGTCTTTGCTATCCGCTAATCAGCGGAAGCGAAGGCGGAGCGGGGTTTTTCTTTTCCAATTATTGTTTTTTAAGCTTTACATTATTAGGCTTGGCGGATATCAAATAAAGAGATTACAGTCGTTTTTTTATTTTTTTAACAATCAACTCGGCAAAACTGCCCAGCTTAACCGTTTCGGTTCTTTTTTTGTCGCGGCTTCTAACGTTGATTTCCTGATTTTTCTTTTCTTTGTCGCCGGCAACTAAAATGTAGGGAATTTTTTGAAGTTCCGCTTTTCTGATCCGGCGGCCAAGGGATTCTTCCGCCGGCATTATTTCAGACCTTACCCCAGCGGAAACCAAGGCGCTGTTGACCTTTTGGGCGTAAGCAGAGTGGTTTTTGGCAATAGGCAAAATTGCCGCCTGAACAGGAGACAGCCATAAGGGCAGCCTGCCGCCGTAGTGTTCCAGCAGGACTCCCAAAAACCTTTCCGGCGACCCCACTAAGGCGCTGTGAATCATAAGCGGCGTCCGTTTTTTTCCTTTTTCGCCAATATAGTGCAAGCCAAACCGCTGGGGCATATTAAAATCAAGCTGGATAGTTGATATCTGCCACTCCCGGTTTAAGGCGTCCTTGGCAATGAGATCCATTTTGGGCCCGTAAAATGCCGCTTCGCCTTTAGCAATTACAAACTCCAATTTGTGCTCTTTTACTAATTTTTTAAGCATATTTTGGGATTTGCGCCATATTGAATCCTGGCCAAGATAAGCTGATTTGTTTTGTTCGTCTCGGAGAGAGATCCGGACGTAATAATTCATTCCGTAAACCTTCATTGCTTTTTGGATCATTTTCAGCACCAGCGAGAACTCTTGTTCAATTTGGTCTTCGCGGCAGAAACAATGGCCGTCATCTTGAGAAAATGAGCGCAAGCGGGTTAAGCCGGACAGTTCACCCGGTTTCTCGTCGCGGTAAAGCAAGGAAAAATCGGCGTATTTAATTGGCAGGTCCTTATAGCTTCTTAATTGAGAAGCAAACATTTGGGTATGTTGGGGGCAGTTCATCGGTTTCAGGAAATATTCTTCGTCGGTGTAGTTGGAAAGCGCCCGAAACATATCTTCTTTATATTTTTCATAGTGGCCGGAAATTTTGAATAATTCAGCGCGGTTAATCTGGGGAGTTTGGACCTCTTGATAGCCAATCTCCCGCCTTAGCGCCCGGGAAAAGTTCTTTATTTCGTCTAGAATCACCTTTCCTCTCGGAGTAAACAGAGGCAGGCCGGAGCCGACCAGGTCGGAAAACACAAATAACTCCAATTTTTTGCCCAGCTGCCGATGGTCTCTCTTTTTGGCCTCGGTGATGTTCTTTAAATATTGGTTCAGCTCTTTTTTGGTTTCAAAAGCCGCGCCGTAAATTCGGGTAAGCATCGGATTGCGTTCGTCGCCCCGCCAGTAAGCGCCGGCAACCTTTGTCAGCTTAAAGGCGTCCGGATTGATTGTGTCGGTGTTTTTCACGTGGCCGCCGCGGCAAAGGTCCAGAAATACGTCTCCGGTTCGGTAGACGCTCAAACCTTTTTTGCTGCTGGTAAATTCGCTAATCAGATCTAGCTTGAACGGCTGATTTTTAAATAATTTCTTTGCTTCGGTTGGCGTTACCTTTTTGCCCCGGAACGGCAAGCCGGCTTTGATTAAGCTTTTCATCTCTTTCTCCAGTTTGGTTAAAACCTCCTCGGTGATTTTAACGCCTTGCGGAAATTGAAAGTCGTAATAAAAACCGTTTTCAATTGTCGGACCGATGCCCAGTTTTGTTTCCGGGTAGAATTTTAAAACCGCTGCGGCCAAGATATGGGCCAAAGAATGCCTGAGGTTGTCTAATTTTGCCTGATCTTTGTTTTTCGCCATTAATTAAAATTAAAGTCAATAATTGCCTTTTATGCAACCTTCAGCGCTTTGGCTCGGCTGCAGATAATTTTTTGTTCCCCGTTCCTTTTTGAAAGCCGCCCTTCAACAACTATCGGCTGGCCTTCTTCCCAGACCGATTCGGTGCCGGCCAAGACATCCGAGAAGACCAGTATTTCAATGTTGTCTTGGTCGTCTTCCAGGGTAACAAAAAGCATTGGATCGCCCCGTTTGGTAATGAATCTTTGGATGCTGGAAATAACGCCGGCGGTTAAAAATTTTGACGCGGTTCCGACCTGGTTCAGTTCCCGAATCGGCTTTATTTTGTTTTTGATTCTTTCTAAGATGTAGGTGAAAGGGTGTTCGGTAAGGTAAAGCCCCAGCATTTCCTTTTCCCATCGTAAGATTTGAAATTTATCAATAGGTTTGGCCGGTTTCAGTTTTAAGCTGACCAAAGAGTGGCTGTGGCCGAATAAATTGTTCTGGCCGTTAGTTGAGTGTTTCCTGACTTCTTGGTTGAACTTAATGATTTCGTTAAGGTTAAACAGGGCGTCGGTTCGGCTGACCCCCAAAGAATCCAGCGCTCCGCACTTGATTAAACTCTCCAAAGATTTTTTATTCAGGTCGCGATGGCAGATTCTGGTGAGAAAATCCGTCAGATCTTTAAAGGGCCCGTTTGCTCCCCGTTCCTTGATTATCTCCCGGACGATATTAAGGCCCAGGTTTTTAACCGCCAAAAGGCCGAACCGGATGCTTTCGCCGTCTTCGTCAATTGAAAATTTTTCAATGCTGAGATTGATGTCGGGCGGCAGCACTTTTATTCCCAGGTGCCGGGCTTCGTTTACCAATTCGTTAATTCGGTCAATGTCGGAAGCGGAAACATTGAGCCAGCTGGTTAGGAACTCAACCGGATAGTGGGCTTTTAAGTAAGCTGTTTGGTAACTGATAACCGCATAAGAAGCGCTGTGGCTGCGGTTAAAGCCGTAGCGGGCAAAAGGAGGGAAGAGTTCCCAGATTCGTTCGGCGGTTTTCTTGTCAATCCCGTTTTTAACCATGCCGGTTATAAGCTTGGTTTTTTGTTCCGCTAAAAGTTTTTTAATCTTTTTACCGATTGCTTTCCGTAAAATATCGGCTTCGGCCAAGGTGTAGCCGGCCAGGTCCCGGGCGATTCTCATCATCTGCTCTTGGTAAATCCCGACGCCGTAAGTGCTTTTTAAAATCGGCTCCAGTTTGGGGTGAAGGTAAGTTACTTTTTCCTTGCCATGTTTTCGGCGGATGTAGAGGGGGATCAGCTCCATTGGCCCCGGCCGGTAAAGGGCAATCATTGCAATAATGTCTTCCAGTTCGGAAGGCCTAAGCTCTTTCAAATACCGCCTCATGCCGTCGGATTCCAGTTGGAAGATGCCAACGGTGTTTGCCTGCTGAAAAAGCTTAAAGGTTTTTTTATCGTCCAGCGGCAAATTGTTAATGTCAATTTTCACTCCCTTATTTTCTTCAATTAGCTTAAGGGCTTCTTCAATGATGGTTAAGTTCTTCAAGCCTAAAAAGTCCATTTTCAACAAACCGACATTTTCAACGCCGTGCATGTCAAACTGGGTAATAATTGTTTGGCTGCCCTGGGGAGCCCGCTGCAAAGGGACGTATTCGGTCAAAGGCCTTTCGGAAATCACCAAACCGCAGGCGTGGACCGAAGCGTGCCTAACCGTTCCTTCCAATTTTATTGCCGAGTCAATCAGTTCCTTTGCTTTAGGGTCTTCTTGGTAGATTTTTTTCAAATCTGGCACAACCTTTAGGGCGGTTTCAATTGTCGTGTTAAAAGGAATTAGTTTGGCGATTTTATCGCAGAAGCCGTAAGACAAACCAAGCGCCCGACCGGTATCCCTTACGGCGGCGCGGGCCATCATAGTTCCAAAGGTTATAATCTGTGCCACATTTAACTGGCCGTATTTTTCCCTGACGTAGGCGATTACTTCGTCCCGCCTGAGATCGGTAAAGTCAATGTCAATGTCAGGCACTTGAATTCGGTCGGGATTTAAGAATCGCTCAAAAAGCAGTTCGTACTTAATCGGATCCACGTTAGTTATGCCCAGAACGTAGGAAACCAAACTGCCGGCGGCAGATCCCCGGCCGGGGCCGACAACAATGCCGTGGTCTTTGGCCCAGTTGACAAAATCTTGGACAATCAAGAAGTAATCAGCAAAGCCGGTTTTTTCAATTACTTTCAATTCATGGTCCAGCCGGCCTTGGATTTCGGGAGTTATTTCCGGGTACCGGCGCTTAACCCTTTCTTTAATCAGGTGGCGCAGATACTCCATCGGTTCTTTAAATTCAGCCGGCAAGTTAAAGCGGGGAATGTGGTTTTTGCCGAGCTCTATTTCCAAGTTGCATTTTTGGGCGATCTCATAAGTGTTGCCGATTGCCTCCGGATAACTCTTAAAAATTTCCATCATCTCTTGGCCTGATTTAAGGTTAAGGTCAAATTGCTTTAAAGACATCCGGTCAGGGTCGTCCAAAGCATTGTTGGTTTGGACAGAGAGCAAAATTTCGTGGGCGGTTTTATCGTCGGAGTTAACGTAATGGATGTCCTGGGTTGCCACCAAGCCGATATTTAACCTCTTGCCTAAGTCTGCCAGCGGCTTGTGAAGTTCGGGGGTGTGAGGCTGAATTTCCAAGTAATAGTCTGCGCCGAAAATGCTTTGGTACCACCGGGCAATTTCCTCGGCTTTCGGGATATTGTTTTCCTTGATTGCCGAACCGACTTCGCCCGATACGCAGCCCGACAAGCAAATCAGCCCCTCGTGGTATTTAACGATAAGTTCATGGTCTATCCGAGGCTTGTAATAGAACCCTTCCAGGTTGGAAAGGGTGACCAGTTGAATTAAGTTTTTCCAGCCGGTTTCATTTTTAGCCAGCAAGATGAGATGGTGCCTTTTTTTAGCCTTGGCGCCGGTTTTATCCTGGCGGCGGCCCGAAGTGACATAAGCTTCCAATCCCAAAATCGGCTTTAAGCCGGCAGCCTTGGCTTGTTTGTAAAATTCAACCGCGCCGTAGAGATTGCCGTGATCAGTCAGGGCTAGCGCCGGCATATTGTATTCTTTAGCTTTATCAACCAACTGGTTTATTTTTGCCAAGCCGTCCAGCAAGGAGTAGTGGGAGTGGACATGGAGATGGGTGAATTTTTGGCTGACTTTGTCCATTGGTTTGGTTGGTTGTGAGCATTATATACCGGTTGCGTTCCGTTGACAATAAATTTAAAAAAAGCGGCAGTGGCAGGCCGGCGCCGGTTCGGGTATACTTTTAACGTTAAAGAGATAAAGGTCAATTATTTACCATTAAAAAACGCGCACCGATGAAAATAATTTATAACCAAAACAACAAATTAGTCTTAAGGCTGGAAAAGGGAGAAGATTTTTTTGAGGCCGTTAAGTCTGTTGCCGCGAGGCTTGGGATTAAAGGCGCTTTTTTTTACGGCTTGGGCGGCTTTTTGTCGGCGGAAATTGCTTATTACGACTTGTCGCGAAAAGAGTATCTTAAAAAATCTTTTGCCGGGCCGTTGGAAGTAGCCAGCATTATCGGCAACCTTTCTCAATTTAGCGAGGAGCTTATGATTCATGTTCATGTTGCTTTAGGGCTCAATGATTACCGGTCGGTAGCAGGCCATTTGACTCAGGCGACTGTCGGCGCTACGACAGAGTTGTTTTTTGATTTAGTGCCGGGCCTAAACAGGGAGCTTGACGATGAGATAGGCCTAAAGCTTCTTGCGGCAGATTAGCTTTAAACCGCTTTGTGGTTTATAATTATAATGCATTGTAAGGGCAAAAAATAAAGGTCAAAAAGATAACCAAAATAAAAACATATGGCAAAAGTTGCAATTAACGGCTTTGGCCGAATCGGCCGCTTGTTTTTCCGCCAGGCTTTCAACCAGCCGGGAATAGAAATTGTGGCAGTCAATGATCTTGGCAGTTTGGAAAATCTGGTGTATCTGCTGAAGTACGACACAATTTACCACGAGTTTGACAAGTCGGTTGAAGCTAAAGACGGAAAGCTGGTAGTGGACGGAAAAACGATTGAGTTCCTGCAAGTCAAAGATCCCGCCACTCTTCCTTGGAAAGATTTGGGAGTTGATATTGTAGTGGAATCAACCGGCGCTTTTACTAAGTATGAACTGGCAAAAGCCCACATTACCGCTGGCGCGAAGCGGGTTATTATTACCGCGCCCGCCAAAGATCCCGACGGCACCGAAGGCAAAACGGTTTTAGTCGGCGTTAACGAAGATAAATTAGAGAGCGTAGTTTTAAGCTCTAACGGATCCTGCACGACCAACGCCGCGTCGCCGGTAATTCAGGTTATGAAAGAAAACCCCGGCATTGTCAAAGCAATCCTTAATTCGGTCCACGGTTATACCGCCAGCCAGAACCTTGTTGACGGACCCAATAAGCATGACTTCCGGCGCGGCCGGGCGGCAGCGGTTAATTTGGTTCCTTCAACTACTGGCGCCGCTATCGCGGTTACTCGCGCTATCCCTGACTTGGAAGGCCTGTTTGACGGCATTGCGATGAGAATTCCTTTGGTAACCGGCTCTATTGCCGATATTACGTTTGTGGCTGCCCGCAAAACTTCCAAGGAAGAGATTGTTGAGATTTTCAAGCAGGCTGCCGCTTCGCCGCGTTGGCAGGGAATTTTGGCGGTAACCGAAGACCCGATAGTTTCGGCGGACATTGTCGGCAAGCCTTACGGCGCGATCGTTGACCTGGGCTTTGTTAAAGTGGTAGACGGCGATTTAGTGAAAATTCTGTCCTGGTATGACAATGAATGGGGTTACGTCAGCACCTTGGTTAAGCACGTTGCTCGGGTGGCTAGTATAGTTTAGTTGTTCTGTTCCGATTAATTAAACGCCCCGCGCTGCGCGGGGCGTTTAATTTGGTATGATATAAACAATGAATAAATTCCTCTATTTTTTCTTATTAGGCTTGCTGGTTTTTTCGTTTTTCTTTTTCCTAACTGTTCAGGTAGGGTATCGGTTCCAACCCGGCCAAAATCAAACCGAAGAACCAGCGGAAAAAGCTTCAACGGCATGGTTTTTAAAGAGGGAAAAGCTGTCAGCCGCCCGGGTTAGGGCTATTTTTGTGGGCGATATAATGCTTTCCCGGAAGATCGGCAAATTAATGGCGGAGAAAAATGATTATGAATTTCCGTTTCGGCGGGTTCAGAATTATTTGCGGCCTTACGATATCGTTTTCGGCAATTTAGAAGGGCCGATTTCGCAACGAGGCAAAAACCAGGGCAGCAAATATTCCTTTCGGGCGGACCCCAAAGCGGTTGCCGGCTTGAGGTCGGCCGGATTTAATGTTCTTTCGGTGGCCAACAATCACATTTGGGACTGGGGCAAAGAAGCTTTGGCGGATACCTTGGCTATTTTAAAGAACAACGGAATTTTGCCGGTGGGAGCCGGGCTTGATTATCAAGAGGCTAACCGGGTAAAGATAAAGGAAATTAAAGGCCGGCAGTTTGGCTTTTTGGCTTTTACCTCTCTTTACCCTAAAAGCTTATCGGCCGGCGCTGGCTGGCCGGGAGTGAGCGATTTTAATTTACCTAAGATTGTTGAGCAGATCCGGTCTGTTAAGGCCGCCGGCCAAGTTGATTTTTTGATTGTTTCTTTGCACTGGGGCGAGGAATACCGTTTGCAGGCTAATCGGTTCCAGAAAGAAACCGCCCGCCAGCTAATTGACGCCGGCGCCGACCTTATTATCGGCCATCACCCCCACGTGAGGGAAGAGGTAGAGCGCTACAGTACTGGTTGGATTTTTTATAGTTTAGGCAACTTTGTTTTTGACCAAGGCTTTTCCCGGGAAACGATGACTGGATTGGCGGCAGAAGTTATTTTCGGCAAAGGTAAGATCTTAGAAGTAAAACCGGTCAAGGTGGAGCTTAATGAATTTTATCAGCCGGCCATGAATCGCGAATCGCGAGTTAAGAAATAAGACTTCCTTATTGGCAGTATGTTAGCTGTTTAAGCATTGTTTCTGAAATCAGCAAAGTTTAAATTAGAGCTGATAAACGGCTCAGTGTGTTAAATTTTTTGGAAATTGTTTTTCTTAAACGCCTCAACGCGTTGAGGCGTTTAAAGTTAAGCCCGTTTTCAACGCTTGCGCTGGGTATCCTATTTAACAATTACCGCTATTGAGTTATAATTATAAAAACATGACTATTTACTTTGGTTCCGATCATAAAGGCTGGCGATTAAAAAGCTTTTTAATGGATTTTTTAAAAAGCAGCGGTTATGAGGTGGTTGATTTGGGCAATCAGCAGTATGACGCCGGCGACGATTATCCTGATTTTGCCGCCCAGGTAGCCCAACGGATTAATTTTGATTACGAGAACAGCCGGGGAATTGTGATTTGCGGTTCGGGGGTTGGAGTGGATATTGTTGCCAATAAGTTTCCTTCTGTCCGGTGCGGCTTGATTTTTAACTCTAACCAAGCTTTTGACAGCCGGAACGATGATGATACCAACGTTTTGGCTTTGGCGGCGGATTATATTGAGCCCAGCGAGGCGAAAAAGATAGTAACGGTTTGGCTGTCAACGCCGTTTTCTGAAGCAGAACGCCACGTGAGAAGGATTAAGAAAATTTTCAGAATTGAAACCCAAAATTTTAAATCGGACCGCTTGACGCTAAAGAGCCAGGCGGAAACCGGTGATGAGCTTAAATAAAAAATTATGTTGGTAATCCCGGTTATTAACTGCGGCCAAAGCGATAAAGAATGCCTTCGCCGCCGGCTCTCAGTTATTAAAGAGCTGCGGTCGCCGTGGGTGGAGATTGACATTGCCGACGGAGTGTTTGCCGCTAACCAAACCTGGGGCCAGCCGGCCGATTTTGAGCAGTCAGACCTTCCTCCCGCCATCGCTCTCCACCTAATGGTAGGCCGGCCGATGGATTACCTCAGGGCGTGGAAAGGCAGGTTTAAGCGGGCGGTTATTCACATTGAGTCTAACTTTGATTTGGAAGAATTAATTCCTTTAAGCCAAGATCAAGATTTTGAAATTATGTGGGGCCTGCGGCCGGAAACTGGAATTGAACGGGTGGAGCCGTTTTTAAACCTGGGACTGGCAAAACGAATGGTCCAGCTGCTTTCAGTTCCGCCAGGCCCTTCCGGCCAGTCAATGAACCCGGGAACATTGACAAAGATTAGGGTTTTGAAACAAACCCACCCCGATGTTATAATAGAAATTGACGGCGGCGTTAACTTGGAAACCGCCAAATTGGTAAAGGGCGCCGGAGCCGACATTATCGTTTCGTCGTCATTCATTTTTAACAGTTCGGATCCAGTTAGTCGTTATCAGCAATTAAGCGCAATTTAAAATGATTCATCTTCACGACAAAAAAATCCATTTTTTGGAGGAAAAGGCCAATCAAATTAGAATTTCCGTGATCAAATCGCTTTTAGCCGCCGGTTCCGGCCATTCAGCCGGGTCGTTAGATATGGCCGATATTTTTACCGCTCTTTATTTCCATATTTTAAACCATAACCCCAAAAAGCCCGACTGGCCGGAGCGGGACCGGGTGATTTTATCAAACGGCCACATTGTGCCGGTTTGGTACGCAACTCTGGCTCACGCCGGTTATTTTCCCATTGCCGAATTGAAAACTTTGCGAAAAATCAATTCTCGGCTGCAAGGCCATCCGCACCGCGGCTCCTTGCCGGGAATTGAAAACACTTCCGGCCCGTTGGGTTCCGGCTTGTCCCAGGCTGTTGGAATGGTTCTGGCCTCCAATCTAGACAAAAAACGTTTTCGGGTTTACTGCTTAGGTTCGGACGGGGAAATGCAGGAAGGAAATTTTTGGGAAGGAGCGATGATTGCCGGCAAGTACGGCACCGCAATGAACCGGCTCACTCTTATCATTGACCGAAACAATATCCAGATAGACGGCTTTACGGAAAATGTGGTGCCGCTGGAGCCGATGAAGGAAAAGTTCCTTTCTTTTCGCTGGCATGTTTTAGAGGTTGACGGCCATAACATTGAGGCCTTCATCGACGCGGTCAGCGAAGCAAAAGCGGTGTTTGAGAAGCCAACGGTTATCATTGCCCATACTATTCCCGGCAAAGGAGTGGAATTTATGGAAGGGGATTACCGCTGGCACGGCAATCCGCCCGGAAAAGGGCCGGCGGATATCGTGCCCCGATCGAAGCAAGGCGAAGAAGCGATCCGAGAGCTTAGAACCCTGGGCGGGCGAATAAAGTCGGAGCATGAATAACAAACCATTATGGGCGGAATATCGGAGTTAGCCATTGTTATTGTTTTAGCTTCCGCGCTGGGCGTAGCGGCAAAGATCTTAAAACAGCCGATCGTGGTTGCTTATTTGTTCGCCGGTTTGATAATCGGCTATTTTAGCTTGTCTCATGTCGTTGCCCAGGAGTCGTTCCAGATATTTTCGGAACTGGGCATAATGTTTTTGCTGTTTTTAGTTGGTTTGGAGATAAACTACAATTCCTTGCGTTTGGTCGGCAAAGCCTCCGTTATTGTCGGGCTGGCTCAGATTTTCTTCACTTCCTTGTTTGGTTTTATTATTGCCCAACTTTTCGGCTTCGGGATGATGCCTTCTTTGTATATCGCGATTGCTTTAACTTTTTCCAGCACGGTCATTGTGGTTCAGCTGCTGTCAGAAAAAAATTCTCTTAACAGCTTGCACGGCAAGATTACCATCGGTTTTTTGCTGGTTCAGGACTTGGTGGCCATACTGATTTTGGTGGTCTTGTCCGGCTTGCAGGACGGCAGCGGATTTTCCTGGCTTCAGCTGGGCCTGGTTATTTTTGAAGGAATCGCCCTTTTAGTGGCCATGATGCTGATTGGCCGCAAAATAATGCCGGTTATTTTCAATCTGCTGGCCCGTTCCCAAGATTTGCTCTTCATCTCCACTTTAGCGTGGCTGTTTGTGGTGGTAGCGGTAGTTCAAAAGTTGGGATTTTCTTTGGAAATCGGCGGGTTAATTGCCGGCATTGCTTTGGCTAATTCTTCCGAGATTTATGAAATTACCTCTAAGTTCAAGCCTTTGCGCGATTTCTTTATGGTGATTTTCTTCGTTATTTTAGGGTCGCTGATGATAATGAGCAGTTTCAGCGGCTTAATCTGGCCAATTATTATCCTGTCTTTATTTGTTCTAATCGGCAATCCGCTGATAGTTTTAGTGATTATGGGCCTGATGGGATACGAGCGGCGGATTAGCTTTCTAACCGGAGTTAATGTGGCCCAAATTTCCGAGTTCAGCTTAATTTTAGCGGCGCTCGGGCTTAAAATCGGCCACCTGTCCCAACCGGTGGTTTCTTTGATTACCGCGGTGGGAGTGATTACGATTACCGCTTCCACGTACTTAATAATCCACGCGGAGAAAATATTCCAATGGCTTTCACCCCGGTTGAGTATTTTTGAAAGAAAAAGATTAAAGCGGTTCTTAGAGGAAGCAAAGCTGGGGCGAACTATTGTTTTGTTTGGCTGCCACCGGACCGGCCAGGGGATTGCCGCCCATTTTAAATCCAGCGAACTGCTAATTATTGATTTTGATCCGGATATAGTGGCCAAAATGAAACAGCAAGGCTACAAAGCCGTGTTTGGCGATATCGCCGATCTTGATATTTTTGCCAATATTGATTTTTCCAAAACCCGCTTAATTATTTCCACCAGCCCCAATTTAGAAAGCAACTTGTTGCTTATCAACCAGATTAACCGGCTCTTCAAAAAAAGTCGCAGCAGCCGGCCCAAGCTGATTATCAGATCCGACAACGAGGCGGATGCCAAAATTTTATACAAAGCCGGCGCGGATTACGTGTTAATGCCGAACTTTATTTCCGGCCATTATTTGGGTAAAATCTTAAAAGAAGATCCAGAATTTAATTTATTGGCGAAGGTAAGAAAGAGAGATTTGTCTTTATTAGGATTTAAGCTATAATGAAAAATAACTTGAAATTATTTAAGGTCGATTAGTTAATTATGTTTTATTTATGAGAAAGTCAAAATTAGTCTTATTAATAATTGTGGCGGTTTTGGTAGTAGCGGTAGCGGCGCTTTTGATTTGGCAGGTATTTTTCGCTTCCCCTAGTTTTTCTGCTGTTTATCTTAGAACCGGCGAAATTTACTTCGGCAAGCTGGTAAGTTTTCCCAGCTTTGGCTTAAAGCAGGTCTACACCATCAGCTTCAATGCCCAAAGCCAGGACCAGCCGTACTCTATCCAGAAGTTTTCAAAAGTATTCTGGGGGCCGTCTGATTTCCTGAAACTGAACCGGGATAATGTTGTTTGGACTACTAAACTTGACCCGAACGGTTCGTTAGCCAAGTTGTTCCGGGAGAATCCGGAATTGCTGCCGGTTAATCCGCCAGCAAATCAACCGCCGGCCAACAACCCTGCTGGGTCTGCCCAGCCGAACAACGGTTCGCCAGCGCCGGCAGGCAACTAAAACCGAAAACAGTTATTGCTAAAACCCCGCCTCTATTTAAAATTGGCGGGGTTTTGGTATTATTATAAGAATGACGCTAACAGTAAAAACCAAGAGAAAATCAGGCCAGGTAGCTCTGCCGACAGTTTTGCTGATTGGGGGGATTATTGTGGAAATTGTTGTGGCCGGCGCCGCGGTTTCATTCTTTATCAGCTCTTTTTCCTTAGGGTCAAAACTGTCGCTTCGGACAGTAGCGGCCGCTTATTCCGGCTTAAATGACGCCCTGCTGCGAATTGCCATGAACAAAGAATTTGCGGCTGCCGGCGCTACTTACAGCCTAGCTGTCGGAGGCGATTCAAATTTAATTACGGTAACCCGGACAACGGATGCTGCTCAGAATATTTACAATTATATAATTGATGTCGTGGCTACCGCCGCCACAAAACAAAAGAAATTTACCGCTTCAGTTGTGGTGGATAAATCAACTGGCCAGCTTAACCTAAATTACATTAAAGAAGTAACCGTTAATTAATTTTATGAGCTGGGAAAATTACAAAAACCGTTTGGTTGATTTCTTTAACACTTTAATCTCAAAACCGAAAATCGGCGGTTTGCTGATTTCGGATTATTTTATTCAGTACGTTTTAAAAGAGAATCATAAGAGTTATCAGGCGGCTTTTGTAAAATTGCCGCCGGGAACTTTGGAAAACGGGGTAATTAAAAACAAAAAAGCGTTTTTGGACAGCTTAGGTGTTTTGTACGGTAAGATTGTTGTTGATCCTGGCCAAAAACTGAAAATTGCGGTAGGCATTCCCCAAACCTTGGTTTACAGCCAAGTCTTTGATATCCCTAATGTGGGCCGGGTCCATTTAGCCGAGTCAGCCGCGTTGAATTTACAGATGATTTCTCCTTTGCCGCAGGGCGAAGCTTATATGAGCTGGCAGTTGATAGAAGAAAATGAAGACAAATATATTCTTCTGGGATCGTTTATCGCCAAAAAATACATTGACGAATACCGGTCGCTTTTAATTCAAGCCGGTTTCTATCCGGTATCATTTGAACCGCCTTCGTTGGCTCTGAACCGGCTGATTAGAAACTTAACCAAACCGACCGCTAAGCTGACTTTAAATGTTTATGTTTCCAATGACGGGATTAACCTGTTTTTGGTCAAGGGCAAGTATCTGCGGTTTGATTATTTCAAATCTTGGCAAACCTTGAGAATGGAGCATTCTTTAGGCGGCAAGTTTGATTTTGTTAAAGCGGCGCAGGGAGAACTGATTAAAGTTTTGAGTTATCTAAACACGAAATTCAAGGAGCCGATTGAGACGGTTAATCTTATTGCTCCCGGCATAGAAACGCAAGTTTACGACGGCCTCTACCAAGCCACCGGCATCAAGCCGAGGATTATTAAGGAAAAGTTTGCGGTTTTTGACCCTACCTGGTACGCGGCAGTCGGTTTGGCTCTGCGGCGAATTTTTGGCCGGTCAGAGGCGGCGGAGATAAATCTTAACTCAGAATCGGTGACGGAGGTTTTGTTTAAAGACCAGCTTATTGAGTTTATTGTTCTGTGGCGGAACATCTTAGGCATCACTCTGGGCAGTTTTGTCTTGGTTTATGCCGCTTCTTCTTACTTAATTAAAGACCAGAATAATAACTTAAAAAACCAGATTGGCTTTCTTAACAACAATGTCCAGATTCAGGAATTGACGGAACTAAGGGACAAGGTTACTGAGTTTAATTCTTTGGTTGAGTCATTAAACAAAATTAAAACTGGGCGCTACGATGCTTTGGCAAGGTTTAACGCGGTTTTGGCGGCAGCTGACAGTTTTAATATTAGCGTTGTTTCGCTTTCAACTGTGAGCAACGGGCCGGCGGTTAAGTTTTCCGGCCAGGCTAACAGCTACAATGACGTAATAAATTTCAAAAACTACCTGGAATCCGACCCTTTGGTTTCCGAAGTGAACTTGCCGTTTACCAATATCGTTAGGGACAACAGCGGCGTTGCCAAATTTTCAATTAGTTTTCAGATGAAATTAGGGGAGCAGTAAATCGTTTTTGATATTCTCAAATACAGTTTCAAGTTTTTGCCGATGCTCTTCTTTAATTTTGTTAAGCACAACCGTTTCCGCTTTAACCCTAGTTTGATTGCCCTGGCTGTGAAAAACCCCAATCCTCAAGCGCCAAAAACCCTTGGTCTTAAGGTGTGAGATTACCGATTCTACGCCTTTATGGCCGGCCGAGGAGGCGCCAAAGGATATTTTGTACTTGCCGATTAGGATGTCGTAATCATCGTGGGCCACCATTATTTCTTCCGGTTTTAAATTGAACCACTTAATTAAATCGCTAACTGCCCGGCCGGATTCGTTCATAAAAGTTAAAGATTCCGCGATAACAATGCGATCGGTTGTTGTAAATCTGAAAAATTTCTTTCCTGCCCGTTCCAACGGCCGGCCGCCGGCCAGGTAATTGGCGAACAATCGGCCGGCGTTATGGTAAGTAACTGACAACTCTGGCGTCGGGTTGCCCAAACCGATTACCGCTTTTATTTGGCTCGCCTTGAAATTACGGTTCATATTATTTAGAATTATCGCATAAATTAATAAACGAACCAATACATGAAAAAACTTCTCTGGTCATTTTTTGAGCTAGCCGAAACGATAGTTATCGCTTTGGCAATTGTTTTAGTGGTCAGGACTTTTGTTTTTCAGCCGTTTCTGGTAGTGGGGTCAAGTATGGAACCGACCTTTAACGGGGGCAATTATTTATTAGTGGACGAGCTAACCTACCGTTTTCGCCCGCCGGAAAGGGGGGAAGTTGTGGTTTTTAAATCGCCGGTTGATAAAAGCTCCTATTACATCAAGAGAATTATCGGCTTGCCGGGCGAGCACATTAAAATTCAGGACGGGAAAGTTTTTATCTACGAAAATAACAAACTTAAATCAGTGCAAGAAAATTATATTATCAACCCTCGGCTGACCGAACAGGAGGACATAGTTTTGGGGCCCGATGAATATTTTGTTATGGGCGATAACCGGGGATTCAGCTTTGATTCCCGCAGCTGGGGGCCGCTTGACGACAAGTTCATAGTCGGGCTGGTACGATTGCGGCTGTGGCCCATCACTCAAGCAATGGCGGTCGGTAAGCCCGTTTATAACCTTAAATAACCTTTAGTAAAATGCCGCCAAAATCTAAAAATAAAAATAAGCCCGGAGGAAAATCTGCCGCTGCTTCCAAAAACACTGCCAAATTTTTGCCGGCGGCCGGCTTTATTGACATTCTGCCCCATCTGGAGCCTTACTGGCGGGAAGTGGAGCGGATTGGGCACGGCACTGCTGATATTCATGATTTTCATTTCTTTGAGCCGGCCGCGGCCGAACCGGCAAGCTTGTATGAAAGCAAGTTTATCGCCGAAGCAATTTCCGGCTTGGACCGCCGGGTGATAAAAGTCAGCCTTAACCGGTCCAAGGCGGTTTTAAGGTTTAACTGGGCAGTGGCGGCAATTAGAAGTTATGCAGCTAACCGGTTGGGCCATTTTGCAATGCCTTTTAAGGGTTACACTAACGCCCCTATTTTTGGCAACTTTGATTCCGGCGCCAGGCAAAAATTTGGCTGGTTTTTTGCCGTTTTAGGCGAGAGCGATTCCCTTTATGACGCCGAAATCATTTTTGCGATTATTGATTTTCTAGAATCATTAAAGATAAAAAATTTTGTGGTGGAAGTAAATTCAGCCGGCTGCAAAGTTTGCCGCAACACTTACGCCCGAAAAATCAAAGCTTATTACAAGCAGCACCTAAAGCAGGTTTGTTCCGACTGCCGCGAATGTTATGAAAAGTCTCCCGCCTTCCTAACGCATTGCTTGGCGGAAAAATGCCAAAAAGTAAAAAAAGACGCGCCGCTTATCTTTAATTACCTTTGCCAGAACTGCAATACCCATTTTCAGGAATTTCTCAGCCACCTGGAAGACAACGGCGTCAATTACCAACCTAACCCTCATTTCTTTGGCGACGACAATTATTACAGCAAGGTTGTGTTCCGCGTTAAGTATCTTGGCCAGAAAGAAAGATTGCTGGCCGGCGGCGGCCGCTTTGATTACCTGGGCGAAAAATTAGGCGGCCGCCAGTTGCCCGGCGTTGGCGGTTGGCTGGACACCTTAGAGCTAATTGCGGCTGTGAAGGAATTTAGGTCAAAGCCCAAGAAAATAAACCCCAACCAGAAGCAGGTTTACTTCATTGCTGTTGGCGATAAAGCTCGCCTTTCCAGCTCGGTGCTGATTAACAAAATTCGCAAAAGCGGCATTAAGGTTTTGGAGTCTGTCGGCCGCAAAGCCTTCAAGCCCCAGCTGAAGATGGCGGAAAAAAACAAGGTTAAGGTGGTTGTCATTTACGGCCAGCGGGAAGTTTTTGACCGGTCAATAATTATTCGGGACACTGAAACTAATTTCCAAGAAAATGTTCCGATTGAGAAAATGGTTGACCACATTAAGAAAATGCTAAAATAAAAATATGGCTGAAAATGGCGCAAACCAGTGCTTATTTTGCCGAATTGCCCGGCGTGATTTGCCGGCGGAGATTATTTACGCCGATGATAAAATTACCGCCTTTTTAGACATTAACCCTTGCGCGGTCGGGCACACTGTTGTTGTTCCTAACTGGCACGCTTCAACAGTGTTGGAGTTAAACGATGAAGAAACCGCCAATTTTTTTGTCGGAGTTAAAAAAACTCTTGCTTTAATTGATAAATCCCTCCGGCCTGACGGTTTTACTTTGGGAATTAACCACAAGCCCGCCGGCGGCCAGGCCGTTGACCACCTCCATTTTCATATCATCCCCCGGTTCAAAGGCGACGGCGGCGGGTCGCTGCACAGCGTAGTCCATAACCCGCCAACCAAGGGCTTGGAAGAAGTGAGAAAGATAATTACAGGAGAATAATTACTGAATTTCCAATTACTAATATTCAATTATTCTTCCGTTGTTCGTTTCCTAACGGAAGCGGGAGATTAACCCTTTACGCTTTATGCATAATACATGGTGCGTGATACAAGTTTATTGACTTTTTGCTGAATCCGGTTTAGGATAAAACCACTAAATTACTGTTAAATATTAAACATATGGCAATTGTTGTTAGAAAAAGAGAAGGCGAAAACTTTAACTCTTTAATGTACCGCTTTAAAAAGAAGATAAAACAGAGCGGCATTTTACAAGAGGCCAGAAAAAGGCGGTTTTTTGCCCGGCCGGTCAGCCGCCGAAAAAGAAGGCTGGCGGCTCTCTATCGCGCTAAAAAACAAGAAGAGATGACCCTGGCAAGAAAATATGGCCAAGAAACCACAAGTTCTCGGCGCAGATAAAACGGGCCGTTACCAAAAAGAGCTTGGACGGATTGCTGAAAAGCTAAGCCAAGCTCTTTTGTATTTAAAAAAGCCAAATTCGGCGGTTGGTCTCAATTTTGTCTTAAGTAACCGGATTAGAGATCTAAATTGGCGCTTTCGGCGGAAAAATAGCGTGACCACCGTTTTGAGCTTTCCGGAGCCCGCTGAAGCGCCGCCGGTCGGCGAAGTGGAATTTTTGGGCGAAATCTTTTTGGCCCCGGCCGTAATTAAGAGAAAAAAAGAAGACCTGGTTTTTTTAGCTGTCCACGGTTTGCTGCATTTATTGGGCTATACACACAATTCAAATAATGATACTATTAAGATGAAAAGGTTAGAAAAAAAGTTAATGAAGATTATTAATAGTTGAGTATGCCCAACTTCTTTACCGCTTTAGATATTGGCTCTTCCTCTGTTAAGGGCGCTGTTGCCCGCAAAAATAAAGAAGGCCAACTTTCCATTGTTTCAGCTTTTAAGTATCCGTCAGTAGGGATTAGAAAAGGGGTAATTATTGACTTTGAAGAGGCGACGGGAAATTTGGAACAAATCATTGACGATATCAGGAAAATTTCTAAGCAAGCCGCTTTAAACATTTACATTAACATAAACGGCGACCACATAAAGTCCAAATTTGCCCGCGGCATTTCCATTGTCTCCCGTCCGGATAAAGAAATCCAGGAAGAAGACAAGGAACAGGCGGTTCAGGCCGCTCGCACCATTAAGATGATGCCAAATTATGATTTGATTCACGAGGTGGTAGCGGAATTTTTTGTTGACGAAATCGGCGATATCAAAGATCCAATCGGCATGACCGGCCACCGGCTGGAAGTCAACACTTTGTTAGTGGAAGGGTTTGCCCCTCATGTCAAAGGGGTGGCTGACTTAGTCAAATCCGCTGGCGGTGACGTTTCTGGCATTGTTTTTAATCCTTTGGCAAGCAGTAAAGCGGTGCTTTCAAACCGCCAAAGAGAACTGGGCGTTTTGTTTATTGACCTTGGCGCGGCTACCACTTCTTACGTTATTTATGACGAAGGCAAGGCAGTTCATGCCGGCAGCATTCCTTTGGGTTCCAACTACATTACCAACGATATTGCAATCGGGCTTAAAATTTCCGTTGATCTGGCCGAAAAACTGAAACAGAATTACGGCCGGGCTTTGGCCGCCAAAGTTCCCCGAAGAGACCGGGTCAAGTTGTCCGAGATGGATCCGGCAGTGAAGAACGATGCTGAAATCAGCTTAAAATTTTTAGCGGAAATTATTGAGGTCCGCCTGGAGGAAATTTTTGATTTAATTAACAACGAGTTAAAGGCGATTGGCCGGGTTGTCCAACTTCCTGCCGGGCTGGTTATTTCCGGCGGCGGCGCTAATCTGGAAAACATTGACGATCTGGCGCGCCAGCTTTTCCGATTGCCGGCCCAGGTAGGTTATCCTAATATTGAAATGTTTGAAGTTCTAAATCCAACGCACATTGATCTGGTTAGCGGTCCTGATTTTGCTTCTGCTTTGGGGCTGTTGCTTTGGAACTATGAAAAAAACTATAATGGTAGCAGTTTTTCAAGCGTAGCCAGGTTTCTTAAAAACCTCCTGCCTTAATTTAAGTCGATTAAAAGCAATATAAATTTATGCCTGTTAAAAAAAATTCAAAGTCAAAAGCCAAAGCTAAAGTCACGGCTAAAAAATCAGCCAAGCGCGCAGTTAAGCGTTCAGTGAAGAAAACGGTTAAGCGTCCGGCTGTTGCTAAGAAGATAAAGAAAAGTTCGGCCAAACCGGCAAAAAAGAATAAAAGCGCCGTTGCTAACCCTCCGAAAATCCGGCTTCCTAAAGCCCATATTCACGAAGGCTTAACCAGAATCAAAGTAATCGGCATTGGCGGGGCCGGCGGCAGCATTGTTTCCCGAATGAGAGAAAAGTCCCGCATGAGAGGAGTGGAGTATATTGCAGTCAATACTGACGCCCAAGACCTAAACCACACCAATGTCCACCGCCGAATCCATATTGGCAAAGCCCTAACTAAAGGGTTAGGCACGGGCATGAATCCTGATTTAGGCAAGCAAGCAGCCGAAGAGAACCGTTCGGAACTGGGAGAAGCCATGGAAGGCGCTGATATCGTTTTTTTGGTTTCCGGCTTTGGCGGCGGTTCCGGCACCGGCGGCACGCCAGTTTTGGCGGAAATCGCCCGGGAAAAAGGAATTTTAACCATTGCGGTGGTAACCAAGCCGTTTTCTTTTGAGGGCTCAAAACGGGCCGCTATTGCCCAAGAAGGAATAAGCCGCCTGAAAGATTTGGTTGACGCTTTAGTGGTTATCCCTAACGATCGGGTTTTTTCTTTAATTAACAAAGACACTTCGGTGATTAAGGCATTTTCTTATATTGACGACATAATCCGCGCCGGGATTGAAGCGATTGCGGATGTCATCAATTCGCCAGGAATTATTAATGTTGACTTTTCAGACGTTAAAGCGGTGCTGAAAGATTCCGGCCCAAGCTTGATTGGAGTTGGCGTTGCGGCCGGCCAGGACCGGGCTATTAAAGCCGTTCAGGCGGCGATTAATTCTCCTTTGATTGAAACTTCAGTAGACGGCGCCAAGGGAATTTTGTTCTGCATTGCCGGCAGCAGAGATTTGAAGATGGCGGAAATCCATGATGTAGCCAAGGCGGTTGTGGCCAACCTTGATCCGACTGCGAGAATAATTTTCGGCGCTTACTATGACAGCCGCTTGAAAGACAAAAGCTTGAAAGTAACAGTTATTGCCACCGGCTTCAACGGCTTTACCGAAGGCGGCCCCCTCCCCAATTTATTTGAATCCGTTAACCAAAACCGGCCCAATGATTCTTTGTTTGACCTAAATGCCGGTAAGCCTGCTTCCGCTAAAAATTCTAGCGGTTCCGGCGGTTCAACTGACCGGCCAGCCAATAAAGCTAAGCCGAAGAAAGAAAAATCCGACGACAAAGACCCTTGGGACATTCCGGCTTTTCTCCGCAAGAAAAAAAGGTAAAATCAGCAGACTATTGACGAAACAGGAGATAAATTCTCCTGTTTTTTCTTGGTTTTTAGCGATAATTGCCGATTGTGCAACTGTGGATAACTTCACTAGTTTTTGACTAACTATTTTGACTCCGCTGTTTTTTGGATAATGGTATAATGCTATTAAGTCGAGATAAAAATTACTTAAAACAAATGAACACCAGCAATAAATCACTCCAATTCTCCAAAAAAGGTCAAAGAAAACCGAAGTTTCCGATTCCAGTCAAGCGGGTTTTTACCAAACCCGGCCGGCATCCCTACGACGAAGTTAAATGGGTCAGAAGAGACGCGGTCATTGAGCAGGGCAGTGAAAAGATATTTGAGCAAAACGGAGTTGAGTTTCCCGAATTTTGGTCTCAAAACTCGGTCAATATCACAGCTTCCAAGTATTTTCGGGGCAAACTGAATTCGCCGGAACGGGAAGAAAGTTTAAAGCATATGATTGATCGGGTAGTGAAAACAATCAGGTCTTGGGGCGAAAAATTCGGTTACTTTGATGACGCCGAGCAAGCTCAAATTTTTGAAGATGAATTGACCCATCTCATTCTTTACCAGAAAGGTTCTTTCAACAGCCCGGTTTGGTTTAATGTTGGTGTTAAAGAGCGGCCCCAGTGCTCAGCTTGTTTTATTTTGGCGGTTGAAGACGACATGAAGTCGATTTTGGACTGGATAAAGACAGAGGGCATGATCTTTAAAGGCGGTTCCGGCGCCGGCATTAATTTGTCGCCGCTGAGATCAAAACTGGAGCCGTTATCCAAAGGCGGTTACGCTTCCGGCCCAGTTTCCTTTATGCGCGGCGCCGATGCGGTAGCCGGCATGATTAAATCCGGCGGCACCACTCGCCGCGCTGCCAAGATGGTTGTTTTGGACATTGACCACCCGGACATTATGGATTTCATTCAAGCCAAAGCCGAAGAGGAAAAAAAGATACGAGCTTTGATGGCCGCCGGTTATGACATGAGCGACCTCAACAACGAGGCTTGGCACTCAATTCAGTTCCAAAATGCCAATAATTCGGTTCGGATTACCGATGAATTTATGAAGAAAGCCCTTAACGGCGAGAAATGGTCTACCAGATTCAGGACTTCCGGCGAACCGGCGACAACTTATGATGCCCGGGAGTTGCTGGAAGAAATTGCCAAAGCCGCCTGGGAATGCGGCGATCCCGGCGTTCAGTTTGACACCACAATTAACGACTGGCACACCTGCCCCAATTCGGGCCGAATTAACGCTTCCAACCCTTGCTCGGAGTATATGCACTTGGACAATTCAGCCTGCAACCTGGCTTCAATTAACCTGCTAAAATTCCTTAACGAAGACGGCACTTTTAAAGCCGACAAGTTCCGGCAGGCAGTTGATATTTTTATTTTAGCCCAAGAGATAATCGTTGACGGATCTTCTTATCCGACTCGGTCAATCGCCAAAACTGCCCATGATTTTCGGGAATTAGGATTGGGTTTTTCCAATTTAGGCGCGCTTTTAATGACTAAAGGCCTGCCTTATGATTCCGACGAAGCCCGAGCGGTAGCGGGCGCTATTTCCGCTTTAATGGCGGGGGAGGCATACCGTTATTCGGCTCTAATTGCCCGCCGGATGAAGCCTTTTAACGGCTTTGGCAAAAACCGGGAGCCGATGTTGAGGGTAATCAATAAGCATCTTGAAGCTTCAAGAAACATTAACCGCCAGCTGATAAGAGACGAAGCTTTAGAGTCAAATTCTTTGTCAGTCTGGCAGGAAGCCTATCAGTTGGGGCAAAAGTACGGGTACCGCAATTCTCAGGTAACGGTTATTGCTCCAACGGGCACAATCTCGTTCATGATGGGCTGCGACACAACCGGCATTGAACCTGAATTTTCTTTGGTTAAGATGAAACAATTAGTTGGCGGCGGCTGGATGAAAATAGTTAACAAAAGCGTGCCGGCCGCTTTGAGGAAATTAGGCTATCCGCCAAGCGAGGTAAAAGCGATTGTTGATTATATTTTTGAAAAAGGAACAATTGAAGACGCACCTTACCTTAAAGAAGAGCATGTTCCAATCTTTGACTGCGCTGTCAAGCCAGTAGAGGGCCATCGCTCCATTTCTTGGCGGGGGCACGTCAAGATGGTTGCCGCCGTCCAGCCTTTTATCTCCGGAGCAATTTCCAAAACCTTTAACATGCCTCATGAAACCACGGTGAGTGAGATTACCGAAGCCTACATTATGGCTTGGCAGTCGGGCATTAAAGCTTTTGCAGTTTATCGGGACGGATCAAAAACTACCCAACCGCTTTATTCCGGCAGCCAAAAAGAAGAAGACGAAAAAGGCAAAGAAGGCAACAAAAACGCTAAAACTGAATCTGGCCAGTTTTCCAATCCGCAGGTAATCCGCCGCCGCTTGCCGGCCACCCGTTTGTCGGAAACTCACAAATTTTCCATTGCCGGCCACGAGGGATACTTAACTTACAGCACTTATCGGGACGGGAAATTGGCTGAGATATTTATCCGAATGGCAAAGCAGGGCAGCACTTTGGCCGGCTTGCTTGACGCGTTTGCGATTTCCGTTTCCATGGCCCTGCAGTACGGGGTGCCGTTTAAAGATTTAGCGGCCAAATTTATTTACAGCCGGTTTGAACCGGCCGGCGTGACAGAGAATCCGGACATTAGAATAGCCACCAGCATTTTAGATTATATTTTCCGGTATTTGGCTTATAAGTTTTTAACAAACGAAGAGCGGATAGAACTGGGCTTGCAGCCAGCCTTGATTGAAGAAAGCAATGATGATTTATTGACCCTTGAAGAATCAGAAGAAGAGATTGAAATTGAGGTTGACCAGCCAGTGCGAGTAACTGCGCACGCTCAACGAATTGAAGAAGCTAATTTAATCAAAGACAATCTTGAATCAAAATCGGTTATCAGCGCCAATGTTTGCCGGAAATGCGGCGGCATAATGGTTAGAACCGGCACTTGCGAAACTTGCCTGCAGTGCGGTGCTTCTTCCGGCGGTTGCTCGTAAAACTTACCCTTACTGGCAAAAACTAACCCCCGCTTTCGGCGGGGGTTAGTTAGTTAACAGCGCGTTGCGTTAAGGTCTAGCTATGGACCAAAGTTCTTTTACGCCGTCACCGGTCGTATCGCCCGGTTTTTGGTCGCCGCTGTAAAAGTAAAGAGGCAAGCCGTTGTAAGTAACTTGGCTAGTGCCGTCTTCTCTTTCATAAACGCTTAAGTTGCCGACAATGCCTTCGCCGGCGGTTGGTGTTTCGCCCGGTTTTACAGTCAAAGGCGGCCAGTTTTCAGCGCAAGTGTCATAACAGTTGCTCTTATTTAGCTCATCATCTTTGAAGTTGTAAAGAGTCATTCCGTTGGCGCCGACCAAAAAGTCGCCCAGTTCGGTGCTGCTGCTGATAAATATCACTGGCGAGGAAACAGGCTGGTTATCTGAAACCTCAGGCGTTGTTTTAGCGTTGTTTAAGAGCAAATAACCGCCGATTAAGACCGCCAGAATAACAATAATTGCGATAATTGTGTTTTTACTCATCTTTGTCTTGATTTTTTTGCGACCTTTGATTTAAAAAAGGAGTTTAACCCCTTTCTGTCCGCCCGGGAGGACTCTCACATCGCCCCGACTTGGTCGGGGCTCTTTGAAACCAAGCGGTTTCAACACTTCCTCTTCAGGGGGACCAAAT
>CAYVGF010000007.1:0-9006 GCA_964451115.1 uncultured Candidatus Saccharibacteria bacterium
GTTTTCATTTCCCGATAGCTCACCTTCCCATCCTTGGGGATAGTAAGAAAAAAAGCATCGATGTCATTTTTCAGTTGGGTAAGGGCAGAATCCATTTTTTCCTGTTTTTCCTGCCCAACTTTTAAAAAGTTGGAATCGCTCTGACTGGAAGAAAGTCCTGCTACATTCTCCCAGCCTCGATAAATATTTTTTTGTTGAGCAAAAATAAAAAAGGGAATTAATAAAAAAACAGACAATAATAACTTTTTCATTTCAAATCCTCCTTTTTGGTTGTTTGGAACTGGATAAATTATAACATATAATGTTAAATATTGTCAATGTATCAGGGTAATGAGTACACGCATGTAATTTCAAATGCCAATCCGCCAGTTGGCGGATTGGCATTTGTCATTGATTTGAATTTGATATTTGTAATTTGTCATTTACTGAGTATTGTTTTGAATTTAAGTATTTCGATTTAAATATTGTTTCGAATTTCGTGTTTCGTGCTTCGGATTTTATAACATTAGTGCATTATACTTTATACATAATACTTACTACTAAATACTTATTGCATAATACTTAATACATACCCCATTATACTAATCTAAGGAGGTTGAACCTCCATAGATTGAAATTTGTGGCATAATATATTACAAGGTTTGGATTTATTTGCGGTTTGGAACCGGCGGTTATCTACGTAGATATCTCAGTAGATATCTCAGTAGATATCTACGTAGATGTTTTTAGTTTATCTTTGTCTCATTCAAAAGCAATTTGTTGCCGCCAACTGTCAATTTGTTGCCCTTGAAATCTGGGCGCGATTAGACAATCATTATATTACTTATGGATTCTAATTTAATTAGGGAAAAGTTTATCAGTTTCTTCAAGAGCCGCGATCACGCGGTAGTGCCTTCTTCGTCTTTGATTCCGGACGACCCTTCGGTTTTGCTCACTACCGCCGGCATGCAGCAGTTCAAGCCGTATTTTTTAGGCCAAGCCGACGCGGTGAAAGATTTTGGCCGGCCTAATACTGTCTCAGTCCAAAAAAGCTTCCGCACTTCCGATATTGACGAAGTCGGCGACGATTCGCATCTGACTTTTTTTGAGATGTTGGGCAATTTTTCTTTTGGCGGCTACTTTAAGGAAACCGCGATTAAACTGGCTTATGAATTTATAACCAAAGAGCTTAACTTGGCCATAGACAAGGTAACGGTGTTTGACCCGCGGCGCGTGCCAGCCGGCGACTGGCGCAAATCGGTGGCGCTGGACGAGGAGTCTTATTTAATCTGGAAAGACCAGATTAAACTGCCGGCTGACAAAATTGTTTTTGAAGGGGTTGATAATTTTTGGGGGCCAACCGGTTCCGAAGGGCCCTGCGGGCCGACAACCGAAATTTATATCAAGACCCAGAAAGGGGAGAGCGTTGAGATTTGGAACCTAGTGTTTAATGAGTTTTACTGCGATAAGCAAAGAAAATTATCGCCGCTCAAGCCAAAGGGGATTGACACCGGCATGGGCTTTGAGCGGCTGATTATGGTGGTTCAGAACAAAAATAGCGTTTTTGAAACTGACCTGTTCCAAGATGTGTTTGGCGGCCTTACCGCGACCCGAAGCGGCCGGATAATTGCCGACCATCTGAGAGGAGCCTGTTTTTTAATCAATGACGGCATTCTTCCTTCCAATAAAGAGGCAGGTTATGTTTTGCGGCGGCTGATTAGGCGCTTAGTGTTCCACGCCCAGAAAATAAACTTGCCCCCCGGCTTTATTAAAGATAGCGTTGAAAAAATTGCGGCCAAGTACCAATCGGCTTATCCCCAGTTGGCCGCTGACAAGGAACACATTATCAAGGTGATTGAAGCCGAAACTAGCCAGTTTCTTCAAACTTTGGAAAAGGGAATTTCCCGTTTTCGGAAAGATCTGGCTCCGCTTCTTAAAAGCGGAGAGATAAACTGGCCCAAAGTTGCCGATCTTGCCTTTGATCTTTACCAGACCTTCGGCTTGCCGGTTGACTTAGTGAAGGATTTAATCAAAGAATCAGCGGCTGGCTTTGACGAACCGGAGTTCAACCGGCTGATTGCGGATAAAATTGAGAAACATAAGGAAATTTCCCGCGCCAACCGGGAGAAGAAGTTCGGCGGCCACGGCCTGGCGCTGGATACCGGCGAACTCAAAGCCGGCACGGAAGAGGAGATAAAGAAGGTAGTTAGGCTGCATACCGCGACTCATCTGCTCCAACAGGCCCTGCGGGACGTTTTGGGGCCGGCGGTAAAGCAGATGGGGTCTGACATTACCCCGGAGCGGACCCGGTTTGATTTTAGTTTTGACCGGCGGTTAACCGAGGAAGAAATAAAGCGGGTGGAAGAAATTGTCAACCAAAAAATAAAAGATAATCTGCCGGTTAAATTTGAAGTTATGCCCAAAGCCGAGGCGGAAAAATTAGGCGCGCTCAGCTTTTTCAAAGAAAAATACCCCGATTCCGTCAAAGTTTACTATGTGGGAGAAACTTTGAGTTCGGCGTACAGCAAGGAGTTTTGCGGCGGCCCTCATGTTAGCTCAACCGGTGAGATCGGCCGGTTTAAAATTACTAAGCAGAAATCAGTCGGCCGCGGCCTTAAAAGAATAAAAGCCGTAATTGATTAATGAAGTTTGTTTATCCGGATTTAGTTTTTACCAAGCCCAAAGATATCATTCCGCGCCTGCAAAAAGGGGAAATTGGCGTAGTGCCTACAGATACGATTTACGGTTTAGTCGGCTCAGCTTTAAAACCGGCGGCGGTTAGCAAAATTTACCGGGTCAAAAAAAGGGCGGCCAGCCGGCCCTTTATTGTTCTTATCTCAAGCGTTTCCGATTTGTCTTTGTTTAATATCAAACTGACATCCCGCCTAAAAAAGTTCCTAAAGTTGGTTTGGCCGGGGGAAGTTAGCGTAATTTTACCTTGCCCCGATTCGCGGTTTAGTTATCTGCACCGAAACAAAAAGACTTTAGCGTTTCGGCTGCCGGCCGATAAGGCTGTTAGAAAACTGGTCCGCCAAACCGGCCCCCTGGCGGCGCCCAGCGCCAATCCGTTCCGGCAGCCGCCGGCGAAAAACGTCAGTCAGGCGATGGCTTACTTTGGCTGCCAAGTTGATTTTTATTTGGACGGCGGTACAATAAAGAATAAATTGCCGTCAATTTTAATTGAGTTGAAAAGGTATTAATTTTTTCCAACAAAGTGTATAATTAAGCCAATGAAATTTCGCAAACCGCCAGAAGAAAAAATATTTATTGACCAAGAAGAAGAGTTAGGATCAGTTTTAGCCAAAATTCACAATATTAAGTCAGCTAAAATTGTTCTCAATATTCCCGCTAATTCGGTTTTAACTTCTTCTTTGGAAAATTTCCATGCCATTAGCCGGGAAGCAAAATACGGCAAAAAGAAGGTTGTTATTGAATCAACCGATCCGGAGATTCAGGAGATGGCGTCAGCCGCCAAGCTGAAAGCGATTAACCCGATTTATGGCAAGGACGAAAATTTAGTGACAGATGTTATCCCGCCCGAAGAAAACCACTCCCGCAGCGGAGTCAAAGCCAAAGCCCAGATAGATTTTTTCAGCCGCAAAAAGCCGCAACGGCCCAAGCCTAAATCCAAAAGAAAGCTTTACCTGCCTTCGCCGAAGCCGAAAATTTTTTTGCCGGTAATAGTTTTTATTGGCCTGCTGGGCTACTGGCTGGTGGCCAGCGTTTTGCCTAAGGCTCAGATCAGCCTGTTTTTAAAAAAGGAAGTGGTTTCAGTTGATGACGCCATTGCGGTGCGGGCTGATGTCGGCAGCATTACGACCGAGCCCTTGATTATTTTGCCTGGCGAAATTATCAGCGCCAGCAAAAATGTTGCGTTGGAGTTTCCCGCTTCCGGCGAAACATCTTCTTCCCAAAAAGCGGGCGGTTTTGTTTATCTTTACAACAATTACAGCACCCGATCCCAAGTTTTAGTGGCTAGAACCAGGATTAAAACGCCTGACGGAAAAGTTTACCGCCTAAATAAACGGGTAGTAATCCCCGGCGCGGAAAAAAATGGCGGCAAACTGACGCCTTCCAGAATTAAAGTTGCAGTGACCGCTGACCAGCCAGGCGCGGAGTACAACCTTTCTAGTCCCGACTACAGCGAAGTCTGGCGAATTCCCGGCTTTAAGGAAGCGGGTTTGACTAAATTATACAACGGCTTTTATGCCAAGCCAGCCGGCCCCATAACCGGCGGCACTAGCGGTTTGGCTAAGTTCGCCACCAAAGAAGACGTTGAGAAAGCCAAGCAAAAAATTGAAGCGGTGCTGAAACCCGCCTTAACGGAACAGGTAAAATCGGTAATGCTGCCCGGCTTTGTCCTTATTGACGGCGCCCAAGACTTGGAAATCAAGTACTCGGTTGATTCTATTGCCGAAGCCAACGGCAAATTTAAGGTTTCTGCCCAAGGCGTTTTGAAAAACATGGCGATTAAAAACAACGATTTGATCCAGACTATTATCAAAAAATATTTGCCCAACTTAGGGTTTAAGCCGAAAGTGGTCAGTAACACTCTGATTTTAGATGCTAATAATGTCAATTGGGGCAAGAAGCTGGTTATGGTTAAAATTTCCGGTTCGCTGACTCTGGCGCCGGATATCAATTCCGCGGATTTGAAAGCGGATTTGCTAGGCAAAGGAGAAGCGGCCTTGAAACGGGCGATTTTGGGGATTCCTAATTTGGAAAAAGTTGACATCTCCCTTTGGCCGTTTTGGGTCAAATCGGTTCCTAATAATCCCCGCAAAGTTGATTTAATCGTAAATTAACTTGACTTTACCGCCTGTTGTGTTTAGAATAAGGCGGAACAAGATTTGGAATGAGCAGTAAAGATAAATTAGAAATCGTGTCCGGAATGGTGGAAGAAGCTTTGCCGGGATTGACTTTCCGCGTTAAAATTCAACTGCCGGCTGGCGGCGAAAAAATTATTTTAGCCCATCCTTCCGGAAAGATGAAGTTGCATCGGATTAGAGTTTTGCCTGGCGACCGAGTGACTGTGGAGATGCCCAATTTATCTGATAACCGCGGCCGCATTGTTCGGCGGAATTAGTTTAAGTTAATTTTATGAAAGTTAGAGCCTCCGTTAAAAAAATTTGCAAGGACTGCAAGGTTGTTCGCCGGAAAAGGCGGATCTATGTTATTTGCCAGAATAAACGGCACAAACAGAGGCAGGGTTAATTATTATTTTCAAGAATATTTATGAGAATTGCTGGTTTTAACATTCCTGACAATAAAAAAATTGGTATTGCCTTAACCTACGTCTACGGCGTGGGTCCGGTGGTTGCCCAAAAGATACTGGCTGAAGCCGGCATTGATGCCGACAAGCGAGCCAAGGATTTGAGCAATGCCGAAATAAGCAAGATCCAGGGCGTGATAGACAAAAAATACAAAGTAGGCGGCGAGTTAAGGCAGATTATCAGAAGCAATGTCAGCCGGCTGAGGGAAATCCAGTGCTATCGGGGCATTCGCCACATTAAAGGATTGCCAGTCAGGGGCCAAAGGACCAAAACCAACAACCGCACCGTTAGAGGGAACGTTAGAAAAACTGCCGGCAGCGGTCGGAGAAAGATTGAGCTTAAATAATAACTATGGGTAAAAAGCAAGTTGTAAAACAATCAAAAGAAGACTTAGTGAAGGAGGCGGAGGCCATTGAGTCAAAAAAAGCCGCCCAGGTCAGCAAAAAGGCCAAGCGAAAAGCGACGAAAGGCCGGGTTTACATTAAAGCTTCTTACAACAACACTTTTATTACCGTTACCGACGAAAAAGGAAACGTAGTGGCCTGGATGACGGCCGGTTCGTTGGGTTTTTCCGGCCCCAAAAAAGCGACATCCTTTGCCGCTTCCAAAGTAGCGGAAGCGATTGCCGCCAAGCTGGAGCGGACTGGGCCGTTTGAGATTGACGTTTTTGTCTACGGCGTTGGCGGCGGCCGCGATGCCGCAATTAGAACCTTGGCCGCAAAAGGGTTTCAGATTAACTCAATTTCCGACATCACTCCCATTCCTCATAACGGTCCCCGGCCGCCAAAACCAAGGCGGGTTTAATCAACAATTATTCATTAATCTATTAATAATAACCATTTACCATAACCATGCGGCGAATAAAAGAAAAAAAAGAAAGATCGTTGGGCGTAAAGCTGTTTTTGAAAGCGGAGCGCTGCGGTTCGCACAAATGCGTTATGATTCGCCGGCCTTATCGGCCCGGCCAACACGGCCGAAAAAGGCGGTCTGCCTTGTCTGATTACGGCCGCCAGCTTCAGGAAAAGCAAAAAATTCAGATAATCTACGGCTTAACCAACCGGCAGATGAGGAACCTTTTCCTTAAATATCCCAACAACCCGGAAAAAATCATTGAAACCTTAGAGAGAAGGCTGGACCGGGTGGTCTATTATTTAGGTTTGGCGCCGTCAGTAAGGGTAGCGCGGCAGATCGTTTCCCACGGCCACATTTTAGTTAACGGCCGCCGGATGACCATTCCTTCTTACCAGGTCAAGAAAGGCGACAAGATAAGCATCCGGGAACGGTCAAAGTCTTTAAAGCTTTTTGAAGGATTAAAAGATCGGCTTAAAGACTGGGAAGTGGTTGGCTGGCTTAAAATGGACAAAGCCAAATTTGAAGGCGAGTGCGTTGACCGCCCTGACACCGAAATTGTAATGCCTTTTGATATTAATTTGGTCGGTGAATTTTATCTAAGGTAAAAAAATAACTAACTAAAAAAATAATATGAAATATTCATATCTTAGCGACACAGTTTCCATTAAAAAGATCCGCGAGGAAAACAATAAAGGTGAGTTTAGCGTTGAAGGCCTTTATACAAGCTACGGCGTTACAATCGGCAACGCGCTGCGGCGGGTTTTGCTCTCTTCTTTGCCCGGCGCCGCAATTTCCCAAATTAAAATTAAGGGCGCCAGCCATGAATTTTCCACCCTGCCGGGCATGGTGGAAGACATAGTGGAGTTTACCCTCAACCTCAAAAGAGTAAGGTTTAAGTTTTATGCCCAAGAACCTCAAGTTTTGCACTTGAAAGTAAAAGCCGGAAAGGACGGCGAACGGGAAGTTACTGCCGCTGACATTGCCGACTCTCCTTTGGTTGAAGTCATTAACAAAGATCTTCATCTAGCTACCCTCACCGGTAAAAAGGCCGAACTTGACGTTGAGTTGACAGTTGAGAAAGGCTTAGGCTACGCGCCGGCGGAATCCCGAACTTCCGAAAAAGTTCCTATCGGCACAATTATGCTTGACTGCATTTTCTCTCCTGTGTTAAATGTTGATTTTGACGTGGAAAATATGAGAGTGGGAGAAAGAACGGATTATAACCGGGTAAAACTGACCATTGAAACCGACGGGTCAATTACTCCCTCTCGCGCCCTTCACCAGGCGGCCAACATTCTAAAGGACCATTTTTCAAAAATTGCCGGCATTGAAGGCGGAGAAGCGGTAATTGACGCGCCGGCTGAAGAAGAAGTTTCGGAAACGGAAGATAAAAAGCCAAAATCAAAGCCAAAGGCTAAAAGTTCAAAAACCAAGAAATCAAAATAGCAGTTAATTTAGCGTATGAGACACTTAAAGAAAGGCAGAAAATTTGGCCGGGAAAGGGGACAGCGGCGGGCTTTTCTCAAAAGCTTGGCGGCTAACTTCATCCAAAATGGCCGGATAGTAACTACGGAAGCAAGGGCCAAAGAATTGCGGCCGTTTGTGGAACGCTTAATTACCTACGCCAAAAAGCAAAATTTAGCCGGATTAAGGCTGTTGCTGAGCAAACTGCCCAAAGCGGCTGCTTTTAAGCTGTTTCAGGAAATTGCTCCCCGTTATACTGATCGGTCGGGAGGATACACTCGAATCATCAAACACAGCCAAAGGCGGAAAAATGACGGCGCTAAGAAAGCTACTATTGAATTTGTTTAAGCAAAACTATGAAAGAAATTATTATTGACGCCAAAAATAAGCCGTTAGGACGCATCGCTTCCCAGATCGCGGTTTATCTTCAAGGAAAAAATGACCCTAGTTACGATCCGCGTTTGCCCGGCGATGTCCGCGTGGTGGTTAAAAATGTTAAAGAGGTAAAGCTTACCGGCAACAAATTTAACACCAAAATTTACTACCGCCACAGCGGCCGGCTGGGGCACCTGAAGGAAGTGAAGATAGAAAAGGTTTTTGCCCGAGACCCCGCTTTCGTTTTGAAGCACGCTGTCCGATTGATGTTGCCCAAAAATCGGTTAAACAAAGTCCGGCTTAAGAATTTAATTATTGAATAAACATTTATGACTGTTAAGCAAAAAGATCAAAAATACATTGAAGGAATCGGCCGCCGAAAAACTTCAGTCGCGCGGGTGAGAATTTATCCCGGAAGCAAGGAGGGCAAGTTTTTAGTTAACGAAGCTGATTTAAAGGATTATTTCCGCCTAGATCGCCATATCAACCGCGTTCTGAAGCCGTTTGAGATTACGGGAACGAAGGTTAAAGTTTCAGTTTTGGTAAAAGGCGGCGGAGTCTCATCTCAAGCCGATGCGATTAAACTCGGATTAGCCAGGGCGCTGGATAAATTTAACCCTGAATTCCACTCTAAGTTAAAAGCTTACAAACTCTTAACTCGGGACGCGAGAGAAGTGGAAAGAAAAAAGCCGGGGCTAAGGAAAGCCCGCCGGCCCCAACAGTGGCGCAAGCGATAATTTTTTCTTATCAAGCCAAAAAGCCGCTTAAAAGCGGCTTTTTGGTTTAAATGCTGTTTTTAATTATGTATACTTGAAACAATTATGCCCGAACAGTTTCCCAACCCGAAAGAAATCAATAAGGAAAAGGAAAAGATCAAGGAAGAGGTTGAAAGATTCAAGGAGCGGACAGAAGGGTTGAACCCGGATATGTTCGCCATTCCCGGCGAGGGGAGTTTGGAGAAGGAAGATGTTTCAGAGGAAATGGTTTTTGCCTACGAACTGGAAGGGAAAATTGCGGAGTTCACGAAGAAAGCTCGGTTAGTTAAGGACAATGCTTTAGAGGA
>CAYVGF010000007.1:9106-25160 GCA_964451115.1 uncultured Candidatus Saccharibacteria bacterium
ATAAGCAAAGAAAAGCAAATTGAGTTAATTAAAAAAGCTAAATTGGTTAAAGAAAGTTTCTTAAGGGAAATAGAATCAGATCTTAGAAGAGGCCAGGTAAACAAAAGAAACTCCCGGTTAGCAATTCGCGGCCTCTCTTCCTTAATCACTCTCAAGGATTACTTATTTAAAATCGCCAACCAAAAGCTCAAAGAGCAAGAGCACCAAAAAGCTCTCCACCCAAAGAAAGACATCCCGCCAAGGCCAGGGTTTCCAAATTTCTAGCTTTTTGTTCAATTTGTCATTGCTTTCAATCCGTTTTTTGTTATGCTAAAAACGTAATAATAGTATGGCTAAATTCGTTATTAAAGGCGGCAGCCCGGTTAGAGGAGAGATTAAGGTAACCGGCTCAAAAAATGCCGCGTCTAAGCTTATTATCGCTTCGCTGCTTTCCTCTCAGCCTAGCCATTTTTATAACGTGCCCAACATTGGCGATGTTGAGATTACGCTTGAGCTGGCTAAAATCTTAGGCAGCAAAGTGCGGCGTTTCGGCCATGAGCTTATTATTGCTACGCCGAAGATACAAAAAACCAGGGCCTTAACCCTTAACCGGCGAAACCGCATTCCCATTTTAGCTTTGGCGCCTTTGTTGGCCAGAGTTGGCCGGGCGGAAGTCCCTTTATTGGGCGGGGATAAAATTGGCCATCGGCCGGTCAACCTTCACATTAAGGCCTTATCTGTTTTGGGCGCCCAGATTAAAAAAACCTCGGGCTCTTACCAAGCGAAAGTAAAAAAGTTAAAAGGCGGTTTGATTGAGTTTGATTATCCAAGCGTGGGAGCGACGGAAAACGCAATTTTAGGCGCGGTTACCGCCCAGGGCAGAACGGTCATTAAAAACGCCGCTACCGAACCGGAAATTGAAGATTTAATAAAGTTTTTGCAGAAAATGGGCGCTTTGATTGAACTTCGGACAAACCGGACCATAGTAGTTGAGGGAGTCAAAGAGCTTCAAGGCGCCAAGCACGAAGTTATTCCTGATCGCAACGAAGCGGTTTCCTTTGCTTGTTTGGCTTTAGCGACTAACGGCGACATTTTAGTTAAAAATGCCCGCCAGGACCATTTGATCACTTTCTTAAATGTGGTCAGAAAAGTCGGCGGCGACTACGAAATAAGCAGGGAAGGCATTAGGTTTTTCCGCAAATCACCCCGCCTTAAGCGGATTAATCTGGAAACTTCGCCGCATCCCGGCTTTATGACCGACTGGCAACAGCCGTTGGCGGTGGTTTTAACTCAAGCGCGCGGCGTTTCCAAAATTCATGAGACAATTTACGAAGACCGCTTTGGCTACACTAATGATTTAAATTTAATGGGCGCTGACATTAAGATTTTTAAAGAGTGCTTAGGCGAGGCCAAATGCCGGTTTGACGGAAAAGGATTTGCCCACAGCGCCGTCATTAAAGGACCGACCTTGCTTCATTCTGCCCGGCTTCGGGTTAGGGATTTAAGGTCGGGCATCGCGCATTTGATTGCCGCTTTGGCCGCCAAAGGGAAAACTGAAATTGAAGGAATAGAAGAAATTGACCGCGGATATGAATTAATTGATCAAAGGTTAAACCTGCTTGGGGTTGATATTATGCGGATTGAGTAGTATCTTGGTAGGGCAGAAAGTTAAATCAAAATAAGTAACCAAATTATGTTTGTTCGCAAATTAGGCATTGACTTGGGCACCACCAACACCTTAGTTTTTTTGCCGGAAAAAGGAATTATCATCAACGAGCCGACAGCGGTTGCCTTGTCTAAGCCGCACAACACCGTTTTAGCGGTTGGCAAGGAGGCAAAAGAGATGGTGGGCCGAACTCCGGATAACATTGTCACTTACCGCCCTTTGAAAGAAGGGGTAATTGCCGATTATTACATTACCCAAAGAATGCTGAAGTATTTTATTTCCAAGAGTATCGGTTCGCTTAATTTTTTCCGCCCCGATGTGGTAATTTCGGTTCCGGCCGGCATTACTTCCACCGAGTACCGGGCAGTAATGAACGCTGCCAAGGAAGGCGGCGCCAAAGACGTTTATCTGGTGAAAGAGCCAATTCTGGCGGCATTAGGCGCCGGCATTCCCATTCATTCTTCGGAAGGAAATATGATTGTAAACATTGGCGGCGGCACCACTGAGGTAGCGGTTATTTCTTTAGGCGGCATTGTTACTTGGTCAAGCTTAAGAGTGGCGGGCAATTTGTTTGACCAGTCAATTGCCGACTACATCCGAAAGAAGTACAGTTTGGCTATCGGCGAAACGACGGCGGAGAACATTAAAATCAATATTGGCACTACCATTGCCCGGAAAGAAAAGCTGGAAATGAAAATCAGAGGCCGGGATTTAATCAGCGGCCTGCCTAAAGATTTGGTTATCAACTCCAATGAAGTGGCCGGCGCCATTCATCCCCATTTGGTAAATATCGTCAACTCCATTCAGTCGGTGTTTAACGTGACTCCGCCGGAACTGGCTGCCGACATTATGGAAAAGGGCATAATTTTGTCCGGCGGCAGTTCCCAGTTGAGGGATATTGACGAGTTCCTTAAGAAATCATTGGGAGTGGCGGCATACCGGGCAGAAGATCCCTTCTTTTGCGTTTCCAAAGGCACCGCCATTGTATTAAGCCATCTGGATATTTATAAGCGAACCCTGCTTAATAAGCACGGCTAATTATGGTTTTTGGCCACGATGACAAGAAGGATTTGTTTTTAAAGTTGATTAAAAACAGTAGCCTTCACCACGCTTACTTGTTCTACGGCGATGAAGGGGTGGGCAAGATGTTATTTGCCCGGCACTTAGCCTACTGCCTGGAACGGAAAGAATTTAACCTGGGCCCAGAGTCCTTGCTGGACCTAAACGTGTATCAGCCCGACGAGAAGGGGATAATCGGCATTGATGAAATTAGGGAGATTAAGTCAAAAATTTCCCAGAAGCCGATCAGGTCAAGCCGGCGGACAATTATTATTGACCAAGCCGAAAAACTGACTCCTGCGGCCCAGAACGCGCTTTTGAAAATTTTAGAAGAGCCGCCCTCTTTTGGCCTCTTGGTTTTAATTGCAGTCCAGCCGGAAGTTTTGCTGCCTCCGCTTTACTCTCGTTTGGTCAAAATTTACTTTCCCCGGTTTAGCCAAAAGGCGATTGCCCGGATTTTGGTTCAAAAATTAAAACTGGACAAAAAAACAGCGGAAAAAATTGCTCCGGCCGCTTTTGGCTCTCTTGGCCGGGCCTTGCAATTAAGCCGCCCGCCGAAAAAAGATAAAACCGAGTTTGACCTAAGCCGGCACTTGGACGATCTTATTTTAAAATTTTATTTTCAGGACAAAATCAGAAACCAGCCTAAAATTTCATTTTTATTGAAAAGGATGACTGAAGTTAAAAGGTACAACCTTAACCCGAAAGTCCAGAAAAAAGCTGTTGATTACGCTGTTTCAAAATTATAAGCGCGGCAAGCGGTATTTTGATTTTTGGCCGGGGCTAAGCTACAATAAAAGTTATGGAGATAGTTGAAAAATTTAAAAAATCCGTTAAGCAGATTATTTCCTCTTTTGAGGAGGAAATTAAAGGGGTGAGAGCCAACCGGCCGTCAGCCGCTTTGGTTGAAGACATTAAGGTAAATTACTATGATGCCGAAACTCCCCTGAAACACATCAGTTCAATCAGCATTGTGCCGCCGCGGGAGATTAACATTCAGTTATGGGACAAGGACATTGTCTCCACCGCCGCCGCCGCGATTGAAAGCGCTAATTTAGGCGTTTCGGTTAACGCGGAAGGCAATTCTTTGAGAATTTTTCTGCCGGAGTTAAGCGCGGAACGGCGGACAGAGCTGGCAAAACAAGTAAAAAAAATGTCCGAGCAGTACCGGATTAGAATTCGGACAGCCCGCGATGAAATTAACAAGGAAATTGACCAGATGTTAGCCGAAGACCAGATAACCGAAGATGACAAGTTTTCCTTGAAAGAAAAAATCCAAAAAGAAACCGTTGCCGCCAACGGCAAAATCAATGAAATTCTGGAGGCTAAAATTAAAGAAATTAACACCTAATAAATTATGGACATTTTCTTAATTATTTTATTCTTAGCCTTGCTGATCCTGGTCCATGAATTGGGGCATTTTTTTGCCGCTAAGATTTTTAACATTAGAGTGGAGGAATTTGGCTTAGGCTTTCCGCCGCGCCTTTTCGGAAAAAAGTTCGGTGAAACTACCTACACTTTTAACGCTTTGCCGTTGGGCGGATTCGTTAAAATATTCGGCGAAGATGCCGAGGAAGTTTTGGAGGAAAGCGATAAAAAAAGGAGTTTCGCTTACGCCGCGCCTTGGAAAAAGGGAATAATTTTGCTAATGGGCATTGTAATGAATTTAATTTTTGCTTGGCTGGCTTTGAGTTTTGTGTTCATGGCCGGCGCGCCTAACCATTTGGCGATAACGGAAGTAGCTCCCGATTCGCCAGCTGCTGCCGCCGGTTTGAAAAGCGGCGATGTTATTCTTAAGGTTTCCGTTGCGGGCAAAACTTTGACCGACCCCATCGCCACAGAGGATTTTATCAGTTTAGTAGACCAGTATCCGGCCGAGCAGTTCAGTTTAGCGGTTGAACGGTCGGGCCAAACATTAAATTTTCAGGTTGAAAGCCGCGCTAACCCGCCGGCCGGACAAGGGCGGATTGGCATTGCTTTGGTTAGTACCGGCATTCCTAAATCTTCTTTCTTTGGCAGCTTTATTCAAGCCGGCCGTTATGTTGCCAATATGACAGCTTTGATTGTTGGCAGTTTTTACCAGTTGTTGAGCCGAATCTTTACCGAACCCGGCGTTTTAAGCTCTTTTGTCGGACCGGTTGGAATTTTCGTGTTGGCCAAAAACACCGGCGCTTTGGGCGTTGTTTATTTGGTCCAGTTAATGGCGGTCATTTCAATTAATTTGGCAATTTTAAACTTAATCCCTTTTCCGGCGCTTGATGGGGGGCGGCTGCTGGTAGTTTTAGTTGAAGCGATTAAAAAATCGCCGGTTTCCAAAAAAATTCAGCTAACCTTTAACGCAATCGGTTTTGCGGTTTTGATTATTTTGATGATTGTGATTACCTTTAAAGATGTTGGCCGGTTTATTTTAAACTAACAAATCCATGCGCCAGTCCGCTTATTATTTGAAAGTAGCGAAAAATTTTCCCAAAGACGAGCAATCGGTTAACGCCAAGCTCCTAATTAGAGCCGGCTTCATTGACAAGCTAATGGCGGGAGTATTTTCGCTTCTGCCGATTGGTTTGCGGGTCAGAAATAAGGTGGAATCTATTATTCGGGAAGAAATGAATAGTTTGGGCGCCCATGAATTATTAATGCCCGCCCTTCACCCGAAATCTATTTGGGAAATAACAAACCGGTGGGAAACAATGAAATCAGTCATGTACCAGTTTCGGGATTCAAAGGGCCGGGAGTTCGGTTTGGGCGCTACCCACGAAGAAGTAATTGTTGATATTTTGAAAAAAACCGGCAGTTTTTCCTATCAAGACCTGCCAATCGCCCTTTATCAGATTCAAGTTAAGTTTCGGAACGAAGAGCGGCCCAAATCGGGTCTTTTAAGGGGGCGGGAGTTTACCATGAAAGATCTTTACAGCTTTCACGCGGATGAAAAATCTTTAATTGAATTTTACGAAAAAGCTAAAGTTGCCTACCTGAAGGTATTTGAGCGAACCGGCCTTAAAGCTTGGATTACTGAAGCGTCCGGCGGCGATTTCACTAAAGATTATTCCCACGAGTTTCAGGTGGAGGCAAAAATCGGCGAGGACGAAATTTTTGTCTGCCAGCTGTGCAGTTTTGCCCGCAATAAAGAAATTGCCGATTTTAAAAACGGCCAAAAATGCCCCCAGTGCCAGGCGGGAGCGTTGGAAAAAGTAACCAGCGTTGAAGTCGGCAATATCTTTAAGTTGGGCACCAAATACTCTTCTCCCAACAAGCTTTACTTTAAGGATAAAAACGGCGTTTCCCGCCCCGTTGTAATGGGCTGTTACGGCATTGGAGTGGAGAGATTAATTGGGACGGTGGTGGAAGTTTCCCACGATGACCGGGGGATTGTCTGGCCCGATTCAATTGCCCCTTTTTCCGTTCATCTTTTGCAGATTGGCAAACCGGACAAGGATTTGAAAAAAATTGCCGATCGTGCCTATAATAAGCTTGTTAAAAGCGGCATTGAGGTTCTTTATGACGATCGGGTTGATTATCAGCCGGGTGAAAAGCTTGCCGAAGCCGATTTGGTCGGTTTGCCGTGGCGGGCAGTTGTGAGCGCCAAAAACATAGTCCAGGATAAAATTGAGATTAAACGCCGGTCAGAGGCCGAACCGCAGCTGGTAAAAGTTGAAGACTTTATCAAACTTCTCAAACAAAAAAGCAAATAAACCCTAAAATATTATGTTGTTAAAAAAATACATTGGCATTGATTTAGGCACCGACAACACCCGAATCTACCTGAAAGGGAAAGGAGTGGTGATTGACGAGCCTTCCATTGTGGCTTTCAACCAGAAAACCAATCGGATTATTGCCGTCGGCCGGCAGGCTAAAAATATGGTTGACCGCACTCCCAACCACATTGCCGCCCTGCGGCCGATTGACCACGGCATTATTGCTGATTTTGACATGGCCAAAGAGCTTATCCAGATGCTTTTAAAATCAAATATCTTTCCCTGGTCTTTTTCCACTCACGTTATCGCCACTACGCCCACTAACCTGACCGAAGTAGAAAGAAAATCGGTGATTGACCTGTTAAAAGAAACCGGCATTAATTCGGTCAGTTTGCTGGAACAGCCCTTGGCTGCCGCTTTCAGCAGCCATCTGAGCGTTTACAACCCGACCGCTTATATGGTGGTTGATATCGGCGCCGGCACCACGGATATGGCGATTATTTCCATGAACGGAATTGTTGTTTCCCGACGGATTAAGATTGCCGGCAATTACTTCAACGGCGAAATTATTAAGGGCATCAAAGATGAATTAAAGCTTCACATCGGCCAGCCGACAGCTGAGGAAATTAAAATCAATATCGCAGTGGTTGGCGGCAGCCCGACCGAGAAGCTGGAATTAGCGGTAAGAGGGCGCGATGTTTCTTCGGGCCTGCCTCGGGAAGCGGTGGTTAAGGATTCCCAGGTCAAGCATTGGATTATGCCCGCTTTGAATTCCATTATTACCAACATTAAGGATTTAATTGAAATCACGCCGCCGGAGCTGGTAGGCGACATTTACAAAAACGGCATCTACCTTTGCGGCGGCGGCAGCTTGTTGAAAGGAATTGACAGCCTCATCGCGAAAGAAGTAGGGGTTGAGGTAAATATTATGGAGGACACCTTGCGGGCGATAAGCCGGGGGACGGGAATCGTGATTGAGAACTTTGAAGCTTACAGTGGTTTGCTTGACAACCTTTCTTCAGTTTCAGATGCAAAATGAAAAACATAAAAACTTTTATTATCTACCCCGTTTTAGCCACCGTTTTATTGGTTTTGGTCGGCAGCAAATTGTTTTTTAACCGCAGTTGGGCTGATCTGCGTTTTGCCGCGCTGGGTTTGTTTGACAGCCAATTTAGCTACAGCCGTTTTTTAGATTTGCAAGCGGAAAACTTGACCTTAAAAAACAAGCTTGGCGAGCTCCAGTCTCAGCTGCCGCTGCCGGAGAGCGGCTTTTTGGCGGCCAATGTTTTTGCCCAGTACCCTTTTGGCGTTTTAAGCGATTTAATTATTGACAAAGGCGAAAAAGACGGCGTCAAGCCGGGAATGGCAGTCCTGGCTCCAACTCGGATTCTAATTGGCAAAATTAGCCGGGTTTCAGCCCGCCGATCGGAAGTAATGACAGTATTTAATCCGGCGTGGAGTTCTAGCGTCGGCATTGGCCGGCCCCGGGCCAAAGCTTTACTAAAAGGCGGCAATCCGCCGGTTATCACTTTGATTTCAGCCGATGCAGCGGCGGAAAGCGGCGCGGCGGTTTTTAACCTTTCGCCCGACTTCCCTTATCGGCTGGCGCTGGGCACGCTTGCCAATGTTAAGCCGGCTGATTTGCCGCCTTGGTTTTCCGGCAACTTGGAAACGCCTTATGCGATTGACGGTTTAACTCAGGTTTTTGTTTTAACTGAATAATATGAGCACGGCGCGGCGGTTTGAAAAAAATATTTTTTGGGGACTGTTGGCTATTTTGGCTGTTTTATTCTTTCAGGAAAAGAATTTTTTGTTTCTTGGTTCCGTTAATTTTATTTTGGCGGCGGGCCTTTTTTTTCTTTATTCCGGCTTTGGCGCCAAAGCCAGAGGCCGGTACTTTGCGCTCTTTAGCCTTTGGACGCTAGTTTTAGCCTTTCTCTGGTTTCCTTTTTGGCTTTTAGATTTTTTGGTTTTAATTTCTCTGCTGGCGGTTAATTATTTTTTGAGCCGATTAGGGGAGGTTGGCTTTTGGCCTTTTTTAGGGGCTGTATTTTTAAGCAGCTTATTGTTCAGGGCGGCAATCGGCCTTTTGCATAACTGGCCGATTCTAAATTGGTTTGCGGCGCTTAGCGCCGTTTTGGCTGCAATTTTTGCCGCTTTGTTGTTTTTAGCTTTCAATTCTTACAGAATATAAATTATGAGGAAAGACCAGTTGGAATTGGAAGAGATTTTATCCGATCTGCACTCGGAACACGATTTAGTGGAAGTAAGGCTAAACAAAAAGCCGCTGGGAGTGTTGATTGCCGCCGCAGTTATTATCAGCGCAATTGCGATTTTTCAGCTAGTCAATCTGGGAATCGGCCAGAATGAGTTTTACCGGAAAAGCGCGCTGGCCAATGTTTACCGCAACGATGTTGAGCCGGCGCCGCGAGGGCTGATCCTTGACCGTTTTGGCCGGGTTATCGTCCAAAATGAATCTGTCTTTAGGGTGCTGTTGGCGCCGGATAAATTTCCTTCCGATCCTGGCGAGAAGCAGAAAATTTTAGCCAAAATCAGCCAACTAGTTAATATTTCTTTGCCTGATTTGGCGGCGATGATTAAAAAACACGATTGGCGCTTGGGCCGCTTGGTTTTAAGGGACAGTTTGACTCATGACGAACTGGTTAATATCCAAGCCGCCCAACTGCCAGTGCTGGTTGTCCAGCCGGTTTACCGGCGGAAATTCTTGGACAATCAAGCTTTTAGCCACATTGTCGGCTACACCGGCGCGGCTAACCTGAACGATCTGGCGGCTAATCCGGATTTGACGGCGGAAAGCATTTTAGGAAAAGACGGCTTGGAAAAATATTACGATGCCAAGCTGCGGGGCAAGGACGGAAAAATAGCGGCGCTGAAAGACGCCAAAGGCAAGGTAATTAATAAAACCGTTGTTGTTCCGCCCCGGCCCGGCGAAGACCTGCCAACCTTTCTGGACGCGGAGCTCCAAGTTGTTTTTTACAACGCTTTAGCCAGCCAAATTAAAAATTTAAAAATTAAAGGCGGGGGAGCGGGCATTGTCATTAATCCTCAAAATGGCGAAGTCTTGTCGCTGGTTAGCTATCCCAGCTTTGATCCCAACAACATCGCCCAGTATCTTAACAAACCTTACAGCCCCTTATTCAACCGGATAGTAGGCGGGCTTTACAATCCTGGTTCAACCATTAAGCCTTTGGTGGCGACTGCAGTTTTAAAAGAAGGGGTGGTAACTCCCGATAAAACCTTCTTTTCCCCGGGTTATTTAAAAGTGGAAAACCCTTACAATCCCGAGCGGCCCTATATTTACAAAGACTGGCGGCCGCAAGGCTGGGTCAATCTCCGGTCGGCGCTGGCCAAGTCCAGCAATGTTTATTTCTATATTGTCGGCGGCGGCTATAAAAGCCAACCAGGGTTAGGCATTGCAAGATTAAACCAGTGGTGGCGGAAGTTTAATTTAGACCAACCAACCCAAATTGATTTGCCGGGTGAAAATACCGGCCTTTTGCCCACACCTGCCTGGAAGAAAAAAACTACCGGCGACATCTGGCGGGTGGGCGATACCTACAATGTTGCTATCGGCCAGGGCAATTTGAAGATAACCCTTCTGGAACTGGCGGATTATCTGGCTGCTATCGCCAACGGCGGCAAGATAATGAAGTTGCGGGTGGCAAAAACCGGCGAACCTGAGGTTATCAATGACCTTTCCCAGGAAGTAAGCGCTGATATTTTCAAAGAAGTCCAAAAGGGCATGCGGGACGCGGTGGTAAAAAAATATGGCACTGCCCACTTGCTGGCCGACCTGCCAATTTCAGTTGCCGCTAAAACCGGCAGCGCCCAGGTTGGCAGAGGGAAAACCAACGCTTTTTTTGCCGGTTACGCGCCGGTTGACAACCCCCAGCTTTTAATTTTAGTTTTAATTGAGAATGCCAGGGAAGGCAGCTTAAACGCGGTACCGGTAGCGAGAGAAGTTTTTCTGTGGTATTATGAAAACCGCTTAAAAGCAAAAATTAACAATTAAACGGAAATATTTATGACTGAAACATATCTTACCCAAGAAAAATTCAAAGAATTAACCGAGGAACTGGCCCGGTTAAAAAAAGAAGGGCGGCAGTCTTTGGCTAAACGGCTCAAATTTGCCAAAGAGCTGGGCGACCTGTCGGAAAACACTGAGTATAAGCTGGCTCGGGAAGAGCAAGCCAACCTTGAAAAACGCATTGCCGAAGTAGAACACCTTTTAAACAGCGCCCGCATTATCCAAAAACAGGGCAAAGGTTCAAAAACCGTCCAAGTTGGTTCCCAGGTTAAGCTTTTAAAGGGCGGCAAAGAAGTTGTCTACACCATTGTCGGCTCTAACGAAGCCAACCCTTTACAGGGAAAAATCTCCAACGAATCGCCTTTGGGCCGCCAGCTTTTAGGCAAGCGGGAAAAGGAGAAAATTAAGGTTGCTACCGCCAAAGGTGAAGTAAATTATACCATTAAAGAAATTTTTTAAGTTTTAAAATGCTGGATGATCTAATTAAAGAAAAAATAAAAAAACTGCGGCTTTACCAGCAAAAGCAAGACCCTTATCCGGCGCGGGTTAACCGCGATTATCCGATTAGCCAGTTTTTGGCCGATTTCAGCAAGTTTTTGAGCAGCAAGCAAGAAGTTTATTTAGTTGGCCGGATTACCAGTCTGCGAGACCAGGGCAAAATTATTTTTGCCGATTTAAATGACAGCAGCGGCCGAATCCAAATCATCCTTAAAAAGGACCAGACTGGCGAGTTTGACTTTATGGCCCAAGTTTTAGATGTTGGCGATTTTGTGGAAGCTCTGGGTCAGGCTTTTGTAACCAAAAAAGGCGAAAACAGTTTAGAGCTTAAAAAAATTAGAATTATCTCCAAGTCCATCCGGCCCTGGCCTTCGTCTTGGTACGGTTTAGAAGACACTGAGCTGAGGTTCCGGAAGCGCTACTTGGATTCAGCAATCAATCCGGAAGTCCGCTCCCTGTTTGTTAAAAAATCAATTTTTTGGCAGACGGTCAGAAATTTTTTGGTTGCCAACGGGTTTTTGGAAGTTGAAACGCCGGTTTTAGAAGCTGTTCCCGGCGGCGCGGAAGCGGAACCGTTCGTTACCCATCACAACGCTTTAGACCAAGATTTTTATTTAAGGATTTCTTTGGAGCTGCCTTTGAAGAAAATGCTTGTTGGCGGTTTTGAGAAGGTTTTTGAGATTGGCCGAATTTTCCGGAACGAAGGCATTGACCGGGAGCATTTGCAGGATTACACCCAGATGGAGTGTTACTTAGCTTATGCCGATTACCGGGATGTAATGGATTTAACCGGTGCGATGTATAAGAAGATTGTATTTAATTTGTTTAATTCTTACCAGACTCAAAGCGGCGGCCAAACGCTTAACTGGGACGGGGACTGGCCGGTAGTTGATTACTATGAAATTTTTGCCGAATATGCGGGGCTAAATTTAAAAACCGCCACTTCCGACGACCTGCGGCGGAAAGCCAAAGAATTGGGTTTGGAGGTAACGCCCGCTCTCGGCAAAGGCCGGCTGATTGATTTAATCTTTAAGCACACTGCCCGGCCGCGCCTGATTCAGCCCAGTTTTTTAGTTGACCCGCCGGTGGAGATTGAACCTTTGGCTAAAAGAAAACCCGATGATCCCGGCCGGGTAGAGCGGTTTCAGATTGTGGCCGCCGGCACGGAGCTGGGCAAGGGATTTTCCGAACTCAACGACCCTTTGGACCAAAGGCAGAGGTTTGAAGAGCAGATGAAATTAAGGCAGAAAGGCGACAAGGAGGCTCAGATGATGAACGATGAGTTTGTAGAGGCGCTGGAGTACGGCATGCCGCCGGCTGGCGGGTTTGGAATGTCTGAGCGGCTATTCGCGGTTTTAATGGACAAATCGGTTCGGGAAGCGGTTTATTTTCCTTTAATGAAGCCGGAAAAGCAAAATTAATTTTACCATGCTGGATATCAATTTAATTAGAAGCAAGCCTGAAGAAGTAAAGCGGAAAATTGCCAGCAAGGGCGCCGATCCGGGCCTGGTTGACGATTTTTTGGGCTGGGACGAAAAATGGCGGCAGGCTTCAGCTCAGATTGACAACTTAAAGGCGGAAAGAAACCGGCTGAGCAAAACTATTGCCCAGAATTCCGATTCGGCATTATTGGATTCAGCCAAAAAAATTAAGGCCGATCTGGAAGGGTTAATTGAAGACCAAAGGAAGTTTGACCAAAAAAGGCAGGAAATTTTAGCTTTAATTCCCAACCTGCCCTTTGACGATGTTCCGCTGGGAAAAGATGAAAATGACAACAAAGTTATCAAGGAGGCAGGGGAGAAGAAAGAATTTGATTTTCCGCCCAAAAGCTACCTGGATATTGCTGAAAAGTTAGGCGTTATCAACACCGCCAAAGCGGCCCTGGTTGCCGGCAGCCGTTTCGGCTACCTGTTGGGCGACGCCGCGATGCTGGAGTTCGCCCTGATCCAGCTGGCGGTAAAAACTTTAACGAAAGAAGGGTTTATTCCCATCATTCCGCCGGTTATGGCTCGGCCGGAAATAATGGAGAAAATGGGCAAAGGCCAGTTTTTAAGGGAAAAAGACGCCTTTTATTTAGAAGAGGACAAATTGTTTCTGGTTGGCAGTTCGGAGCACACAATCGGCCCGTTCCACCTGGACGATGTTTTTAAAGAAAGTGATTTGCCTCGCCGCTATCTTGGCTTTTCCACTTGTTTTCGGCGGGAAGCCGGATCTTACGGCAAGGACACTAAGGGGATTTTGAGAGTTCATCAGTTTGATAAACTGGAAATGTTTTCTTTTGCCCACCCTGATTCTTCCGAAGCCGAACATAAGTTTTTACTCTCCCTGCAGGAAAAATTGGTTTCTGCCCTTGAACTGCCTTACCGGGTAGTGGAAATCTCAACTGGCGATATGGGCTGGGCGGACGCCCGGCAGTATGATTTGGAAGTTTGGCTGCCCGGCACCGGCCGGTATCGGGAAATCACTTCCGCTTCTAACACCACCGATTACCAGGCGCGGGGGATTAATGCCCGGTTTAAGGACGGCCAAAACCGGCTGCGGTTCGTCCATACGCTCAACGCCACCGCTTTTGCCATCGGCCGTATGATTATTGCCATTATTGAAAATTACCAGACAAAGTCCGGATCCGTTGCTATTCCTGCTGCCCTGAAAGAATTTATGGGCAAAGATGAAATTTCTGCCATTTAGAGTATAATTTTAGCAATGATTAAAAGAAAGAAGCCAAAAAAATCTTTTTGGATTTTAACGGTTGCCGTTTCCTTGCTGGTTTTAACGGCAAGCGGCGCCGCTTACGTGGTTTTCCGCTCTTCTTTGTTTCAGGTTAGGTTCTTTAAGGACAACTTAAATGGCAACTCAAAATTTTTAGCTTCTCTTTTGGCGGCTGACAAAACTTTGGAGAAAAAATGGCTGGGCGTCTTTGGGTATGACAATACCTTTTTTTGGAATTTAGGCGCCAAGACACTTACCAATCCGGCTAATTTGCCTAGCATTGAACGGGCGGAAATTAAATCATCTTTGTTTAACGATGTAGTGGAGTTCAAGGTGGAAAAGCGGCAGTTAGCGGGGGTTTTTTGCCGCCAAGACTGCTATTTATTTGACCGGGCGGGAATTATTTTTGCTCCGGCGCCGGAAGTGGAAGGAGGCTTGATTGTTAAAATTACCGATTCTGAAAACCGGCCGGTTGTTTTAGGCCAGCCTTTTCTTCGCCGCTCCTATCTGGACAATATTTTTCAGACCGTTGACGCCCTCCATCAGGCCGGGTTTTATTTTTCCGACATTAAGCTGAGTTCGCCGGCGTTGAAAGAATGGACGGCGGTTTTCCCCGCTGGCCGCGCCGAGTTTAGGTTTAGCCTGACTTTTGCTCCCAAAAACCTGCCAAGCGTCCTCAAAGAGCTGAAAAAGAAAATTGATTTTTCAAAGTTAAGTTATATTGATTTCCGGGTGGCGAATCGGATTTATTACCAGTAAAGGCTCTGGTATAATATACCTATATGAAACTTTCCTTACCTAAGAACCGCTCCGAAGGATTTACGCTTATTGAGCTTTTGATTTATTTTGCGGTGTTGACCGCCAGCGCCTCTTTTTTAGTCGGAATTTTAGTGATTTTTACCCGGGTTCATTTTCGCCAGACTGCCATCAACGAGGTTAATAACCAGATTAATTTCGTTAACAATACTATTCAGCAGCTGGTTCAGACATCGTCTTTAATTGACATGCCTGCCGGTGTTGCTTCTTCCACTCTTACTCTGCGGCGGAGCAGTGAAAGCCTTGATCCAACCCTGGTTTACCTTGATTCTGTAAACAAAATTATTTACCTCAAAGAAGCTAGCGGTGATCCGGTTCCTTTGACTAACAAAAATGTCAATGTTACTGATTTTTCAGTGGTTAAATACGAAAATCCCGGCGGCCACGCGGTGGTGGATGTGGAATTAGCCATCACTTATAACGCCACCAATCCCAACGCCAAGTTCAGCCGGCTGCTTCAGACCGCCATTACCCGGGTATCGGCTGCCACTTTTGACTCAAGCATCCTGCCTAATGCCGGCGGCATGTATGATTTGGGCACTGCTACTTCCACCTGGCGGGACGCTTACTTTTCCGGCAGTGTTGGGATTGGCGTTTCGCCGGTAAGCGGCACCGCCTTGAAAACCAACGGCGACATCGCTTTTTCCACTTCTACCGTTGGAGTGATTTTCACCGCCCCGAACGGATCTTGTTTCCGGATGACCATAACCAATACCGGCACTTTTGCCACTTCTTCAGTTGTTTGCCCGTAGCCCATCGGGAAGATTTTCAGCTTAAAAATCTCAAAAATAAGCGGCTCAATCTGTTGAGCCGCTTGTTTATAACCGCAAAAAAATAGTCCGCCAGCCAAAATGTTTAATGATCGTTAAGAATAGGTAAATTAAAATAAAAATTTGATAAGTTTGAGAAAAATAGGTTGCGGAGCCGAAATGATAAACACAAATGTTGACAGCATTAGCGCTGTATGATTTTCTGAAATTAGAAAATTAAAAAAAGGAGCCCTGAAAATGAGCGACATCTTGACGCTTTTTTCTGAAGGTTTGGTGATAGATCCTTGCAATGGCGAGGAAATTATTGATGAAGCCAGAGACGTTTTTTGGTATATTGATTCGGAATTTGGCAACTTATTCCGTTTAAAAAAGCCAACCAAGGAAACGAAGGTCAATGTTTACGAGTTGCAGAAGGATGCCACTTTTAAGCAAATTTTTGAGTCTATTGATTCTAATTTGGAGAGATTATGCCTTACCCAAGCTCAGATTATAAATTTTATCCGGAAGCATGGGATTTATTTTAGAAATTACAAGCAAGCGATAATATTTTTACTGAACATTAAAAAAGAATTTCTGGTTGTTATCGCCGCCCTAAACGCGTTAGGAGGGTTTGATGTTATTTTATGGAATATAAATTTTTTATGGGACATAAATTCTGATTTAACCATTTATGGCAACCGCCGCTGGGTTGTTGTGATTCCTCAGCTTTCTTAAATAATAACAAAATTTGACCCCGAATTATTTCGGGGTTTTTTGGCGGGGTTCAAGGTTAAAGCGCTAAAATATTTGACTTAATGCCATTTTTTATCTAAAATGG
>CAYVGF010000008.1:0-19838 GCA_964451115.1 uncultured Candidatus Saccharibacteria bacterium
TTTTGGAAGCTCGGGTGGGTGAGGGCCTGTTTTTTGTCGGCTTGAAACACGTCGCAATTAAAATTATACCGTCTTACACCGAGGATCAAATTATCACCACTAACCCGGAACAAATTCTGGAACTAAAAAAAGAAGAGAAATAATTTCATAATTTTGGTATAATATTTAAAGCATGCCGAAAAACTTAAAACCGTTTAGTATGGCTGAGACTGTTATCGGAACTTTGTTTTTGTTTACAACTGATGTTTTTTGCGCGTTGTTAGATTTAACTGTTGTAGGTGCTTTTATCACTCCTTTTATCCAAACCCCAGTCAGTGTGTTCACTACCTTTTGGATTAAAAGGAAGGGGAATAAAAACGCAATGAAAATGGGCAGACAAATGACTAAATACGCTGCCAATCTCCTACCTTGGATACCAACCTTAACTGTTTTTTTTATAGCGGAAGTAGTAATGCATAATAAATCAGCCAAAAACCGCTAAATTTTGTTGTGTAAGAAAATAAAAAAATGACAAATGATAAAACTAAAATAATAACTCTTTTTACTCTAATTTTGCTTGGCTGGCTAGCTTTTTCTTCAACCTCAGCTTCAGACCAACAGTTGATTCTTACCTATAAGGATGTTAGTTTTTATCCTTCTAATTACCAAGGCAAGGCGCCGGGAGTTTTTGGATCAGAATTATTAATTTCGGCAGTTGGTATAGAAAATAGCAAAATAATAGATTTGTCTCGAGCAAAGTTTATTTGGCGAATTAACGATAATTACACGCCTCGGACAGGAACTGGTCTTGATCGTATAAAAATTTCCTCCTCAAAAAGCGACAATGATGAATACATAATAAGTGTAACAGCAGAATTAAACGGAAAACAGTATAAGGGCTCTATCAAAATTCCCACCGCAACGCCTAAGGTTACTATTGAAGCCATTACAAATAGCCGAGAGATTATGCCTAATCAAAAAATTTCAATGAAATTAATCCCTTATTTTTTTAATGTTAATTCCTTAAACCAGGTAAAATTCTATTGGTCCTTAAACGATGAAACCAATATAGTCAGCAATAATCAAATCTTCGTTTTAGATACCGACAAGTATAAACCGTATAACAAAAATTATTATGTTACAGGAACAGTAATAAGCAAAATTAATGAACTTGTAAATGGTAAAAGTCAAATTATATTCAATTACTTAACTAATTAAGAATGAGGAAAATATCGAAAATTATAATGTGGGGAGGCTTGTTAATGATGGGATCTTTTTACACAGCTTACGCTGCCACTGTTAGTACTAGTAGTGTCGCTGAAGATATTAATAATTTCTATAACAAAGCTGTTGGATTTGGAGTTATAGCTGCCCTACTGATGATTACGGTTGGCGCAGTCTATATAACAATCTCTGGCGCTAGTCCAGATAAGAATCGAGAAGGGAAGGATATAATAATATCAGCAATTAGCGGGTTAGTTTTATTACTAGGAGCCTACCTAATCCTAAAATTGATCAATCCTGAAATAGTAAATCTTACTTTAATACAACCTAAAGCCATTAGCGGTATAAATAATAACATCGATACCGTTTCCTCTACTAACAGTACATGCGGTAGTGTTTGTTCAAGTTTGTACGGGGTACCAGCCGGCTCTACAATAGAAATAACCGGGGGGACTGAAGACGAGGTAAAACAACAAGCTTTTCAATCTGTACCTTTGATATGGTGTGAATCAGATTGCTCCAATAGCCTATCCTTTAAACAAGAAGGTGTTGATATATACGCAAAAAAATGGCGCCTTAACCCCTTAGGGTGGGGCGGAGTTATTATTGATGAATATGCTGCTAAATATACTTGGGGTGAATTTTACCCTGCCAATAATCCAAATAAGGTTTGGTGCCTGGCTTCTTCAGTGATGGTTACCAAATGGGGTAATAAAAGGAACTATTATCTCAAACAAGGAAAAGTAGGTAATGCCAAGAGGTGTCCTTAATTAAGTTTAATAGGTTTTTTTCTTATGAACAAAAAACAAATTCTGATTTTAATATTAATAACTGTATTAATAGCTGCTGGGATTATGTTAATAATTAAACTCAACAGTACTAAACCTCCTGTATCTTCACCACCATCAACTGCTACTTCTACTACGGGAACAGGAATACTTATACCAAATACTTATAATGATGAGGGTCTACCGATTATTAATTTGCCTAAAAAAACTAAACTACAAATCGTGAAATTGTCAGATGATGAAAATAAAGTTCTTGATTATTGGTTTAATAAAAACAATGATAATATATATTACTTCACTCAGGAGGGCAATGTTTTTATCGCAAAAGAAAATTCTGATTTAAACATCTCATCCCAAGAAATAAATGCAATAAATTACATCTTACCATCGCCCTCTGGTAAACTGGTCCTTGTAGCGTTTGGTGATCCTAAAAATCCTTCTTGGGGATTGTTCGATACAGTTGATCAAGTCTGGCGACCTATTAATAACAAAATAATCCAGGTAACTTGGGGGGGAGATGATGGAAAGTTGATTGCGGTAATCAAAAATGACACTGAAAATATTCTAGCTTGGGTTAAGGTTGAGGACGCTATTCTTCAAAATGAAAAGCTTAACTATCTAACCATCGCTCACAATTTTAATTTTCTAGATATTAAAATTCATTACTTAGGTAACAATGAACTAATGGTTTACGAAAAACCGGCCACAAACTATCTATCTAAAGTGTTTATCTTTAACACAAAAAAAAGAACTATAAAACTGATTACGCAGGCTGAAGGATTATACTTAAATATTTTTTCCGATCAAGATACTATTATCGAATTCGAAAATCCATCAAAATTTATAATCACTAACAATCATTTTTCCAAAAATTCTATATGGCCTCAACCAACATTCCCAGACAAGTGCACAGTTGATAATCGATTGTTAATTTATTGTTTTTATCCGGATTCAAATTTATTTTACCAATCTACCGATGTTCTGTCAGACTACCTTCAGAGGAAATTTTACACAAAAGATAAATTGGAAGTATTCGAGAAAACTGGGCAATACGGTACGATTTTATCGCTTAAACCGGAAAAAGACATTCCTCTAACTGATTCCACTATGGTTAAAACCGATGACAAAAATAACCTTTACTTCATTAACCGCTACAACTGGGCTTTGTATAAGATAAAACTGCCTCAGCTAAATTTAAATTCTCCTGCCGAAGAAAATAAAACCGCTACCTCCTCAACCAGCACGGTGGCAGATTAGGATTCGGCGTTAAGGTGTTTAATTACAACGTGGCGGGCTTTGCCCTCGCCTTGGCTCTCGGTGGTTAGCTCCGGATGAAAAGCTATCTCAGAGTGGACTATCCTTCTCTCATAAGCGTTCATTGGCGGCAAGTCAATCTCTTGCTTAGTCATCATTGCTTTTTTAGCGGCGGCTCGAGTCAGTTCCACTATCAGCCTCTCCCTTTCTTTCCGGTAAAAATTCAAGTCAACCACGCAGTAGGGCAGGTCGTGTTTTTTAAACAGCTGGTTGATAAGATGGTTGAAAGCGTAAAGGAGGTTGGGCGCGAATCTTCCCCGCACTAAATCGTCGTCAATCATTATCAAAAGCCGCCGGCCTTCATCTTCCAAGGTTAAGTTTACCCGTTCCGCCTCAAACCCCATCGCCAGGATTATCGGCTTGATTTGGTTTTCTATTAAGTTTTGGGTTGTCATAGTTTGATTTGAAAGTTTTATTTACCTTCTTATTAATAACAAATTGTTGGCCTAAAGACAAGATGGTTGAAACTAAAAGGTATAAAGCAAGGGCGGATGGTAGGGATTGTAAGATAAAAAGATAAAGCAAGGGAGTGAAATAAACACTCATTTTACCAAACATTTGAGCGGTTGACTTCGATCCGCCGCTTTTCATCATCTTGTTTTGGTTAAGGGCAAGTTTGGCGTTAAAGTACTGGGCTAACGCTGTCAGCACCGTCAAAATTAAGCTGGCTTCACTAAGATTAATCCCTAAAAACAGCGGGTGCTGGAAGTTTTCCAGTAAAAATTCGGAGTTGCGAAAAAGCTGAAACAAAGCTAAGAAAATCGGCAGTTGAATGAGCAGCATTAAAAAACCGGAAAAAGGGTTCAGCTTGTGCTCCTTGTAAAGAGCCATTAAAGCTTCGGCTTGTTTGCTTTTGTCGTCCTTGTGCTCTTTCCTAATTTTCTCAACCAGAGGCTGGACCTTCTGCATTAAGGTTTGGTCTTTTGCGCTTTTGTAAAATAAAGGGAACAAAACTATCCTCACTAAAATTGTAAGCTCAACGATGGCTATCCCTAAATTATTAATGGCGATATTCTGATAAAGAAAAACCAGTAAAAAAAGGATGGGATCAAAGATTAAATTGTTAAAAAGAGTGGTTATCATTTAATTAAACTATTGAAGTGTTATTTAAGCGGACTTATCAGCCGCTCAATTTCCTTTTTAAGGGTTAAAAAATCTAAACCGGCCGCTGGGGGCAAAACTATTATTTTTAGCCTTAATCCTTGGTCAATATATGGTTTTAAAATAGAGCGAAGCCGGCGTTTAATTAAGTTTCTAACTGTCGCTTTTTTAGACACCTTGCTGCTCACAACAATAATCAGCGGCTGTTTTTGGCTTTGGTTTTTTTTTACAACCAAACAATCCATAAAAAACTACACCGCCAATTTCTTTCTCTGTTTTTGGCGCCTTCGTTTTATAACGTTCCTCCCCCCGGGAGCACTGGCCCTTTTTAAAAATCCGTGGGTTCTCTTCCTTTTTCTTTTCTTTGGTTGGTAAGTTCTTTTAGGCATAATTTGATAAATACACTTATAACAAATTTTTTTACTGTTGTCTATAAAAACTTTTATACACAGGTTATTAACAATTAAACCACACCCGATGTTTGATTTCAATATTGCAACCTTTAAAATAAGTATTATCATTTAATAAATAAACGAACCGGGCAATCATGAATACAGAACAAACGTGGAAATCAGTACTAGGATCAATCCAGGTCCAAGTCTCAAAGCCAAACTTTTTAACCTGGTTTAAAAATAGCCGTTTAATAAAAAAAGACGACCAAGACGGGACGGTTACCGTCGGCCTGCCGAATAATTTCGCCAAAGAATGGGTTAAAAACCGGTACCATAAGATAATACTGGGCGCCCTTAGGGATTTGGATCCCACAATTAAACACGTCGACTATGCTGTAATCAGCGGTGAGTCCGGCCAACCGGTAAAACTCAAGCAAAAAACTAAAAAACAATCCCCAACCGACATTCAGGATTCATTAATAGAAGTCAAGATAGATTCTGAGACTAACCTTAGCTTAAGGTATAGTTTGGACAACTTTGTTGTTGGCCAATCTAATGAGTTGGCGCACGCGGCAGTAAGGGCAATGGTTGATAGTGTTGGGACAAAATATAATCCGCTATTTATTTATGGTAAGGTGGGGGTAGGTAAGACTCACCTAATCCAAGCAGCCGGCAATGAAATCACAAAAAAATATAAGAAAAGGGTTAAGGTTTTCTACGTAACCTCCGAGAAATTCACCAACGATGTTGTCTGGGCGATTAGAAACAAAAGAATGGAAGATTTAAAGCAGAAATACCGGGACGTTGATGTTTTAATAATTGACGATATCCAGTTTATTGGCGGTAAAGCGGCCACTGAACAAGAGTTCTTCCACACTTTCAACGCCCTTTATGAGCAAAACAAGCAAATTATCCTGTCTTCTGACCGGTCGCCTTCAGCTATTCCTACACTGGAAGAACGCCTAAGATCGCGCTTTGAAGGCGGAATGATTGCTGATGTAGGCTACCCAGACTACGAAACAAGGTTGGCTATTTTAAAGAATAAGGTAGCGGTAAAAAATGTTGACGTTGACGACCGGGTTTTAGAAATAATCGCGACCAAAATCCAAAAAAACGTCCGGGAACTGGAAGGCGTCTTGAATAAAGTAATCTTTTACCAGGAATTCAAAAACGAAAAGATTGATTCTAAAAAACTGGATTCCATCATTAGTGAGGTGGCGCAAGTCAGTTCAAAAAACATAACCGCCAGTGATATTTTAAGGATTGTGGCAGATTTTTTTGAGATTACCCAGCAAGATTTAGTTGATAAAAGCCGCCGAAAAGAAGTAACTGTACCTCGCCAGATTTGCATGTATTTAATGAGAGATGTTCTTAAAATGTCTTACCCTCACATTGGGGATATCCTGGGTAAAAGAGATCACACCACCGCGATTCATGCCTTTGAAAAAATCTCAAAAGATATCAACAGCAAACCTGAATTTAACCAGCAAATCATGTTGATAAAAGAGAGATTATATTAACGATTTTGTTTTCTTGGGATTTTTATTCCCGGTTTATCAATAAGTTATCCATAAGTTATTAAGAAGATATAAAATAAAAAAGCTAAGTTTAATCAAACAAACCTCACTAATCCCCAAAAAATAATTCACTTACTATTACTACTATGAAGATAATATTATTAAAAAGTATACTGTTAGACGGGCTCAGTATTGTGGAAAAGTCGGTGGGCAAATCATCTTCACTGGATATCCTTTCAGGGATAAAAATTTCGGCCGACAAAGAAAATGGAATCCAACTTACTTCAACTGATTTGGAATTGGCTACCGAAACAGTTATTGGCGGAAAAGTTGTGAAAAACGGAGCGGTAGTTGTTTCCTTTGACCTTATCAACAGCGTTGTTCAAAACCTAAACTCCGAAAAAATAAGCTTGGAAATAAAAGATGAAAAATTAGCATTAAAAGCTGATAATTACGAAGCTTCGCTCAACGTTTATAACGTGGAAGATTTTCCCATAATTCCCAAAGTTGAAAGCAGAAAAAACTTTCTAAAAATGAACGCCAGCCTTTTTAAAGAATCGTTAAGGCAAAGCCTAACAGCAACCCAGTATTCTGAGATTCGGCCCGAAATAAACGGAGTTTATTTCAATTATCAATCCCCGGACCTGTTTCTAGTGGGAACGGATAGCTACCGTTTAGTTGAAAGGAAAATTGACAGTTCTCGGTATGATTTAAATTTGGATGAGTTGGGAATAATTCTGCCTTTGCGGGCTTGCGAGGTTCTTTTAAAGCTGATTAATAACAACGATGATCTGTCAATGTTTATTGACCCAAACCAAGTAATGGTTGAAACCGAAAATTTGACTTTAGTGTCGCGCCTTATTGACGGCAAGTATCCGGATTATAAAGCGGCAATTCCAAAGGATGAAAAAATGGAAGTGGTTATAGACAGGAATGAAACGATAAACGCCGTGAAGTTAACTAAAGTTTTCGCGGAAAAATCAAACAATATCACTTTAGGCTTAAACTCTAAGGAAAGCATTATCAACATCTTTGCCCAAAATGACGAGTTGGGAGAAAATATTTACCACTTGCCAGTAAAGATAAAAGGAGCCAAAGAAGACGTAAAATTGTCGTTTAATTGGCGTTATCTTTTGGACGGCCTTAAGATATTTGAAGGTAAAGAAGTTGTTTTTGGAATCAATGATTCCGCAAGCGCTATGACAATCAGGAGCAAGTCCGAGCCCGGCATTGTCTATATTGTAATGCCTTTAAAGGTTTAGTTTTTCTTAAAAACAACAATAGTTTTTTCCAGCGATTCCCCTTTAATATTAAACGCTTTTAAGGTGATAATGTTTTGATTGTTTATTGGTTGAAGAAGGTAGTAGAAATAATTGTAATTATTGCCGCTTACCTTGAGCGAGTTTACTAGTTTATTGTTGAAATAAAGCTCGATTCGCTTCAAACCTTTCTTGGATGCGATGTTGGCTTTTATAAACAAGGGCTGCTTAACAAACGACCCGTTTTTAGGTGAGAAGTTTATTATCTTTACATCCGATTGGCTTTGAGTAATTGTTTTCTGATTAATTAACTTCAAATCAATTGGCTTGTTGTAGTTTGAAGTAAAATTAGGGATTTGGGTCATTGCCCAGTTCAGGACAGACGTTTCCCAGTTGTAAAATTGGGGATCTTGGCCAGGATCTGAGGGAATTGGCCCCAAAGGATCTTTTTTATTCACCCAAAACAAAATTGAATGGATTTGAGGATAAGTTTTCCCGTTTATCTCTGGAGAAAAGATAACTTCGCCGTTTAACATTGGTTTATTGGGTAAAGGTTTTGATTCCGGCATCTTGAACGGCTCTTTGCCGAGATCGGGCCGGTCTTGGAATAAGTTTTTAAGGAAATCGCTCCAAATAGGCACCGCGGCTAAAATACTTGAGCCTTCGCGGTGCATCTGAGTGTAGTCGTTGTTGCCGGCCCAAACCCCAACCACTAGATCAGTGGTATACCCAATCGCCCAAGCATCCCGATAATCGTTGGTGGTTCCGGTCTTCAAAGCTACTTCTCTGCCAGGGAAGATGGTCATATTTAAACTACTGTGGAACAAGCCGGACCGCAAATTAATATCAGAGAGAATTTTATTTATTTCCCTAACCGGCTGGGGGTCAAACACTTTTTCCGCCTGGTCTTGATATTGTTCCAGAACTTCCCCTTTACTGTTTTCTATCTTTAAAATCATGGTTTGGTTGTGTTTTACCCCTTCTTGGGACAGGGTAGCGTAAGCGTTGACTAAATCAACCAACCTTACTTCACCACCGCCCAAAACCAAAGACAGCCCGTAGCGCCACCTTTCGTTTAAAGTGGTAATCCCGAATTTATGAAGATTGTTTAGCACATTATCAAAACCAGCTAAGTAAAGGACTTTTACAGAAGGGACGTTGATTGATTGAGAAAGGGCGGTTTCAAAAGAAACCGGCCCCCGAAAAGCGCCGTCAAAATTCTCCGGATTAAAACAGTCCTTGTTAGTGCTTGATTGGTAAGTAATAACCGGCGGGCAGTCAGGATTATTGGAGACAAACTCGGTGGGGACGTCAAAAACCACGCTTTTAGGGCTAAAACCCTTGCTAAAGGCCGTAAGGTAAGCGAAGGGTTTTAGGGCCGATCCGGGCTGCCTCAGTCCTTGTGTCGCTACATTAAACTTGCCGTCAATCTCCGGATCAAAATAGTTTCGGGAGCCAACCAAGGCTAAGATCTGGCCGGTTTTTGGATCCTGGACTACCATTGCCGCGTTTTTGCCGCCATACTTTTCTTCGTTACTTAAGGCGCCTTTAGCTACCGCCGCTTGCGCTTTTTGTTGAATCTCCCAGTCCAAGGTGGTTATTACTTTCAATCCGCCGCGCGAGACGAGATCTTCCCCATAGCGGTTGATAAGGTAATTTTTAACCGCAAGCGCAAAATGAGGAGCCCTAATTGAACCGATTGAAGGGTAGGAAAATTTTTTTCTGACATTTTCCTTTTTGGCTTCAACCAGCTCGTCTTGAGAGATAAAGCCCAACTGGTACATTCGGTCTAAAATATAGTCCTTCCGGTTTAAAAGCTCATCCACGTGGCTTCCCCACGGAGAGTAATATGTTGGCGCTTTCGGCAAGGCGGCGATTATTGCCGCTTCGGCTAAAGTCAGGTCTTTAGCGGATTTATTAAAATAAGTTTGAGCCGCCGCTTCCACGCCGTAAGCGTTTGAGCCGTAAGGGATTTGGTTAAGGTAGGCGGCAAATATTTCATCCTTGCTGTACCTTGATTCAAGCTTAATGGCCAAAATCAACTCTTTTAACTTTCTAGTAATGGTTTTTTCCGGGGTTAGAAAAACGCTTTTAACCAACTGTTGGGTTATGGTAGATCCGCCTTGGACGAACCCCCTCTTTTTAATGTTTACAATTACCGCCCTTAAAATCGCTTTCCAATCAAACGCCGGTTCGGAGTAAAACTCGGCGTCTTCCGCCGCTAAAGTGGCTTCTTTTAGGTAATCCGGGATTTCTTCAAAAGGGATAATTGTCCTTTTTTCTTTATTGTAAACCTCGTAAAGGAGAATTTTTCCGGTACGGTCAAATATTTTAGTGGTTTGGCTTACTTGCCGGGAATTAAACTGGTCCAGCGGCGGCAGCTGCCTAATGGTGATGAACAGGTATACCGCTAAAGAGGTGGCGCTTAAAGCAAACAATAAAAACAAAACGGAAAAAACTAGAATCCACTTATGCTTTTTATTTTTTTTCTTTTTGGCCATTTTAGTATTCTAACAAAAACCGGCCCCGCTGGTAAATGTTTTTTGGGGCCGGTTGTATTTGTTTACTCAATTTCAAAATCGTCGTAATCATCATCCAAACCTATCTCCTCTTCCGTTTCCAGTTCGTCAATATTTTTTTCTTCCTCGTCATCCCACACTTCTTCGTCTTCCATCCAAAACTTAGTCAAGTTGTCTTTTTGGGTTTCAAAGGTCAGCATATAATTTAAAAAGATTTCATCGACCTTTCCGTCATTTAACGGATTATTTCTTTTATTCTGGCGGCAAGTATATCTAAAAGAAATCAAATGTCAATATCGGTAAAAATACTGGCGGCAACAATCGCAATTGCCAGGGCGTCAGATTCGTCGTCCAGCATTTTTTTATCCGGCAGATCAATGTAAAACCTAATCATTTCCACCACATCATTTTTAGAAGCTCTAGCGCTGCCGGCAATAAGCGATTTCACTTTAGTTGGCGCGATGTCGATAATTTTCAACCCTCCGCCTAACAAAGAATTAAGAACAACTCCCCTCGCTTCCGCTACTTTGATAGCGGTTTTTTTGTTTTTGGAGAAAAAAACCGTTTCTACCCCCGCTATATCAGGCTTATGTTTTTTGACAATTTCGGAGATTGCTTTGCTAATAATAGCCAAGTTTTTAGTTGGGTCGGCGTTAGGCTTGATATCAATTGTTCCGCTGGCAAGGTATTGGAGTCGGGAACCGTTCTTTTCAATAATTCCAAAACCAATTCGGGACGAACCGGGATCAATGCCGATAACTTTAATTTTCTTGCTTTGCATTGGAGTAAACTTTTTCTACGTCCGGCAGGGCTGAGAGCGCTTCAATTAATTTTTGGTTTTCGGCAAATTCCTCCGGCGGCAGGGTTTGGTAAAATTTTGGCTGCCACTCGTTAGCTGAGTTTTTTTCAAATGCCCACCGTACGCTGCCTGGTTCTGCCCATTTGCCGTTGAGTTCGTTGAGCGCGGTTTTAATTTCTTGAATGGTTCGGTTGCGGTTGTCAGTGCGGGCAACAACCATAATTGCCGCGCCGCCTATTCCGTAAGCTTCAATGGTAATGCTTTCTAATCCTGACTGGGCGGCGGTTGCCTTTTGGATTGCCCGTTTGATATTCTCACTCGGAACCTTAGCCGCTTTCGCTTGGGCGATTAAGGACTTTAAAGTCGGGTTTAGGCTAGGGTCAGCCCCGCCATTTTTAGCCGCTACAGTTATAGCGTGGACGATCTTGGAAAAAACTTGGCTTTTTTTCTTGTCTTGAGCCGCTTTCCGATCTTTTATTTGTTTCCATTTGTTATGGCCGGCCATAGTTTTATTGGGACGGAACCAGATTTTTATTGGTGGGAATTGTAAAATAAAATGTGGTTCCCCTCTGGGGGACTGACTCTACCCAAATTTTTCCGCCGTGGCGCTCAATAATGTTTTTAGTTATATAAAGCCCTAAGCCGCTGCTGTTGGGGTCAATCCGCTTTGCGCTTTCTCCCCGGTAAAATTTGCTGAATATTTTTTTCTGTTCTTCTATTGGAATTCCAACGCCGGTGTCGCTGATTTTAACTAGGACAAAATCAGGAGACTGTTGGCGGAGTTCAACGTTTACCGCCCCGTCTTTGGTGTTGTACTTTAAAGCGTTGTCAATTAAGGCGGAGATTGCCACTCCAAGGCGGTTGGCGTCGCCGTAGACTGTTGCCGGCCGGCCGTAACCGCTGTAGTTGAGCTTAATGCCCAGCTCTTTAGCGATTGGCTGAGCGTCATTGACGATAGTTTTTATTAAGTTATCCAAGTCAATCTCGCTGAATGTGAAGTTATATTTACCCCCCTCCAACTGCGCTACGTCCAGCAGATCGTTGATGATTTTTAAGGCCCGCTGGGACAAGGCCAGCCCTTGTTGAATTGTTTCCCGGGCCGCTGGTTCTTGGACAGAAGTTTGCAGGCTTTCCAGCGCCCAGTTAATGGCATTTAGCGGGGTGCGCAGCTGGTGGGCGGTGGTAGTGATAAAGTCGCTTTTGGATTCTAAAATGTTTTGTTCTCTGGTGTGGTCGTTAATAATTTTGATAAAGCCGGTCACTTTGTTTTGCTGGTTAACAATCCGGTCGGAAGTAACCAACAGGTTCAGTTTTGGGGAGTCGGTTTCAATATCAATAACCTGGGGCCAGTCGGCGGTTGAAAGCTGTTTCATTGTCGGCGCCAAAGACGGAAAAATAACCTGCACAAAGGTTTTAAACCTTTCGTCCTTGGCGAGGGCGGGGGTTATTTTTTTGCCGATCACCTCTTTGCTTTTTAGATTAAATATTTTCTCAGCGGCGGGGTTGATGCTTAGGATTTTAAAGTCAGGCGAATGGATAACAACGCCTTCCCGGGCATTTTTAAACAAGGTTTCAAACTTGATTTTATCCGGACTGTCAATTTTTGAACGGGTCGGAGAAAACGATTCTTTAATTGTGGTTTTTACTATTAAAAACACCAAAGAGAATGCAACTCCAATAACAGCAACTGACATTTTGAAGAACGACTCAAAAGACAAATTAGTAAAAAACGAAGCTAGCCCAGTCAGGGTCAAAACAACAAAAACAGCTATTCCTAAAAACTTGAGTTTATTAAGATTATTGTCCACGAATTTATTTAATTTCACCCCAGTTGGCTCCCTTTTTAACCTTAACTTCCAAAGGAACCTTTAATGGGTAAATGTTTTCCATAATTTCTTTTAAAATCGGTATTGCTTCGTCAATAATATCATTCTTAATTTCCAGAATCAATTCATCATGGATGGAAAGCAGGAGAAATATTTTGTTTTCCCATCCTTTTTTGGCAGAAATTAATTTATCCACCTCAATCATTGCCAGTTTGATGATGTCAGCTCCCAAACTTTGAATGGGCATGTTAATCGCAGCCCGATCCATCGCTCCCAAAGCTTTAATAAACCGCAGGCGGCCGTTTAGGTTGCGCACCATCTGTTCTGATTGAACTTGTTGGATAACCTTGTTCTGCCACTCCTTAACTTTTGGAAAATCATGGAAGTATTTTTGAATGAATTTTTTCGCTTCTTCCAGGCTTAAGCCGCTGGTTTGGCTGAAAGATTTGGCGCCCATGCCGTAGATTATCCCAAAGTTTAGCGTTTTGGCGATTTGCCTTTTCTCTTGGTCAACCTTGTCTATATCCAAGCCGAAAATTCGGGCGGCGGTCAATTTGTGGATGTCGGTGTTTTGGCGGAACGCCGAGATCATGTTCTTATCCTCGCTTACCGAAGCTAAAATTCTTAGTTCAATCTGGGAATAATCAAAAGCGGTTAAACTGAATCCTTCTTCCGCGACAAACATGTTTCGGATAGCTGGCCCCCAAACGGCATCATTTGGAATGTTTTGCAGATTGGGAGATTCCGAAGCCAGACGGCCGGTGGCAGTGGCGGTCTGAAGGAAGGTGGTGTGAACCCGGTCGGATTCAACCTTGCTTAGCGGCAGGAGGTAGGTAGTAAGAATTTTGCTTAATTCCCGGTGTTTTAAAATTAAGCTGACAGCCGGATGCTGGTTTTCAATCTGGCGCAGGGTAGTTTCATCGGTTTTATACTGGCCGGTTTTTGTCTTGCAGTTTTTTGCCGGCGGTTTGAGGTGGAGGTGTTCAAAAAGCAATTCTCCAACTTGGCGCGGCGAGTTGAGGTTGGGCTTAAGGCCGGTTTTTTGAAAAATCTCGCGGGCAAGCAGCTCAATTTCTTTTTGCACCTCTTTTGAGAGCCTTTGAGCCTGTTGCCTGTCTATCTTAATCCCTTTTAACTCCATTTTAGCCAGCACTTTGATTAAAGGCAGTTCAATTTTATTAAAGACAAAGCCAAGCTCAAACTGGTTTAACTGCCCGCTTAAGATAGAGTAGAGATCGGCTAAATCCTTCTTTTTGTTGCCGGGAGGGTGGTTGAGGTAAAACTTGGTCAAATATTCAAGGCTGATATTTTTTATGTCGGGATTGATAAGCCATGCGGCTATTTTAATGTCAAAAATAGGATCTCTAACTTGCGCGTGCTGCCGCAAAGCCTCTTTTATTATCGGTTTCCAGCTGAGTGCCACCTTTGTTTTTCGGCTGTTTAAGGCCGGCGGCAGAGTTAAGTTGGAAAACAGGTTTCTGGTTTGGGTTAGTTCGTCCTCAGTGATAACAGTAGGCGCCGAAACTTTCTTGTTCTGTTTTTTGGGCTGACTGTTTGCAGTGATCCGGTTGGCGATGCTGTAGAACCCCATTTTTTTCAGATAACTTATAAGTTTTGGAGAGTTGAGAGCCGGCAGGGGGCGGTATGATTTGAAATTAAATTTGATTGGCACCGATCGGTCAATGGTAGCAAGGCGCTTAGAAAGCAGGGCCTGCTCTTTAAATTCTGCCAGTTTGGGATTAGTTGAAGATTTAATTGCTTGTTCCAGTGGTTTACCCGCCAGTATTTTAACGGCGGTTTTTGGGCCTATGCCGGGCACTCCCGGAATATTGTCCGATTTGTCGCCGACTAATCCCTTAAAATCGGGCAGCAGTTTCGGCGGCAGGCCAAACCTTTCTTTCACCGCCTCTTCGTCGTAAAGCTTAATGTCCGAAAGGCCGCGTTTGGGCACCATTACTTTTATTTGATTCCCTTTTACCAACTGGAGGGCGTCAAGGTCGCCGGTTAAGATTATCACTTTTCGGCCGGTTCGGATTAGTTTTTTCGACAAGGTTCCGATAATATCGTCCGCTTCGTAGCCTGCTTTGTCAAAAACCGGGATACCGAAACTACTAAAGACTTCCGGCGCTTTTTTGAGTTGAACAACCAGTTCTGGCGGCGTTGGCGGGCGGTGGGCTTTGTATTCTTTATACTCCTTTTTCCGGAAAGTTTCCGCCGGCGTGTCAAAAGCGGCAAAAATATAATCAGGCCGCTCAGTTTGGATTGCTTTGACTAAGGTGTTAACCAAACCAAACAGAGCTCCAATCGGCTGCCCCAGTTTATTGGTTAAAGGCGGCAGGGCGTAAAAAGCGCGATGAATAAAGGAATTAGCGTCAATTAAAATAATTTTTTTATCACCTTTTTTTGTTGGGTTGGGCATGGTTACTTATGATTATACGCCTTTGGTTCGGTTTGGTCAGGTGGTCAAACCGAACAAAGACCGCGTTTGGAGGAATTAAGTTTTTTAACTTTTCCGGCCACTCAATCACAATAAGGTTTTGGGGATTGGCAGTTAAGCGCTCCCAACCAAGGATCGCGGCTTCTTTCTTTGATTTAAGGCGGTAAGCGTCAATGTGAATCAAGTTTTTAAACTTTGTTTTCGGCTCTTTGATTTGGTATGAGCGCATTAAAACAAAAGTCGGGCTGACAGGATTAGCCTCTACTTTCAATCCTTGCGCCAACCCTTTGACAAAAACGGTTTTTCCGGCGCCTAAATTTCCCTCCAAAGCTACCACCAAGGCGGCAGCCGGCTTAATTTTTTTTATCTTGCCGGCCAGCTGTTTAGCTATTTTTTTAGTCTCGTTGGGAGAATTGGAGACGGTATCCAAATTAAATAATTCGGGCGTTAGTGTTGGCATTGATCCCTAATTGTTCTAAGTGTTCGTAAGCTTTCAAGGTAACAACCCGGCCGTTGGGCGTTCTTTGAATCAGCCCCAGCTTTATCAAGAAAGGTTCGTAGACATCTTCAATTACCCCTTCTTCCTCGTTTAAAGCCGCGCTTAAAGACCTAATCCCAACCGGCCCGCCTTTAAACTTATGGATAATTGTTTTTAGCAGTTCCCGATCCACTTCTTCCAATCCTAGATAGTCAATCTGCAGCATCACCATTGTGTTTTTAACCGTTTCTTCGTCAATTTTGTTTTTATTGTGGACCTGGGCCCAGTCCCGGCAGCGCCTTAGAAGGCGGTTGGCGGTTCGGGGGGTAAACCGGGAGATTTTAGCCAGCAGTTTAGCCGCTTTGGCAGATATCTCCACGCCCAAAATTTTTGCCGACCGCTTAATAATTTGCTCGATATCTTCTTCGCTGTAAAAATCCAGCTTAAAAATTGCGCCGAACCGCGATCTCAGCGGCGCTGAGATCATATTGGCCTTGGTTGTTGCCGCCACCACCGTAAAGGGCGGCAGTTCCAGGGAAATGGTTTTGGCGGTCGGCCCTTTGCCGATTATTAAATGAAGCCGCCTTGATTCCAGCGCCGGATATAAGAGCTCCTCAACCGTTTTATTGAGGCGGTGGACTTCGTCAATGAAAAGGATTTCATAAGGCTCTAAATTTGTTAAAATGGCAGCCAGATCGCCGGTTTTTTCCAGCGCCGGACCGGAGGTTGTTTTAATATTGGCGCCCATTTCCTGGCCGACGAGATAGGCGAGGGTGGTTTTGCCCAACCCCGCCTGGCCGTAAAACAACAAATGGTCGCAGACTTCGTTTCTTTGCTTTGCCGCCTCTATCATCAGCTTCAAGCTGGTTTTAACGCTCCCTTGGCCGATGTACTCTTGCCAAGTTTGGGGCCTTAAAGCGGTGTCGTTGTTAAGATCGTTCATAGTGATATGGTATTGACAAATAATTTTATTTATGTTAATATCTGACTAGAAAATTTCATCATAGACCTGTGGGCAGATTGGGAGTTTCCTTAGATTCAGGACTACTTGGCTCAGGCTGGGTATATCCTCAGGAAGCTTCCTAGTCTTTGCCGGTGTTTCCGGTCAAAGATTTGCCTGGTTTGCTTATCTGCCCACAGGTCTATGGTGGAATTTTTTTATTTTTGAGGTTCTTCTCGGTCCACTTTCAGCCACTTAATTGATCCGGTTAGCCTTTCCACTTCCGTAATGCTGGTAATTCCTTTTAAGGCTTTCAAAATTCCGTCTTCTTGGACCAAGACCATTCCTTGCTGGCGGGCCACTTCTTTAATTTCCAGTTCAGTCGGATTTTTATAAATTAAGTTTTCCACTTCCTCAGTTATCAAAAACAGCTCGAAAATTGAGGTTCGGCCTTTATAACCCAAGTTGTTGCAGTCTTTGCACCCTTTCGGTTTATATAGTTGGAACGTTTGGTAATCGCTTTTATCAACTCTTGGCGGCAGGTTGTCAATGAATTTTTTTATCTCCGATTTTGTTTCTTCGCTGATTTCAATTGGCACTTTGCACTTTTCGCACAGCTTGCGCACCAGCCTTTGGGCGATAACCAAACTGAGCGCCGGCCCTAAAATATTAACTTTTACCCCTAAATCAATCAGTCTCGGCACGGCGCCGACAGCGTCGTTAGTGTGCAAAGTTGAGAAAACCAAGTGGCCGGTTAGAGAAGCGTTTAGGGCAATTTCGGCCGTTTCTTTATCTCTAATCTCACCAACCAAGATTACATCCGGGTCCTGCCGCAGAATAGATCTCAAGCCGCTGGCGAAAGTATAACCCGCTGCCGGATCCACCTGGGTTTGGGAGATTCCCGGCAGGTGGTACTCAATCGGGTCTTCCACGGTGATTATTTTTATCTCGGTGCTGGTTATCCTCCTCAGAAAAGCGTAAAGCGTTGTTGTTTTACCGGAGCCGGTAGGGCCGGTGTTTAGAATCAAGCCGTTGGGCTTTTTAATTTCCGCTTCTACAATCTGCAGATCGTCTTTACGCCACCCCAGTTCTTCTAAATTAACCTTCAGCGATTTGGGGTCCAAGATTCTCAAAACCGCTGTTTCGCCGTACTCGGAAGGAATAAGGGAAGTTCTAATTTCCACTTCCCGGTCTTTCAGTTTAATGGAAAAGCGGCCGTCCTGCGGCTCGTCGGTGATGTTGAGCTTTAATCCTGAGAGCAGTTTGATGCGGGTAATTAAAGAATGGTGCTGTTTGGCGGTTATTTTTTGAGTGGCAATATGCAGCAGGCCGTCAATCCTTAGCCGCAAGGTGTTGAAAGAACTGCTAGGCTCCAGATGGATGTCCGAGGCGCCAAGCGCCATTGCGCCCCTTAGGATTATTTCCAGCAGTTTTGAGGTTTGCGGGTTTTTAAAGTTTTCAATGGCGGCGGCGAGATCTTCAATGGATTGAATTTTAGTTTTAAGATCCTCGTTTTCTCCAATGGTCACCGCGCCCGTAATCACTTTTCCGGGTTTTTTAACGTATTGGTAATAGCTCCAAGAGTGCTTCAGCCCTGACAGCGAGGTGATAGCAACAGTAAGGTCGTATTTTTTCTTTAGTTCGCTGATTAGCTCAGTCGTTTCTTTTTTATTGGGGTCGTAAACTGCTACGACCAATTTTTTGCCGACAACCTGGATAGGGGTCAAAAGGGCGGCGCGGGCTTTTTGTTCGTCAACTATTTTCATTGCGTCAATTTCGGTTGGCACGCCCACGGAAACGAGGTCAAGATAACTCATTCCCAGTTTGCCAGCCCGCCGCTTAGCGTCTCTTTCTTCGGCTTCCCGCCTTTGTTTTGCTAAAAAATCGTCTAAATCAACTGCCATTAATTTCAGCTTATCCTGTTTTTAATTTTTTGACAAGCGGCAAGAAGTTTAATCTTGGATTTTTAAAAACGCGCCTTCAGTTTTTTGCCTTAAAAATAAAAAACCGCCGTTTGGACGGCGGTAAAAGGAGTTGTTTGTTATTTTTTTAACAAGTCGCTGGCTACTTCTGCAATTTCCTCTTTCATGGGGGAGTTTTTGTAAAATTTTTTCAACTGTTTGTAATTCAGTTGGGACAAATAAGAAGGCAACACATGTTTATACCATTTTCTCGTTATAATACCCAAAATAGGGAAGATGGCGCAGCCTCGGTAGATATTTTCCAGTTCTGAGAAGGGATTTTCATTTTTCGCGCAGATTGAGAGCAACTCGTCAAATCTTTTTTCAATCAGACATTGCAATTTATCCGGGCAGTGCCGGTATATAACAATCAGTTTTTTCGGGGAATCTGTTTTTCTCAAATACTCTCTTAAAACTTTCTCGTATTTTTCTTCGATCAAATCTTTTAATTCGTCTGGCGGGCACATCATTAAGACGTTTGCCAGCCGTTCAATTTCAGTGGGCGAGTTGATGGTTTGCAGCAGTTCTTCAATTTTTTCTTTTATAACCGGCTTAAACTTTGGCAGTCCTGGGTAGATATATATTACGTCTTCAAGATCAAGGTTGTCCCGCTTTAGATAATTGGCAAGAACCTCGCCGTATCTTTTTTCAATAATTTCTCTGAATTTGGATGGGCAGTTTTTATACCGGTCCTCTAAATTTCGCAGGCCGGAAACCCTACCCAGGTAATCCGGGAGCAGTTCCCGGTATCGTTCTTCAATAATTGGCTTTAATTCGTTGGATATGTTTTGGTATCTAATTTCCAGATCAGTTAACGAATCTATCTCTTGAAGAAGTTTTCTGTAGCGTTTTTTCAGAAAGGATAACTGTGTTTGGGAAGAGTTGAGTTTAATTATCGACTCAATAACCGCTAGGTTTTTTATTGCTTCGATCTTTTTGTTGGTTTCCGATTCCTCTTTTTTTAAGTATTTTAAAAACCGTTCTAATGATTCTGTTTGTTTCAATGGTCCCTCCTTTGTTTAGTTTTAAGCAGCTTCTTTAGGTTTAAACTACTGTTGTCAGCTTGTCAATAAAACCGGAACAAAAACCGCTGATAAACAGCGGCTTTCAACGGTAAAAGGAGATCAGCTGTTAGATAACATTAACCACTTTTACTTTTTTCTTTTGACCGTTGAAGTTAACCTTGGTTTTGGTAGTAAACTTAACCTTGCCTTCTTTGACGGCGTATATTGTGTAATCATGCCCCAATTTAACATTTTGGCCAGGGTGAAATTTAGTGCCTCTTTGCCTGACAATAATCATCC
>CAYVGF010000009.1:0-10577 GCA_964451115.1 uncultured Candidatus Saccharibacteria bacterium
AGCGGGCTTCGCCCGCTTTTTTTATTGGAATCTGGAAATTGCTCAGTGTTTTATATTTTGAATTTAGATATTAGGATTTGTTTAGCTTACCCCGACACCTCGGGAAATTAGGGAGAATGGACAAATTCCAAATGTCAAATGACAAATTACAGATAAAATCACTGTCTGCCCTGCCTGCCCTGTCTACCCTGCCTGCCGGCAGGCAGGCGTCAGGCAGGCGGCAGGTAGGGATTTCGTGCTTTGAATTTCGGATTTCCAAAACCGCATTATACTTTATCCTTACTGCTTATTGCTTAATACTTATTGCTTAATGCTCATTGCTTATTGCTTAATGCTTAATCCTTATCGCGCCATACTAAATCGAACCGATAGTGGGGCTTTGTAAAAAGGTTCCTGACACCTTTTCACCTCCCTTTGAAGTTTCATCTGCTAACCAGCAGACTCGGATTTTGTACTTTTTTGGATTTCGTGCTTCGAACTTCGTATTTATTTTATGCATTATACTAGATACTTGTTGCATTATGCTATTTAGTATCCTTCCAGCTTGATTGATTTTTTATTGAACCTTATTTTCTCCAAAGCCTTGGCTTCAATCTGCCTTATTCTTTCCCGGGTAACGCCAAAAACTTTACCCACTTCTTCCAGGGTGTGGGTGATGTTGTCGTCCAGCCCGAACCGCATTGAAAGTATTTTCTGCTCCCGGGGAGTCAGGTTAACCAAGGCTTCCCGAATATGCTCCTTTAAAAGCGCCTGGTTGGCAGCTTCTTCCGGTGAAAGGGTCTGTTCGTCTTTGATTAAATCAGAAAGGGTGGAATCGTCATCACTGTCGCCAATGGGCGATTCCAAGGATCTCACTTCCTGGGAAATTTTTTGGATGTACCTTACCTTGTCCACGCTCAAGCCCATCTCAGCGGCAATTTCTTCCGGCGAGGGCTCCCGCCCCAGTTCCTGCATCAGTTGCCGCTTCTTTTGGGTGTATTTGGTAATGGTTTCCACCATGTGCACCGGAATCCGGATAGTGCGGGAGTAATCAGCCAAAGCGCGGGTAATCGCCTGACGAATCCACCAGGTAGCGTAAGTGGAAAATTTGAACCCCTTGCGGTAATCAAATTTTTCCACCGCCTTGGCCAGCCCGATATTGCCTTCCTGGATTAAATCCAAAATGCTCAGATGGGGCGAGCGGTTGGCGTAACGCTTGGCCAAGGAAACAACCAGCCTCAGATTGGCTTTAATAAGCTTTTGCCGGGCCTCTTCGTCGCCTTCCATCACTTTTTTAGCCAGAACTTTTTCTTCTTTCCTGTTTAAAAGCGGGGTTTGGCCGATTTCTTTCAGGTAAATCTGGACAACATCCGGCACGTTTTGGGTCAGCTTGGTCGCCGCTTTCAGTTCCCGAATGTTAATTTCCTCATCGGCGGTCGTTAAAAGCGGCGATGAGGTAATTACCTTGATGCCGTTTTTATCAAGGGTTTCGTAAATTTTATCCAGAAAGGACAAATTGTTTTCAATGCGGGGGAAAAAATTAAGAATCTCAGTGTCGGTTACAAACCCCCTTGGCTTTACCCGGTTAATCAGGGCTTTGAGAGACTCTTCGTACTCTTCCTTGTTTTTTTTAAGTTTAGATTTGATAATCGGCGCGGCTGTATCCCGAACCGGCTTTTTTCTTTTTTCTAATTTTGGCTTTTTAGAAGAGGTTGAAGCCGAGTTTTTCTTTTTGTGGACAGCCAAATGGATATTTAAATTATTAAACAGGCGGCCGCATTTAGGGCAGCGCTTGCGCCGTTTTTTGTTGGCGGATTGTTTGGTTTTAGCCATAAAAATAAAAAGGTTAATTATTAATTTTAACTCTCAGCTGTTAGCTTAATATTATCAAAATTTTAAGATTTTACGAACAAGACAAAGATTCTATCTGGCGGGATATTTCCGAAAATGCCGCCAGAAACTCTTTGGCCTCCTTTTCCTGGCGGTTGCTGACAGCCAAGCGCAGTTTGCGCTTAATCTCCGCCCTCTTCTTCTTCAGGCTTTCCAGTTTAAGCTGTTTGATCAAATCTGACAACTCGGCCTGTAAATCAGCTTCGCTGGTAAAATTGCTTAAAACATAAGTGGACTCTAAATCCAAAATGTCAGAATTGGAAAACTGGCCTTCGTTGGAACCCCCTTTTTCCACAACCGACCGGTATTTAGCGGGCAGAAAATCAAGATTGGCCCTTACCGCATCTAAAGCATGGGCGCTATTAAGGGTCAACAGCGCCAGACGGCGGGCGATAAGATCTATCCGGTCCGGAACTTCTGATGATTCTCCAGCCGACGCATCCGGGCGAAAATTAGTGTCAGCTTGATATTCTTCCAAAGCTGAGAGTTCTGTCCGGAGAGCCAGTTCGGAAATGCCGGTAAATTCCGCCAAGGCCTTCAGCCAAGTATCCTGTTCTATAGAACTGGCCAACCGGCTGATGATTTTCAGCATTGACCTCACTGTTTTTTTAAACTGGCTGTTCCTTGAGTCAAGCTCCTGATCCTTAAAATAATGTTCAAACAAAGCCAAATAAACAGGCCGGGCTTTTTTGAGGGCAGCTTTGGCAAATTTAGGATCGGCTAAGCAGGCTTCAGCCGGATCTTTATAACTCCCCCAGTCAACGGTTTTTAGCAAAAAATCAAAACCGGTCAGCGTCTCCAGGCTTCGTTCAATTGCTTTAACGCCGGCACTGTCATTGTCAAAACTAAAAATTAAATTGTCAGCCAGCCGCTTAATTTTAACCAGGTGTTCGCGGGTCAAACTGGTGCCGGAGACAGCCAAGACAGCTTTAATTCCCGCCTGCCACAACGCCAAGAAATCCATCTGCCCCTCTACCAGCAAAACAGACCTTTCTTTGAGAATGTGAGGTTTGGCTTTAACCAAGCCGTAAAGAAGTTTTGATTTGTTAAAAATCGGAGTCTCAGGGCTGTTGAGATACTTAGGAGCTTGATCGTTTGCGGAATCATTGAAAATTCGGCCGGTAAAAGCGACTGTCCGGTCGGTTTCGTTGATAATGGGAAAAACTATCCGGCCGGCGAAGCGGTCGCGAAACAAGCCAGCGGCGCTTTTAAAGGAAAGGCCGGCTTTGATGATGTCATCAACCCGAAAGCCGGCGTTAATAAGGTGAAGCGTCAGCTTGTCGCCGGGCGGCGCGTAACCTAAACCGAACTCTTCAATTGTCTGCCGACTCAGTCCCCGCTTGGTTAGGTATTCCATAACTGCCGGCTGCTGAGTTAAGTTTTGGGCATAAAACTCCTTTGCGGCTTGGTTAATCTGGTAAAGGACTTCAAACGCCTTTTGGTCCCGGCTGGCATAAGATGAAATTTTAATGCCGGCCTTGTCGGCCAAAAGGCGAAGAGCTTCCGGAAAATCCAAATTTTCATACAGCATTACAAATTTAATCACGTCGCCGCCCAGTCCGCAGCCAAAACAATGCCAAATTTTTTTAGTTGGCGAAACAATGAAAGAAGGAGTTTTTTCCTGATGAAACGGGCACAAGGCCTTAAAATTTCTGCCGGCTGGCTGAAGGTTGATATAAGACTTAATAACATCCGTTATATCAACATTGTCTTTAATAAGATCGCTGTCTTTAGCCATTTGAGTATAAGTTTAACCCATTGAAGGCTAAAATCAATGGTCCCGGCAAACCACTCTCTAAGTCTAAATTTATTACTCTTCTACAACTACCGTGCCGGCGTGAGCGGCAAAAACATGGTTGTGGTACTGCCAACTGCCAACTTTGTTAAAAGTAAACGACCAGCTTTCTCCCGGCGCGTAAACTCTGCAGGCGTCAAAGGAGGCATTGGCCGGATCCGGACAATGTTCATTCAAACTGCTGCCGCTGTAAGCTGAATGAATTGGGTGGATATCAGAAGCGGTCCAAACGCTCTGGGAGCTTTGGTTCTCAAAAACAACCGTATCCCCTTTTTTGACCGTCAAAACCGAAGGCGAGTAGCCGCTGTCGGAGTAAACCACGGTAAAAGTATTGGCCGCAGCTGGCGCTTCCGCTTCCGGAATGTCAGGGTTGGCGACGCCATCAGCTGCCGGTTGGCTTTCAGCCGGCGTAGAAGTGGCGGTTGGCTGAGGAGCCTGAGCTTCCGGCCCTTTATTGAAGACGATAAATCCGACCACTAAGATAATAATAAGGCCAATTAGGTAAATTAAACTTTTTTTCATTTTTTTTAAATGTGTTAATTAATGATAAAAACGACTTTTAAAATATATTATTTCATTTTTTTTCCTTTCTAGCAAATGCCGTTAAGGCTAAAGGCGGAAACTGATTAAAGTTGAAAAACAAACTTTAATTTTTAGCGCTGATAAGGGTTTCGGTGATGTTTTGGGGCACAATTTCATAATGGTCAAATTCCATGCTGAAGTGGCCCCGGCCCTGGGTCATAGAGCGGATTGCGGTTGAGTAACCGAACATTTCCGCCAATGGCACCAACGCCTCAATTACCCTTACTTTATCCCTTTCTTCCATTGAGTTAATCTTGCCCCGTTTAGAGTTCAAATCGCCGGTAATGTCGCCCAAAAATTCAGACGGCGCGATTACAATCACTTTCATGATTGGCTCCAGTAAAACCAACCCGGCCTGTTTGGCCGCTTCTTGAAAAGCCATGGCGCCGGCAATCTGGAAAGCCATGTCAGAAGAGTCAACTTCGTGGTAAGATCCGTCATAAAGCGTAACTTTGACGTCAGTAACCGGATAACCGGCCAGAATACCCTTGCTCATTGCTTGCTTAACTCCTTTTTCCACTGGCGCAATAAATTCCTGGGGAATAACGCCGCCTTTAATTGCGTCTACAAACTCAAAGCCGGCTCCCCGCTCTAAGGACTCCACACGCAACCGAACATGGCCATACTGGCCGCGGCCGCCGGACTGGCGAATGTATTTGCCTTCCGCTTCCGCTGATCCCTTAATAGTTTCTTTATAAGCAACCTGCGGCCGGCCGACGCTGGCTTCCACTCCAAACTCTCTCTTTAGCCGGTCAACGATAATTTCCAAATGAAGTTCGCCCATGCCGGAAATAATTGTTTCGCCCGTATCAGGATCACCGCCAACCCGAAAAGTCGGATCTTCATCGCTTAACTTTTTAAGCGCCAGCCCCATTTTCTCCTGGTCGGCTTTTGTTTTGGGTTCTATCCGAACCGAAATAACCGGTTCCGGGAAGGTAATGGTTTCTAAGATTATCGGCTTGTCGGGGTCAGCCAAAGTATCGCCGGTAGTAGTGTTTTTTAAACCAACAATCGCCCCTAAATCGCCGGCGTAAATTTCGTCCACATCTTCCCGGTGGTTAGCGTGCATCCTTAAAATTCGGCCAATTCTTTCCTGGGAATTTTTGGTGGAGTTAAGAATATAGGTGCCTTTCTTAAGGGTGCCGGAGTAAAGGCGGAAGTAAGTCAAGCTGCCGACATAAGGGTCGGTAGCAATTTTGAACGCTAAAGCCGTTACTGGCTCGTTGTCATCAGGTCGCCTCTCTTCTTCCTGGTGAGTTTTCGGGTTTAGGCCTTTAACCGGCGGCAGATCAGCCGGCGAAGGCAGGTAATCAACAACCGCGTCCAGAAGATTCTGAACTCCTTTGTTTTTGAGCGCGGAACCGCACAAAACCGGAATTATTTTTAGCTCAATGGTAGCCTTTCTTAAAACTTTTTTTAACTCTTCCACTGCCAACGGCTGGTTATCTAAGTATTTTTGGAGCAAACCTTCATCGTGCTCAACAATTTTTTCCAGCAGAACATGGCGCTTGGCCGCCGCTTCCTCTTTTAGGTTGTCCGGAATGTCTTCTACTCTGATTTTTTCCCCTTTTTCACCGTCAAAGTAGTAAGCTTTTTGGGTAATAAGATCCACTATTCCTTGAAAGTCAGACTCAGCGCCAATTGGAATTTGAACTGCCACCGCGTCTGAGGTTAGGCGATCGTGGATTGATTCCAAACTTTTGTTAAAATCGGCGCCGGTCCGGTCTAATTTGTTAATAAAGCAAATTCGGGGAACATGAAACTCATCGGCATAATGCCAGTTAGTTTCGGATTGCGGTTCAACGCCGGCCACGCCGTCAAAAACCACAACTGCGCCGTCCAGAACCCGCAAAGACCTCTTAACCTCTACGGTGAAATCAATGTGGCCCGGGGTGTCAATAATATTAATCCGATGTTCATATTTTTCCTTCAAGTCTTTAAGGGCGGCTTCGTCCTCTTGGCCTATTCGGGTGTAAATCGGGGTCCAAAAACAAGTTGTGGCGGCGGAAGTAATGGTAATTCCCCGCTCCCGCTCCTGTTCCATCCAGTCCATAACCGCCTGGCCTTCATGGACTTCGCCAATCTTGTGGGAAATGCCGGTATAAAAAAGAATTCGTTCGGTAACGGTAGTTTTGCCGGCATCAATATGGGCAATAATGCCGATGTCTCTAATTTTTTCAATTGGATATTTTCTTGGCATAAGTTTGAAAATGACTAATTACTAATTTTTACTAATTTCTAATGAATAATTTGAATAACTGATAAACAAAAATGACTATAATAATTGAGCGAATATTGACGCGCGAAAAGGGCTGAAACGAGCTTGCTTGCCTTTGGTAGGTTGGAAATTGATGGCTAGAAATTTAATCATTGGATCATTTAAAAATTGATTCGAAATTAAAAACCCGAAATTCAAAATTAATAAAAGAATTACCTTAGGAAACTGGCAAAGGCGCGGTTGGCTTCAGCCATCCGGTGCACATTGTGCTTCTTCTTAATTGCCTCCCCTTCGTTTTTAAAGGCGTTCATTAGCTCTTCCGCTAACTTGATGTGCATCGGCTTGCCCTTTCTCTTTTTGGCCGCTTCAATAATCCAGTGGGAAGCCAAAAAGAACCGCCTCTCCGGCCTCACCTCGCGGGGAATTTGGTAATTAGCGCCGCCAATTCTGCGGGAAACAATTTCCAAAACCGGCGAAGCGTTTTCAATCGCTTGTTCAAAAACTTTAAGAGGGTCCTCTTTAGCTTGTTTGGCTAATTGGTCCAAACACTGGTAAAACACTTTTTCCGCAATAGTCTTTTTGCCGTCCTGCATTAGATAATTGATAAACAAGCCAACGTCCGTCCGGTTGTATTTCTGGTCCGGCTGGGGCGGTTTTTTGGTAAAGTAACTTCTTTTTCTCATTGTTCTTCTGGTAACTGGATAAATAAGCTTTAGTTGCTTTCTTCTTTAGGCATCTTGGCGCCGTATTTGGACCTTTGCTGTTTTCTGTCGGCCACGCCGGCGGTGTCCAAAACACCCCGCACAATGTGGTACCTGACTCCCGGCAAGTCTTTAACCCGGCCGCCTCTAATCAGCACTACGGAGTGTTCCTGAAGATTGTGCCCTTCGCCGGGAATGTAAGCAGTAATTTCCATGCCGTTAGTTAATCTTACCCGAGCCACCTTTCTCAAAGCTGAGTTTGGCTTTTTGGGCGTGGTAGTAAAAACTTTCAGACACACTCCCCTCTTAAACGGCGAGGGGTAATTGACAGGCCGGTTTTTCAAGTTATTGAAACCAAAAGCCAACGCCGGCGCTTTCGGCTTGGCGGGTTTTGACTTTCGGCCCTTTTTTATTAACTGATTAATTGTCGGCATAAATTTTTAATGATATTAGCATACTAAACAAAACTTTTTTGTCAACATTTTAAGCAATTATTTTGGCCCGGCCTTAATTTGACCCGGCGGTAAAAAGAGGGTTAAGCTTTTATTAGCAGTAAAAACAAAAGAAAAAGGAGAAGAAATTGGAAGCAAAAACGATATCAGGTTTAGTCCTTTTAACAGCTTTGATTATTTTTTTTAGTTGCAGTCAGCAGCAACAAGTTAGGCAAAAAACAATTGAGATCCACCTGCCGCCGACTGCCGCAAATGAAATGAACTTGCTCTACTCGCCTATGAAATTTCTAAGCCCGTCTGCTTACCAAATTTATAAGCAGATAGGAAAACTCAACACTTACCAGGAAAAATGGGACAAATTCTTGGAATTCTGGTCTCGAGAGGAGAATCTATTGGAAGTTAAAATGAGTTTGGAAGATTATGTCCAAAGAGTCACCTACGCCGCCAATTATTTTAATGATGACCGGAGCATCGTCTTTATCAGGTTCGGCTATCCGTCAGAGCCAATAATAAAGATTTCGCCTTATGACCGAAGTTCCCTTGTTGACGGGCCGGTTATCAGGTCTCAAGAACACTACGAGGTTTGGCATTATTTCGGGCTGCAGCTTGAACCAAAAGAAAGGTTTTATGTTTTTATAAGAAACGGCAGCACGTATTACCTTCTCAGGAACACAAGAAAGATTAAAAGGGTAGGCATTATCACCAGATACTTTTTTGACGCCAGGTACGATCCGAGAGTCAGAACCCAACTTGATAACTAATTACAATTTTTCCAGCGAGCGCCGAATGATTTCGGCGCTTCTTTTTTAATTTAAACCTAAAAACTGACCGCGCCCAGAGAAATGCCGGTAAACAAGCTGAAAAGCCAGGAAACAATCGGAACAATGAACTGCCAGCCCCAGAAAATAATCAAAAACAAAAGCAAGAAGCTATAACGGTTAAGGCTGGCAATCATTGGCCGCCAATTAAGCGGAGCTAGAGCATAAAACAGCTTGGAGCCGTCTAAGGGCGGGATAGGGATAAGGTTAAAAATTGAAAGCAGAATATTGATGAAAACTATCACCCCAAAAAACGGCGCTAACATGCCCAATCCCATAGCTGGCGCCAGCCTTATTAACAAGCCAAAAAAGCCGGCGACAATTAAATTGCTCATTGGCCCTGCCGCGCCGATTAATCCGCCGCCCTTAACCGGATCTCTAAGGTTAAAAGGGTTGTAAGGCACCGGTTTGGCCCAGCCGAAAATTGGCAAGCCGAAAAAAGCCAGCATCAGCGGCAAAATAAAAGAACCGAATAAATCCAAGTGCTTAAAGGGATTAAGGGTCAGCCGGCCGGCCAAGCGGGCGGTATTGTCCCCTAATTTCTCGGCCATTAAACCGTGAGAAACTTCATGAATAACCACGGAAAACACTAAAACAATTATCTCAAACGAAACAAGAACAATTCCAAATAAACTGGCAGTAGGCATATGTGCTATAATAAACTTAATAACCGCCCAAATCAACATAAAAAAGCTAAATAACCTAAATTTAAAAATATGAAAAACAACAGTTATCTGCTTAATATCGCGATTTTAGCCTTAATTATAATTACCGTCGCCGGCTTCTGGGGTTTGATGGACAATCTAAAACAATTAAACAACGAGCTTTCTTCCATTGAAATCTCCATTAACAAAATAAGCAAAATCGGCAATCTTCGAGAACAATCAGCCGGAACGGCTGAACCAGCTGCGGAAGCTAAGCCAGCCGGCCAAACGCAACCGCAAGTTGTAACCGCAGTATCAATTCCCACCGCTATCGCCGTTAAAACCGAAGCGCAAGCCAAAGACGGCAGTTTGGTGGAAGCCACTTTGGCGATAGAGCAAGCGGTCCGGCAAAGTGACAACTCTATTTTGCTAAAAGTTGAAGTTTTGACCGGCGAAGGCGGCTACGCCAAGCTCGACCTTTCCAAATTAATTCTGATTGTTGACCCGGAAAACGGAATTACCCAGCTGCCGTCTTCAATTGCCGGCAGTTTTAATTCTATGCCGCCAATGAGCTCAACTCGCGGCACGGTTATTTTTAAACTTCCGTTTCCGAATGACAAAATCATAATTCAAGCCGGCAACGACTTGAAAAACACCAAATATTACGAATTTAACTTTGCCGACGAAACTTATAAAGAGGTAATTTTGGGGTAAATTATTGACAAACAGCCCTAATTCGTTTAACTTTTACTTATTATGAGAGCTTGTTCAAACTGCGGAAAATCGCATATCATGGCCGGAAAAAGAAATCTGCTAAGAGGCCATTATAACCCCACCAAAAAAAAGCAGAAAAAAGCTAACTTGGTTAAAACCAAACTGCTGACTAAAACGGGATCCGTTTTGATCTGCACAAAGTGCTTAAAAAAAATAACCAAAGCTAAAAAAATCCCCGCCTAAAGCGGGGATTAAAAATTAGAAACTATTTTCTAGCTGTATTTATATTCCTCTTTCTCTTTTTTCTCAATCTCTCCTGGTCACTCTTCATCACAAATTCCAGCTTGCCTCGCCTTAACTCAACTTTGACGCAGGAGCGGATCACCACCTGCCCGCTGTTAATCATCCGGGCCAAGGGAACTTCCAGATAAGACCTTATTTTGTCCTTAATTAGTCTGGCGCCAAATTCTTGGTGATCTAGAGACTCTTCAAAAATCATTTCTTTAACTTTTTCAGCTACCACCAATCTGAAGTTAATATCTTTTTCAATTTTTAATCTGAATTCGTCAACTAATTTGTTTAAAATCTGCCAGTAATCGTCCCTGCTTAAAGGGCGGAAAACAACAATATCATTTTTGAGTCGGCCTAACAGTTCCGGCGGCAATATCTTTCTGATTTTATTAATCGCCTCAGTATAAACCAAGTTGCCCCTGTCAACCGCGTCGGTTTGGAAACCGAAAGTCACGCCTTTAACGGCTTTGGCAATCTGATTGGATCCAATATT
>CAYVGF010000009.1:10677-12066 GCA_964451115.1 uncultured Candidatus Saccharibacteria bacterium
CCTACTCCTGAAGGGCCGCAGGCCAGCATGGTAATAATCGGCCGATAAGGATTTCGCAAAGGCGATAAAAACAACTCGTAGGCCTCTACCACCTTTTTGATGGCGCGATCTTGATTTACAAGTCGGGAAGATAAAAATTCTTTTAGCTTCTGAGCTTCTTCCGACAATAAATTCGGATTCAACTTTACTTTAATCACAATCCTTTCTCCTTTTTTCTTTTTTGTTTGGGTTAAGTTGCTGTTTTTATCCTAACTGGAATTTAAAAATAAATCCAGCTTCCAATAAGCTGGATTTATTAACCAAACAACAAACTGCTTATTTATCACCGGGCAACATCCGGCCTACGATACTTACAGGAACATTGGATCCTTTACTGCCGTCTTCTAAAACATAATCAAACGAGTTTTTGCCAACTTTTCTAATTAATCCCCACACTTCATTTCCACCAATAACAAAGCTTCTTGGCTGCCAAACCGAACTGTCGGGCAAAGCGTGGCTCTTAACCGCTTCCTTGAAAGCGCTAATGGTTTTTTGGAAGGCTTCGTTATTCCACTGGCCGTTGTCATCTAAAAATCTCTTCAAAACGTCACTGGAAACTTTTTTGCCTTGGGTAAGGTAATCAACAAACAAATCAGCCCGGTGGCCGCTTAAGCCTTCGGTTTGAACTAAAGACGTCAAGTTGGTGTGAACTTGGGCCGCGTCCGGACCGCCGAAAAACAGAAACTTCTTAGTTTTAGCAGCTTGAGTCAGCTGGTCTATTAACGACTGATGGTCCACCGAAGAAACTGGAACAGGAGCAGTATCCAAACCGGAATAAACTTCTCTTGTTGGAATCTCGCCAGGAGCCTTGACTGAAGGAACGGCTTGGTCTCCAACTTGAGGTTTAAATTGGTACTCATAAGGATTAACGGTGCCGACTCCCCCGCCAACAACCTGGTAACTGCCTTGGGCGTTTGGCGTCAGTTCATAAACTCTTCCGGTAGGGTCAAGGTAATAAGCGGGATTGCCTTCTGCTCCAACTGGGCCAATATCTTTCACTCTAACTTCCAGGCCGGTTTTCGGATCAATATAATGGTTTTGAATAGCAATATCCCTGGCCTTTATCGTTGCCCACTTATCCAGAGCTGCTTGGTCGTCTAAACTTCCTTTATAACCCCATTTATTGGGGTCGTCCAAAATTTGGCGCTTTAGGGCGTGAGTCACTCCTTCTCCTTTGCCAACCACAGCTTTCTGAATAACGCTATCCGGACCTTCGCCTGTTCCGCCAGGGCCGGGTTGTTCGGGTCCGCCGCTGGTACCACCGCCACCCTTTTCACCGCCGATAATCCCAGCCAGATAACCATGGCCGTAGAGCCAGTCTGCTACTTGAGCGCCGGCAAAGCCGCCAAT
>CAYVGF010000009.1:12166-19554 GCA_964451115.1 uncultured Candidatus Saccharibacteria bacterium
ACGCTCATTGCTTGTTCTAAAGCGCGGTTGGAGAAACCTAATTCCGGGTCATGCAATTTTTTCTTGATTTCCGGCAAAATTTTTGCCTTTTTCTTTTCGTCCAGACCGCTAAAATCTTCGCCCAACAAAAGTTCGGCGGCCTTAAAGTAGTCAATTGAAACCGTTTCCTTGGTTTCTGGTTTTTCCGGTTCTGCTGGTTCTTTCGGCGCTTCCGGTTCGGCCGGCTTTTCCGGTTCTACCGGCTCTTTTAGCTTTTCCGGCGCTTCCGGTTCAGCTGGCTTTTCAGGCGCTTTTGGCTTCTCCGGCAGCGGCGGTTCTTTTGGCTCTACCGGCGCCGGCGGCGAAGCCGGCGCTTTCGGTTCGGCTGGATGTTCCGGACCGGTTTTGGGCTCAGTTTTTGCAGCTGCCCGAACCGGACCCGAATCTGCAGACCCGCCGGCATTAACATTGATATTGATTTTAGGATTGCCGACATTGTTAAGCTTTTGGTCTTGGGTTAGTGAATTGCCAGCCTTGTTAAAATTGGAACCAAAAATCTGGTAACCCAAATCCATCACGCTGCTGACAAAACTATTGCCCGCTTCTTTGGCTTTTTTAATTTCTTCTTCCGAGGCGCCGGCGCGGATTAAATTCTCCACTCGGTCAATTGACATCTGGTAGGCGTTCTTGGCAACCGCTTTTGCTTTCTCTAGGATAAGCGCTTCTTCTTTTTCTAATGCAATTTCGCCTTCTTCGGCTTTTTTGAGGCGGGGGGATTCTTTTTTATTTTTAATTTTAGATTCTTTCGGTGACATAATTACTTCTAATTATTATTAACTCCCAGCTGTTGTTTAAGCTCTTTAATTTTCCTTTCGTCAATCTGCTTCAGAATTTCGGCAATCTCGTCGTCATATTCATTTGTCAGCCGCTCTACTTCCGCTAAAAAATCAGCGAACTTTTTTTTAAGCGCTTGCAAATCTTCCGGAGAAACTTTTGCTTGACTTCCAACCATGATTTTCTTGCTTAAATTTAAGCTTGATCACCCTGTTTGACGCTAGCAACAAGCATCTGTTTGTATTTGGCAATCTCTTCCTGGACTAGGTTGTCATAATCAGGGATTTCGGCCTTTAAGTATTCATTGACCGCCTCCGGTTCGCCGGCGTTCATTAAATCATAAAGCTTGTCCTTTTTTTCGTCAGATAAAGTTTCCAAAATCCGAACTAAGATCATCTGCCAAACAGTTTTAATCATCTCTTCCCCTAAAGCCATCTTTTGCTCAGCAGGAATATTTTCCAGCCCCAATTCCTTAAATAAATCTAAACTTAATAAAGAAGCTAATTGGTTTTTATCCATAAAAATTTTAGTTTTTAAACGTTAATAATTGTAAGCGCATAAAGCGGGCGACCTTTCCGATTATTATAACATATTTATTTTTTTCGTCTTAATTCCATAAAAACAGTTTAAAAACCCAATGTCAAACCGCAATATTGGCTTTCAAAAAATAAAGCTTACTTGAAAAATTTAGTATCTGAAACTAAAAGTTATCTATTCGTATCTTAACGCCTCTGCCGGTTCCATTTTAGCCGCCTGCCGAGCCGGTAAAACGCCGGAAATTATGCCGATAATGAAAGTAAGGACTAAAACCACCAAAAAGCCCATCCAGTCCAGCGAAGCAAAAGAAAAAATGCCCCGCACGCCGAAACCGGCCGCTGTTAAGCCGATTAAGTAAGCGGTAAAAATGCCGAACACAATTCCTAAGATTCCGCCCACCAAACCGATCATTCCTGATTCCAGCAAGAACAGCGAAAGGATAGCGTCGCTGGAAGCGCCAATTGCTTTCATGATTCCAATTTGCTTGGTTCTTTCCAGAACCGAGGTGTACATCGTGTTCATTATGCCGACCGCGCCAACAATCAGGGAAATTAAGGCAATGGTCATCAGGCCCAACTCAACCACCGATAAAACATTGCCGATCAGCCGTTCCGATTTTTCTGGAGTCAAAACCGAAAAATCGCGGACAACCTCCTGTTTGGAAAGCTGAAATTTTATCTGCTTAGCCAAAAAATTAATGTCCGCGTCCGGCATAGCTTTGACGAAAGCCGAGCCGGCAGACGCCCTTAAGCCGGTCATATCCCGAAAAATATTTAAGGATATGAAAATAAGATTGTCGGACATTTGTTCTCCTACTTCGGAAACAACGCCAACCACCTTCATTTTTTTTGATTTCATGATAATTTCATCGCCAAGCCGAATCTTGTTTTTAAAAAGATTGTTAACCGCTTTGTAACCTAAAACGACTTCTTTGGCCCTTTCATCAGTTGGCCATCTCCCCTCTTCTAATTTAAGGCCTTGCGATTCTTCATAAGTTTCCCTCAGCCCTCGCCACGGCGCGGCGTGGATCATTACTGATTTTTTCTCGCCTTTGTACTCAACATTCATTGTTGCTATTTCCATCGGCACTACGAACTTAACGCCTTCAATGTTTTCCAAGGCCATCAAATCTTTCTCTTTAAACTTTTGACCGCCTAAAAACCCGACCAAGGGGTTGGTTTCTTTGCCGGGAAAAATTGTAATCAAGTCAGAACCGAACATCTGCAGAGTTTTGCCAATGGCGTTTTGAATGCCATTACCTAAAGACAAAATAACAACCACCAGCATAATTCCAATAACAATACCCAAAATAGTCAGCCAGCTTCTTATCGGCCGATATCTGATTCCTTTAAAGGTGAGGATAATGAAATTCTTAATCATGTTTTAACGGGTGTGAATATTTTTATGAAGTTCGGTGGCGGGAATAAGCTGGCCATCCTTGATGGCAATTATCCGATCGGCTTTTTCGGCAATGTGATTGTCATGGGTTACAATGACCAAAGTTTTGCCATGTTCCCTGTTTAAATCAATCAGCATCTTTAAAATTTTATCCCCCGTGACTGAATCAAGGTTTCCGGTCGGCTCGTCGCCTAGAATAATTTCCGGATCGTTGATTAAGGCGCGCAAGAGAGCGGTCCGCTGCTGCTCTCCGCCTGACATTTCAAAAGGGCGATGCCGAAGGCGGCTGCCCAAGCCCAGTTCTTTAAAATAATTTTTAACAACTTTCTCGTCGGCCCGCTGGCGGGCAAAAACCAAAGGCAAGGTGGCGTTTTCGTAGGCGGTCAACCAAGGAATTAAATTATACTGCTGAAAAACAAAGCCAAACATTTTTGACCTCAACTGAGCCCTTTCGTCATCAGACATTAAGGAAGCGTCTTTGCCGGCCAAAAGTATTTTCCCGCCGGTTGGCCGGTCAAGCAGGCCGATTATATTCAAAGCGGTGCTTTTGCCGGAACCGCTGGGGCCGACAATGGCAATAAAATCCCCCCGCCAGACATAAAAACTAAGCCCTTTTAAAATTTTTGTTTCCGCTTTGCCAAGATTGAAAGATTTTTTGATGTTGGCTAATTTTATCAAGGGCGTTCCTTGAAATTTAACCGGGTCTTTCTTAAAAATCTCCTTGCAAGCTTGGCTGCAAAAATAAAATTCTTGGCCTTGGTAGTTGAAGCGGCCAACTTCAGGATAGCCGGCCAAATCAATGCCGCAGACAGGGTCAATTTTTGACTGGTTGTCTTTTTTTCTCATAATTTAAAGTTAATCCGCAGAGATAACAACTGTTTGGCCTTCCCGCAGGCCTTTGACGACTTCCACTGATTCGCCGTCGGAAATCCCGGTTTGAATCTCAACTTCTTTTTCCAAGCCGTTTTCCAAAACCTTAACGAACTGCCGGTCGTTTTTGCGGTAAATAGCCAACTCCGGCACTTTCAGGACATTTTCCTTAGAAAGGACCTTAACCGTTAGATCGGCGCTCATACCGGAACGGATCAGGTCTTTATACTCATCCGAAACATTCAGTTCAACATTGATCCGGTAATACTTGTCTCCGTCTTTAATTATTTCCTGCGGCTCAACTGAAATAATCCTCCCTTGAAACTCAGTTTCAGGAAAGGCGTCCAACCGGATTGCAACTTCGTTGCCGCCGGTATCCCTTATTTTTCCGATCTCCAGTTCGGAAACATCAGCTTGAATCTTATAAGCCGGGGTAAACAAGGAAACTGCCGGCCGGCCGGGCTGGAAAAATTCGCCTTTTTCCAGCCAAATTTTTACCACTTTTGCTTTAGCGGGCGAATAAAGAGTGGATTTTTTTATCTTTTCCCTGAAAATGGCCAACTGGGCCCGATAGCCCGACACGTTAGCTTCCGCCTGTTTGGTCAGCGCCGCCTGGGCTTCAATTTGCTCCGCGGTCGCTCCCGCTTTGGTTAAGGTCAGCTCCCTTTGGGCCAAGGCTAAATTTGACTGGGCGGCTTGGAATTTTTCTTCCGCGCTAAGTAAACCGGTAATAACCGCGCTTACAGTTGTCCGGGCGCTGGTAATTGCCGCCCGCCAAGTATCAATGTTTAATTGGGACACGCCTAAACTGACCCGGGCATCGTTAATCGCCAAAGAAGTTTTGTCTAAAAACAGCTTAATTTGGTTTAAATTGTCTTTGGTGGTTTTTAAATAAGAATCAAGGTCGCTATCAACAGACAGCTGGTTGGCAAACGATTGCCAAGTCGTCAAGATATTTTCCACAATCCTTCTCTGCCACTCCGCGTCAAGTTTGAGCTGATTGTCGGAAACGAGAAACTTAATCTCCGGATTGGAAGCTTGGGGATTTTTAAAAACTTGGTCTGCTTCATTCCGAACGGCGTTATCAGCCTTAATGTAGGCGTCTTGCAGCTTGTCAACTAAAGCTTTCTTCGCGCTGTTTAGTTGGACTCGGGCGCTGCTTACTTTTGCTTCCTGAATTTTAATCTCTTCCGGCCGGGCGCCTTTTTTAAGTTCGGCTAATTTAGCTTTTTGGGCAGCTAAACTGGCTTCCGCCTGGGCCAGCTGGGTTTTTATCTTGTCAATTTCCAGTTCAAAATCAGTTGTTTCTAATTTGATTAAAGGGGTGCCGGCGGCAACTAACTGGCCTTCTTTAACTAAAACCGATTCAACCGTTCCCGCAAAAGGAAACTCTAAATCAAACTTTTTTTTAGCCGTCACCTCGCCCCGCACTCTCACTGCTTCCTGGATGTTGCCGCGCTCTACTGAAAACGAAATCAAAGCCGGCGATTCCTGCTTAAAATATTTCTGGTACGCCCAAAAAGAAACCAGGCCAATGCCGATAAAGATTGTAGCCACAAGATAATAAGAAACTTTTTTCATAAATTTATTAATAGATTACAGTTTAAATTATAGTTTACCACTAACTAAAGCTGATAACAATCAAAAAACCAATAAATCAGAACCGCGTTTGTTCGGTTTGGTTCAATTGGCAACTCTCAGAAGGGGAACCAAAACGGTTCCCCGGCATTCAGCAGCCTTCGTCGCAATGAGCGACAACCGGCAGCTCCCATTTTTTATTAAGCATTGTAAGGGCTTTCTTTTTTTTATTTCGACCTTTAAATTGGTAAGGGCATGTTAGCTTAAATACAACAACTTAACTGAGATAAATCCTTGTTAAACGATAGAGCGGCGATTTTAATCGCTTCGGCCAAAGTTGGAAAAACCGGCAAAGAATTAATCACATCATCAATGGTATTTTTGTTCTTGATTAAAACCATTGCCTGGGCAATTAAATCACCGGCGTTCGGCGCCAGGATGTGAACTCCCAAAATCCGCCTGGTTTTAGGGTCAATTACCATTTTAATCAGGCCTTCAGTGCGGTTGAGAATAATTGCTTTCGGCACCTTGTCAAAAGAAACGGTTCGGCAAGCGCAGGCGCCGGTTTTTTCCATCTGCTCTTCTTCGGTCCAACCAACGCCGGAAAGCTGGGGATCGGTAAAAATTGTATAAGGCACAGCTTGGTAATCCACGGATAGCCGCGAACCGGTAAGGGCATTTTCTGCCGCCAAACTTCCTTCCCGGCCAGCGGTAGTCTCCAGCCTCATCGGCGCGTTAATGACGTCACCGACCGCAAAAATATTCTTATTAGCTGTCTGGAAAAATGAATTAACCTTGACCGCTTTTCGCTGGTCCAGCTCTACGCCAGCTTTTTTAAGGTTCAGCCTCTCAGTGTTAGGCGTTTTACCGGCGGCAAGAAGCACCGCTTCTGCTCTCACTTTCCTCGTTTTGCCGCCGACTTCATATTCTACTACCTTCCGATTATTTTCTTTTTTTACTTTTTTAATTTTAACTCCAGTCTCAATTTTAATGCCTTCCGCAGTTAATATCTCCGTTAAACGGGTTAGAAGCTCTTTTTCAGAATGGGGAAAAATTGTCGGCCCTTTTTGGAGAATGGTAACTTCGGTCCCAAAACGGCGGTACATCTGGGCAAATTCCAACCCTACCGGACCGCCACCGATAATAATCAGGCGCCGGGGACGCTTCTTCAGTTTCAACGCTTCAATATGGGTTAAAAACCCAGCCTCCTTCAAGCCTTCAATCGGCGGAACGGTAACGGAAGAGCCGGTAGCGATAATAAATTTAGCCGCTGTTAATTTTCGGCCGTTAACTTCTATTTCGTTTCGGCCGGTAAATTTTGCCCAACCTTTAATGGAAGTTACGCGCTCTAAGCCGTTTAAAACTTTTTTGTACTTCTCCCGACGCATTTTCCTTACTAATTGCAGTTCGCCGGCAATTATTTTTTGAAAATCAAGGTCGGAAATTTTCGATTGCCTTCTTGAGTTGCCGTTTTGCCGGGCTTGATGCGCCAGTTCAGCCGCTCGGAGCAAAATCTTTGAAGGCACACAGCCAACATTGACGCAGGTGCCGCCAATCGGCAGGCCAGCGTTTATTAGGGCGGTTTTGGCTTTTAGCTCATTGGCCCGAATTGCCGCCGCGAAAGCTCCCGCTCCCCCGCCAATAATAATTAAGTCAAAATGATTGGTCGTCATGGTTTAGAGTGAACTTAAACGGTTTTTAATGATTTCAGTCATTGGCGACGGCTTTAAGCTGTAATAAACATTGCGGAAATCTCGGCGATCTTTGACCACATTAGCTTCTTTAAGTTTTTTAAGAATATGGGAAACTGCTGAAATGGAAGTGCCGACAATTTCGGCAATCTCGCCAACAGTTAATTCCTGATGGCGGCAAAGCAGATAACAAACCTTTAACCGAGTGGGGTCGCCGGCAATATTAAACTCTGCCGCGCACCGGTTTAGCGCTTTTTGGTCGCCTAATTCCTTCTTAAATGATTTTACCTTATCTTTCTTTTTCATTTTCTCATTTGAATATTTGTTCAAATGATAAATGATAAAAAATAAAAGTCAAGTCGGTTTAGTAAACCGCCTTATCTAAAACTAAAAACTTGAAAACTCCGGCCTTGGCGGGATCTCTTTTTCCGGATGGAGGGCTTTTTGGTGTTCTTGTTCTTTGAGTTTTTGGTTGGCGGTTTCAACTAAATAATCTTTGAG
>CAYVGF010000010.1:0-9758 GCA_964451115.1 uncultured Candidatus Saccharibacteria bacterium
AAAATACCCACCCCCGCAACATTTCAATCTGAAAAAACAGCAAATTAACAAAGGTAGAATGCATTTTTCAAACGGTACCGGGATTTGAACAGAAAGTTATCAGTAATCAATTACCAACGATTGGTTATCAATTATTAATTAAAAGGAAAATAATGTAGCCGACGTAGCTCAGTTGGTTAGAGCGAGGGAATCATAACCCCTAGGCCGCAGGTTCAAATCCTGCCGTCGGCACACTGTAACTAAACAAAAATGCCAAACTTTTAGAGCTTGGTGTGGTCGGTTTATATGCTACTCCGCTTTTAAAATAAAAACTCTGGAAATTAACCGTAAGATACTTGCTCCCATAGCTCAAAGGATAGAGCGTTAGCCTCCGGAGCTAAAGATAGAGGTTCGATTCCTCTTGGGAGCACAAAATAAAACTATGGATAAAAAGATTGAAGCCATCATCAAAACAGCTGAAAATTTAATCGGCGTTCCTTATAAATACGGCGCTAAAAAGGAAGATGCGCCTGATTTTTTTGACTGCTCTTTGTTTATCCAGTATCTGTTTGAACAAATTGGAATTGATCTCCCCCGCTCTACCATTGAACAGGCTCGGGAAGGAACTGAGGTTAGGTTGGAAAATATTCAGCCCGGCGATTTAATCTTTATGCACGGCTCCCGGGGCCATTACAATAAATATTTTCCCCAAGGCATTGGCCATATCGGCCTTTATGTCGGCAACAACCAAGTTATCCATGCCGCCTCAACCAGGATTAAAGAAAAGCCAATTATTGAAAAGGGCAGCGTGGTTAAATCAAGTTTAGAAGAGTTTTTGGAAGGCTGGAAACCGTTAGTGACAATTAAAAGAATTATTGGTTAATGTGTAAAAATGTCCCCTTGTATTCCCAGTATCTTGATGTAAAAGACGGCTCGTGGCGCAATCGGGCGTGCGGCATCATCGCGCTTAAAACCGCGGCTGAGTACTGGAGCCCAAAAGGCATAGCTGCCGACAAGCTAATTGAAGCCGGCTTGGAAATAAACGCTTATTTGCCCGAAATCGGCTGGCGGCACAAGCCTCTAGCCAAATTAGCGGACAAAGCTTACAGCCTGAAAGGAAAAAATTTTGACCTAGCTAACCTGCCTTCCGCGGCAGCCTGGCGGCGCCTTAACTACTATCTCAACCAGCAGCCGGTAATCGCTTCGGTTTACAAAAACTTCAAGCCCGGCCAAAGCGGCCATTTAATTGTCCTGACAAAATCTGACGGCAACAAGGTCTATTACCACGAACCAATGTCCCGCCAGCGCAAAAAAATCTGCCGCCAGACACCGTTAGGAAAATTCCTCGCGGGGTGGAAAAAGAGATTTATTGTCATCCGCCCTTAACCGCTTTTGCCCTAAATTCATAACAGGGCTTTAAAAAATCTGGCGGGAACTGCTGAAACTAAACAGGGAGATAATAAAATGAAGCGGACCCGACCGGATTTGAACCGGCGATCTCCTCCGTGACAGGGAGGCGTGTTAAACCGGGCTACACCACGGGTCCACGAAAATAAATATAACAGCTTCTAAAAAATCTTGCAATAGTTGGATTTAGTCGCGTTATTTTTTTAAAAAATCTCTTGGGGAAATTCCCCGGTAGTCTTCGACGTTCCGCTTGGTGTCCCATAAAAGGTAAATCAAAACCAAAACTAAAATTACAGCCAGCGCAAACAAACCCAGCTTAAACCAAAAAATATTTTCAGCAAAAAACAGCTCAACATTTTCCAGTAGGCTGGCTGTATGGGGAAAACGGCGGGTTAACGCTGAGGCCGCTTTGCTTACCGTTGCTAAAAAGTTAAAATCCGAAAAGTTTATCATAGCGCATGCCTAAGCTCAAAATTTTATCTTCCGACCTATAGTTGCCCATCAGCTGGAAAGCTGCCGGTAGCCCGGATTGTGTTTTGTAATCTCTGACCGGGATTGATAAAGCGGGAATCCCGGCCAAATTAGCCGGAACAGTATAAATGTCCGACAGGTACATTGCTAAAGGATCTTTAATTTTCTCGCCAACCTTAAACGGCGGCGTGGGGGTAGTGGGAGTTAAAATCACATCCACCTCCTTAAAGGCATTTTGGAAATCCTGCCTAATCAAATTCCTCACCTTTTGGGCTTTGGCATAGTAAGCGTCGTAATAACCGGACGACAAAACAAAGGTTCCCAAAACCACTCTTCTTTTAACCTCGGCGCCAAAACCGGCGCTGCGAGTTTTGAGATAAAGGTCTGACAAACTTTTAATCTCGCCTTTAAACCTGGAATAACGGACGCCGTCATAGCGGGCCAGGTTAGTGCTAACTTCCGCCGGCATGATTATGTAATAGCACGGCAGAGCATATTTGGTGTGGGGCAAAGATACCTCTTTAAATTTTGCCCCTAATTTTTTAAAGCTGCCAATAGCTTGCTCAACGCCGGCCGCCATCTCATCCGACAGGCCTGACTGAAAATATTCTCTCGGCAAGCCAATTTTTAGGTCTTTAATTCCGTTTAAAGGCATTCCTTCTGGCGAAAAGCCGTATTCAACGGTTGTGGCATCATAAAAATCCTTGCCCTTAATTGCTGCGAATACCAATGCCGCGTCTTCAACGGTTTTAGCAATTGGTCCGATCTGATCCAAGCTGGAAGCCATAGCAATCAAGCCATGACGGGAAACGGCGCCGTAGGTCGGCTTTAATCCCACCACTCCGCAAAAAGCGGCCGGCTGCCTGATAGAGCCGCCAGTATCCGACCCCAGCCCGGCTACTGCTTCTCCAACTGCAACAGCCGCCGCAGTGCCGCCCGAAGATCCGCCGGCAACTCTTTCTAAATCAAACGGATTGCGAGTAATCTGAAAAGCGGAGTTTTCAGTTGAAGAACCCATTGCAAACTCGTCCAGATTGGTCTTGCCCAGAAAAACTGCTTTTTGTTCTTTAAGCTTTTTAATAACCGCCGCATCAAAGCTGGCTCGGTAATTCTCTAAACTTTTGGAAGCGGCTGTCGTTTTTATCCCTTGAATTAAAATATTGTCTTTAATTGCCAAAGGAACGCCCGCCAAAAGGCTTAAAGAGCCGCCTTTTGCCAGCAGCAAATCAACTTCTTCCGCTGCCCGGCAAGCCTCCGCTTCCATTAAAGAGATGAAAGCTTTAATCTCGCCATCTTTCTTTTTAATTGCTTCAAAATGGCGCTGGGTTAGCTCCAGGGCCGTAAACTCGCCATGAAGCAACCCTTGGTGAACCTGTTTTACGCTTAAGTTTTTTAAGTCCATAAATTTAGATTAAAACACTGGCGGTACTTTAAGAAAACCGCCCTCTTCCTCCGGAAAAGATTTGATTGCTTCTTCTTTCGGCAAGCAAAGGTCTTTCTGGTAAGAATCGTCCCGAAATTCATTGCGATTCAAAGAACTTTCCGTTAAAGGCACAACTTTGCCGGTTTCAACTTCCTGCAGACTGGAAAAATAATCAACAATTGCCTGAAAATCTTTTATCAGGTTCTCATAACTGTCAAAATCAATCCTTGCCAAAGACAGCAGATTGTTTAGCAGCTCTTTGTCTACTTTAATATTTTGGTCAGCCATAGTATTTTACCTATTAATAATGCCTAAAAAATCCTTTTCGTCAATGATTTTAACGCCCAACTTTTTTGCCTTCGCGAGTTTTGATCCGGGATCTCGCCCTACTACCAAATAATCGGTTTTTTTAGAAACGCTGGCGCTGACTTTTCCGCCTAGCGATTTGATTCTATCCTTGGCCTCGTCTCTGGTTAAGGAGCTTAAAACGCCGGTTAAGACAAATGACAAGCCGGCCAGTTTTTGCCGGTTAATTTCTTTCCGGTAGGGTTTTATTTTAATTCCCGCTTTGTCTAATTTTTCCAGCAACAATTGATTGTCTTGGAAATTGAACCAACTGACAATATTTTGGGCAACTTTCGGGCCAATATCGGGAATGTTTTGCAGCTCTTCAGCCGCCGCATTTTTGAAAACCTCGGTTAAATCTGTCGGTTTTTTAATTATTTCCTTCTCCGAAGCGTAGTCAGCTAAGAGGCTTGCGGTTTCTTCGCCAACCTGGGCAATGCTTAGGGAATAAATAAAGCGGGGCAGATCAATTGTTTTTCGGCTCTGAATCTCCCGGACTATGTTCCGGGCTGATTTTTCGCCGAACCTTTCTAAAACTTTGATTTCATCCGCGCTTAAACTGAACAGGTCGGGAATGTCAGCAATCAATCCTTCATCCAGAAACCGGTCAATAACCTTATCGCCCAACCCTTCAATGTTAAAAGCGGAGCGGGAAACAAAATGGCGGATCTTTTCCTTCAGCTGGGCGCCGCAGTTTTGGTTTGAACACCAATAATAAGCTCCTTTTTTAATAACCGGCGCTTTGTCAATCGGGCAAAACTTCGGCGGTTTGATTGGCTTTTCTTTGCCGGTTCTCATTTTTTTTAAAACCTGAACCACTTTGGGAATAACATCGCCCGAACGGGTAATCACAACCGAATCGCCAATTTTAAGCCCTAACCTTCTTATTTGGTCAAAATTATGAAGAGTTACGCTTTTTATGGTTACTCCGCCCACCTTGACGGGTTTTAGTTTGGCAACCGGCGTAATCACGCCAGTTCTACCAACCTGAAACCTTACCTCTTCCACCACCGTTATTCCTTCCTGGGGAGCAAACTTGTAAGCAATGGCCGCCCGCGGCGCTTTGCCGACTGTTCCCGCCGCTTGGAACAATGAGTTATCGTTGACAATCACCACTATCCCGTCAATCTCATAATTAAGCTTGCGGCGGTTTTTATTCCAGTAATCCCGAAACTCAAAAACTCCCTTTAGACCTTTAACCAGCTTGTTGTGGGAATTAATTTTAAAGCCTAAATCATTAAGCAGTTGGTGCTCCTTGCTGTGCCGGTCTAAATTAAAACCGGTTACAATGTCGTAAACAAAGGAATCAAGCTTGCGGCTGGCGGTAATTCGGGGATTAAGCTGGCGGATTGAACCGGCGGCAATGTTGCGCGGATTGGCGTAAGGCGGCAAGCCGGCGCTTTTTCTTTCTTCGTTTATCCGCTGAAATTCAGTTTGGTCCATAAACACCTCGCCTCTGACAACTAATCGCTTCGGAACTTTAAGGCCCGGCCTAATCGGATCAATCTTTAACGGAATTGCCTCCACGGTTTTCAGGTTTTGGGTAACGTCCTCCCCCACCAAGCCATCGCCGCGGGTTGAGCCTTGAACCAAAAGCCCGTCTTCGTAAACCAGCTCAATCGCCAAGCCGTCAATTTTTAACTCGCAGTAAAATTCCAGCTCGGCCGGTTTTATTTTCTTGCCTTGATTGGCCAGATAATTGCTGAGCCGTTCCAGCCAGCTTTCAATATCTTCCCGGTCAAACGCGTCATTGAAAGAAAGCATCGGCTGTTCGTGTTTTACTTTTTTAAATTTAGCCAGCGGCTTGCCGCCGATTCTTTGGGTAGGCGAATCCGGCGTAATCAATTCCGGAAATCTTTGCTCCAAATCAAATAACTCTTTCTTCAACAAATCCAAAGCTGCCGGCGAAATTGTTTGCCGGTTTAAAACGTGGTAATTATAACGGTGATAATTAATTTCCTGCTTTAATTGCTCAATTTTCTTTTGGGCTTCTTTTAGGTTCATAACCGTTACTCAACAACCACCTCTAAGGCCCGGACACTGTTGTTAGATCGGCCTTCCGCTGTCACAGTGTAAATGGATCCCGCAATGTTGAAAGACATCCCAACCGAAACATTGGGGTAACTAAACGTGGGTGTTGGAATATCTCCGGTATCATCGCAATTCACAATTTGAGTAATGCAAAACATGGCTGATTCTATTCCGGCGTCGGCCGCAAACAAAGCCTGGGTAGAGTCGTAAGCGCTGTGAACCTGCTTGAATTGCTGAATCACCACAAAACCGCCAATAGCGGTGGCGCCGATCATTGCCGCGCTAACTAGCATCACGCTTAAAAGCATAATCTGGCCGCTTGTTTTTTTGTTTTTAGTCATGAAATTCATTTGGTTAATACTCTGACGGTAAAATGCGGGCGCTGATACTGGTCTGAATATTGACCATATTGCTCACTTGGGCGTTCCGGGCTGAGGCGCCAATAGCTACTGTAATTAATATCGGGTCGTTGCTTAACCTTTGCGTTTTAAGGAAGCACAGGCGGTCAATCCGGGTCTGGTTGGAGTTTAGAGGCTGATCGGTGTTGGTGTTGTCGCTGTAGAGAACCTGCTGGTTTGCGGAATCATATTTGTACTCTACCGGCACCAAAGCCAATCGGCTGGAGCGGTCAAAAGAAATGCCGGAAAACCATCCGCTGCCGCAGACTGAGCCGCCGCTGTTCGTTAAAGTAAAATTCAAGCCGGTCCTGATGTCTCGGGCAATTTTTTCCAAAATCAGGCTCACATCGCCGTTAACGGTAATAAAATCATTAACAACCCGCTGGGTTTTTAAAATCCGGACAAACACCCCCACCACCAAAGCAATGGCAAAAACAAAAACCGTCATCGCCACCATCATCTCCACTAAAGTGTAACCCGATCTCTTGTTGTTTTTGTTCTTCATATTAATCTTCAATATTACTGGCGCCAGTTATAAAACAAGTCCTCCAAAGTAACCGACTCGTTGCCGTTGTCCCAGTAAACTGTGGACTTAACAGTTGCCAGAGCAGACGAATTACAATTAGGGTTGCCAGTGGCGCATGTAGAGCTCGCATTGAGTGTTACATCTTGAAAAGTGACATTAATTTTTCTTTGAAACTGGGTAGTATTACCCGATTGGTAAGAGTATGACCCAGTGTTCGGGTTGTACCTCAGCCACTGCAAGGACGGGCCGGCTGAGGGTATGCCTTGCGTGTTGTCCGCTTCATAAGCCAGCAGGTCAAAATAATCAAACTCGTAATCGCCGTCAGGAAGAGCGTTGTTCCACGCCAAACCGTTTTCGGAATTATAATCCAAAACATTTTTAACCAGCTCAATTCCTTCCGCCGCTAAGTAGTTGGCGGTATACTTGTTGCCGATTTCCCGATTGATAGCAAAACCTTGGTTTAGCAAACTTAAAAAGCCTATCAATCCCAAAGTGCCGATTGAGATAGCCACTAATGACTCAATCATCAGTTGGCCGGAACGGCTTTTTTTTATTTTGTTCAATAAATTTTTCATAATCACTGGACTGAAACCTGGCCAACCGCTGAAATGGAAACGGAAGAATTGATTGAAGGATTATCAGCTGACTCCAACGTAAGCACCGCCGGTAAAGCGGAACCGGTGGGACAAAACTGAACTTCCAAGTTAGGAGGAATAAAAGCCACATCCATATAGTCTCTCAACTCTGAAAAATCGCCGAAAACCACCCTTTGGTCCAAAGTAAACCTTTCAACATCATTAATGGTTAAACTTGAACCGGAATAGCAATAATCAACAGGGTTAATAATTGAGCTGCAGGCAGCGCTGCTTACGATTTCATAAATAGTGTAACTGTTATCCAGATTGTTAAAATGCACTCCGTAACCGCAAACCTTGTTAAGGGCATTGGCAGTACTTTTATATTTATCCAAAGCCAGACGCTTGGCTTTGTTGACAATAGAAACCAGCTTTGCCTGTTCCGCAAACAACACCAAGCGCCGGTCATTGCCGCGGCTGTAGCCGACGGCAAGCGTGGACAAAATCCCGATAATCCCGATTACAACCAGCATCTCAATTAAAGTAAAACCGCGATTGTTCATTATAAAAATTATACACCACCTGTTTTAGTTGCGCCAATTTAATTTGATAAACAGCCAAAACTAACCTGGCTGCCGACTTAAATTAGAAAATTTCACTTTTACATTACCTACTGAGATATCTCAGTAGATATCTACGTAGATAATAAAACCGCAAAAATACCAAAATCTAAATGTCTAATTTCTAATATAAAAATTCGAAATTTAAAATTAAAAATTCGAAATTGAATTACGCTAGTCCCAAAAACTGAAAATAAGCATTAACAATCGGGTAACCGGCCAAAACTGAAAGCGTCAAACCAAGAATGATAAACGGCGCAAACGGAATTTTGTCTTTAAGGTGTTTTTTGTTGGTTAGAATCAAGCCAAAACCGAAGATCCCGCCCAAGATAAAGGCCAGCACTAAAGCAACAGCGGTCTCCGGCCAGCCGACGACTAAGCCGGCCGCAAAACCCAGCTTGGCGTCGCCCCAGCCCATCGCTCTGCCCTTGGTCAAAGTTATAATTAAAGCGAAAAAACCGAAACCGGCAACTGCGCCTAATATATGGTTTAATAAAATGTTTTGAAAAGGCGAAAGGACTAAGGCGTAATGGCCCAAAAAAGAACTGTGAAACGGCAAAATAGCAGCCGCTATTTTTAGCTTTAACCCGACAATTGCCGCGCCCAGTGCCAGCAAGGATAAATTTAGCTCGTCGGGAATAAGGTAGTGCCTAAAATCAATCGCGCTAATCAAAAGCCAAATTAAAAACACCAAAACCCATAAAGCGGCTAAGAGGTAAAAAAAGGCCGGCTGAAAAAGCAGTTGGCCGCCGAAGCTGTAAAACTCAAACAGAAAAAATGGAAGGCCGGCAAAAATAAAACCGGCTAACAACTCCACCAGCGGATACTGCCAGGAAATCTTTGACCGGCAAGACCGGCACCGCCCTTTTTGAAGCAAAAAAGACAGCACCGGGACCAACTCAAACCATCTCAGTGTTTTCTTGCAAGTCCGGCAGTGGGACCGCCCTTGCCAAGCCCGAAAATTAAACAGGTTCTTATCCGGCTGGTAGCGCCAGATAACCACGTTTAAAAAACTGCCAAAAACTAAGCCAAACGCAAACAATATAATATAAGCCATTAATTTACCTAACCGTTAAAGCCTCCACCACCGCCGCCGGGATCAGTTCCCATATAAACGCAGTAGGAACTTTTATCGGCGCAGGTACAGCTCCGCGGCGGCACCTGAGGGTCATCAACCGGGCTGACATCATCATCATTAGAAACGTAAGAAGGAATCTCATCGCTTCGCGGCTTCTCCAGGCAGGCGCCCACCACGTAACTCTGGGAGCTTTTCCGAATGTAGGCGTACTTACCTCCCAAAGGATCGTTGGGCAGGCCGTATACTGAAGAGTAAAGGTCCGGCGGATAAAAGCCGTTGTCGCTGTAATAGTTTTCCAAGCCGTTCTGAATCTGGCGGATATCAGCTATCCGCCGGGCGTCTCTTGCTCGGGCCCGGGCATCGCCCAGGCCCACTAAGATTGTGGAAGAAAGTAGGCCAATGATCGCAATCACGACCAGCATCTCAATTAAGGTAAAACCTTCTTCGTTTCGTAGAAACATTATAATTAACTATTTACATTTGCAATTAACTACTGGGAGATACAGTAAGGAACAGTGGAACAATTAGCTACAAAATCATTTGGACAAGCGATTTGAGAAGTAGCAGCATTAGTTTCCAAGCAAGCTCCCACTATATAACCTTGACCGCCGTCAGTAACCTCACAAAGATAATCTTTTCCAGAAGGGTCTGTCTGAGGAGCGTTAGGCAAATTGCAATTTCCGTTAGCATCTTGGGGATAGCCCGTTGCTGCATCGTAATTCGTTTCCAATAAAGTCTGGATTGAGTGGACTTCGCTGATCCGCTTAGCGTCTCTGGCTTTTTCCCGGGAACCGCCCAAGCCAACTACCACAATGGAAGCTAGAAGCCCAATAATGGCAATTACAACCAACATCTCGATTAAGGTAAAACCTGATCTTTTATTCATAAAATTATAAAAATTTATT
>CAYVGF010000010.1:9858-11145 GCA_964451115.1 uncultured Candidatus Saccharibacteria bacterium
CATCTCGATTAAGGTAAAACCTGATCTTTTATTCATAAAATTATAAAAATTTATTTCTTATCGACCTTAAATTTAATTGTTTTAATATTATAGCAAAAACAGCCTCATTTAGAAAACGTTAGAAAGACTGTAAAGCGGCAAAAGGATAGCAGCAAAGAGAAACGCCACCATTACCCCGATTACCAGCATCATAATCGGCTGGATTAAGGTCACTAAGTTATCAACCATATCCTCAACCTGCCGGGTGTAAAACTGGTTGATTTTTAACAGTAGCTCGTCAAGCTTGCCGGTTGATTCTCCCACGCTGATTAACTGGGAAACCAGCGGCGGAAACTCCGGCATGTCCGCAATCGCCCGCGAAAGGAACTCGCCTTTTCTTATCCGATCAGCCGCTTGGTGGATTAAATCCCGGTAAACCGAGTTGCCGATGGTGTGGGCTGAAATCTCAATTGACTGCGGAATGGTAAGCCCGCCTTTAATCAGCATTCTGGTTGATTCCGCAAACCTTGCCACATACAGCTTCCGGAATAATTTGCCTAAAATCGGCAGCCTCAAAATTATCTCATCGTAAAGAACCTTTCCTTCCGGCGTTTTAAAGTAATTAACCAGCATTGCCGCCAACCCTAGAAATCCAATGCCGATCGCCCACCACCAATTTGTAATCAAGTCGCCAAAGCCGATTACCATTCTTGTGTAAAGCGGCAGTTCAACTTTCGCTTCGGTAAAAATTGGCGTAATCTGGGGCAAAACCACCGTTACCAAAACCATCAGCACCACAAAAAACATCACCACCACGAACGCTGGGTAAGTTAGGGCATTTTTAACTTTGGAAGTTAGAGCGGACTGTTTTTCCAAATAATCCGCCAGAAAGCCCAACACTTCGTTCATGCGGCCGGTAACTTCCGCTGACCGCACCATATTAATGTAGAACCCGGAAAAAACGCTCTTGTGGCGGTCAAGGGCTTGGGACAGTGAAAATCCGGCGTCAATGTCGTTTAGGATATCAGCAGTAATTTCTTTCAGCATCGGGTTGGTGGTCTGCCGGTACAGGTTAAGCAAGCTGTCGCTTAAAGACACGCCGGCCGAAAGCAAGGTTGAAAGCTGGCGGGTAAAAATCATCAAATCAGCGGATTTAACCCGTTTGAACATATCGGATAAACGGGTGTACCAGGTTTCTTCCACTACCGGCTCAATGCTTAAAATAAACAGATTGTGGCCAGTCAAAATGTTAACTGCCGCTTCTTTGTTCGCCGCCTCAACGTTGCCTACCTGCAACTCTCCTTCTTT
>CAYVGF010000010.1:11245-16940 GCA_964451115.1 uncultured Candidatus Saccharibacteria bacterium
CTTTTGACCAAAGAGGCCAAAGATCGGTTAAGGGAAATCATGCCTTCTTGGATACTGGTTTCAATTACCAGGTCAATCTGATAAATCTTGCCTTCCCGAATTAAGTTTCTTATGGCGGGGTTAACTAATAAAATTTCCGTTGCCGGAACTCGGCCGCCGCCAATTCTAGGCACCAGCCTTTGGGAAACAACCGCCACCAAGGTTCCGGCCAGCTGGGAGGCGACCTGGCTTTGCTGGGCGGGCGGGAAAGAGTCAATAATCCGATCAACGGTTTGGGAAGCGGAGTTAGTGTGGAGAGTGGAAAACACCAAATGGCCGGTTTCCGCCGCTGTCATAGCAGTTGCCATTGACTCCGGATCTCTAATCTCACCAATCATGATAACATCTGGGTCCTGCCTTAAAATTGACCGCAGGGCGTCATGAAAAGAAACGGTATCCGCCCCCACTTCCCTTTGAGAAACAATTCCGCGGTCTTGGGAAAAAACATACTCAATCGGATCCTCAACGGTAATAATGTGATCAGTGCGAGTGTGGTTAATTTTATCCAACAAAGCCGCCAAAGTTGTAGATTTGCCGTGGCCGGCCGGCCCCACTACTAAAATAAATCCTTGGTTTAAGGAAGTGAAATCATTTAAAATCGGCGGCAGGTTTAACTCTTCTATGGTCCGTATCCGAGACGGGATCAGCCTCAGCGCCGCCGCCATAAACCCTCTTTGGAAATAAACGTTAACCCTGAACCGGGCTTTGTCTTCAAAGTTATAAGAAAAATCCAGCTGCTTATCCTTAAAAAACATCTGCTTTTGGTCTTCATCCAGCAAAGCCAAAACCAGGCCTTCCGCGTCTTCTTTGGTCAAAATTGTTTCGTTGGCCAACGGCATTAAAACATTGTCAATTCTTAATGTCGGCCGGCGGCCAACGGCAATATGGAGATCTGAAGCCCCTTGACGGGCGGCTTCCAATAACAAACGGCCTAAATGTTTTCGGTAATCCTGTTCTGCCATAAAAATAATGCTTATTATATATTGTACGTTATTCTTCGGTTTCTCTCAACACCTCCTCAATGGTAACTTCCCCTTTCAGCGCTTTGATAATTCCATCCTGCCTTAGGCTGACCATGCCCTGCTTTTTAGCTTCCTCTATTAAATCGTTTTCGGTAAAGCCTTTGTTGATAATTTTGCCCAACTCCCTAGTCATTTTAAAAATTTCAAAAATAGCCATTCGGCCAACCATGCCTTTGCCCTTACAGTTCTCGCAATCTTTCTTCTCACCCCGCTCAAAAACAATGTAAGGCGGTTTAAATTTGCTTTGTATCTGTTTTCTTAATTGCTCCGGCAGGCGGTTTATGTTGTCTTCAATAATCTCCGCCACTTTCGGCGGAACGGCTTTTTGCTTTCGGCAGTCGGCGCATAATCTGCCAATCAGCCTTTGGGCCGCCATAATATTCAAAGCAGAAGGCAGTAAAAACGGCGGTACGCCTAAATCAATCAGCCGGGGAATGACGCCAATTGAATTGTTAGTGTGCAAAGTAGAAAGCATCAGGTGGCCGGTGAGCGCTGCGTTTACCGCTAAACCGGCAGTTTCGCCGTCACGGATCTCGCCCACCATGATAATGTCGGGGTCTTGGCGTAAAATCTGCCGCAGGCCGGACGCAAAAGTATAGCCAATCTCCGGCATCACCTGCGACTGGTTAACGCCGTCAATGTAATACTCTACCGGATCTTCCAAGCTGACAATGTTTACATCGTCCGAATTTAACCGGTTTAGAATGGAGTACAAAGTTGTGGTTTTTCCCGAACCGGTAGGACCGGTCATCAGAATCATGCCAAACGGGGCATTAATGCCTTCTTCCAAAATTTTTATGTTATATTCGCTCAGCCCGATTCCTTCCAAATCTTTCATGCCAACTGTCGGGTCTAAAACTCGGATTGCCACCTTTTCGCCGGTCGGCGTTGGAAAGGTCGCCACCCTAAAATCAATATTACGGCCGAAAACCACCGATCGGAACCGGCCGTCCTGCGGAATTCTGGTTTCGTCCAGCCTGAGGCGGGCCATAACCTTGACCCTGGAGATAATCGGCTGGGACAAGCCGGCCGGCAAAGAAGCGATTTCTTTCAAGTCGCCGTCCATTCTGAACCTGATCCGCAGCCTCTTCCGCTGGGGTTCAATGTGGACATCGGAAGCTGAAAGGTCAACTGCCTGCTTTAAGGTGGAGGCCACAATTTTAATAATCGGCGCGTTTTCTGAAGTTTGAACCGTTTCTTCCAGGCCGATAATAGAATCTTTCGGCTTTACTTTGCCGATTTCCCTAACCGCGGCGCTGATTTCGCTCTCGTAAGGCTGATACCGTCGCCAAACAGCCCTTAAAACAGACGGCGCCACCAGATAAACGCCTAACCCTAACCGAGCCTGCTTGGCCACGAACTTAAGGGCGCTCTGCGCTTGCTCGTCGGTGGGGTTTAACATTCCAACGACTAAAATATCATTCTTTTTTTCAAGCGGCACCACCCGGTAAGTGCGGGACGTCTCATAAGGAATTAGTTTCAAGATATCGTCCGGAATAGTTTTGGGGTCTATCAGCTTAAAAGGCACTTTTAGCAATTCACTCTTTACTTTCGCCACCTCAATTTCATCGGCTGCATTTTCCGCGTAAAGCATCTCTTCCGCTGATTGGCCGGAAGTTGCCGCTCTCTTTAGAATTTGCTTCGCTATGCTCTCCTTTAAAATTCCTCTTTTAACTAACTCATCAAAAAGTTTTTTGGGATCCATAAATTCCTACTGGGTTGGTTGAAACGGCCGAAAAGGGTTTCTTTTGCCGGGAGTAGGCGGATTAATTTCGGAGCCAAACTGCTTCAACAGCTTAAACTGGGGCGAGGCAATTAAGTCCTGGGGATCAACCTTTAACTTGGAAAGCTTGGCAATGTCCTGGTATTTGCCGGCGGCAACCACTTCAATTAACTCAGGTTTCTTGAAAAACAAGTAATAACCGCTGAAAAGAATTCCCGTCAGGATTAAAATTATTGCCGTAACATTAAGCCAATTAACCGGCTTTTTTTCTTCTTCTAAAGTAATAGCCATAATTTTACGGTTCTTGGTAATAAGTGATCATGGTTAAGCCGACTTTGAATTTGGGTTCGGTTTCTTCAATGGCGCCGGCTTGCTTCTGGTTAGCCGGCCCGATCTGAAAACTCTGAACGTCAAAAATTCTGACATTGGATTCCAAAAAGTTAACCAGATTTTTGATATTCTCGTAACTGCCAACCGCTTCCAGTTTAATCTCAACTTTTCCCACTCTTTTGATAATTGAGTTTTTATTTTTGCCAAACGGCAAATTAGTGTTGCCTAATTGGGTAATCTCAACCTGGCTTAACTGGGCAATGGCGTTAATCTGGTTCAAGATGTCCGTGGTATTGGCGCCAACCGGCATCGCCATGCTCACTACTCCTTTCAACTGGGAAAAGTTTTGGGATTCGTCAATTAATTGCTGAACTTGGTCTAAAGCGTTCTTCTGGCTGTCATACAAACGGGACTTGGAAAACAGTTCAGACCTTTTCTGGTTAATCGCGGCAAACTCCGGCTTGATAAAGCTGGTTAAAATTATAATCAAGCCGATGATAAAAACGATTGAGAGAGTTAGTCCTAATATTCTTTTGGTTGATAAGCGCATACTGGTGAAATTTAAAGCGGTTGGTTAAAAAACTCCGGCTTGAAGAAAATAGTAACCTCAAAATTAACAAAGCCTTGGTCTAAACTGAGCGACTTCAGGCTGGTTTTTTGAAGTTCCGGCGCTTTGTTAAATATGGAAAGCTGTTCCACTAAAGAGTTCATGGAATCAGCCCGGCCCTTAAGCTGGGCCGCGGCAGCCGCGGCGGAATAATCAGCCGAATCGTAATAAATCCGGGAAATGGTGTTGTTTTCTAAGAACTTAAATAAATTATAGCTGTAATTCCGGCCGTTAAGCACTTGTTTTAAGTTGAACATCTGGGAGTAAAAAGTCAGAAATTCCTTCTGTTCGCCATCGCTAACCGCAGTGTTTAAGGCTTCTGATTTCTTGTCAATCTCTTGAATCTGGGCATTAACGTAAGATTCGTAACCAAACTTCAGGCCTAAATATCCCAAGAGGGCAAAAACAAATAGAATCAAAGAGAAAATCATCAGCCGCCAAGGCAAGCCCGCTGACGAGGTTTCAGTAATAAAATCAGCGCCTAAATTAACTGACTGGTTTTGTTGGGAAGGCATAATTTTGTCTTAATTTACATTGTAAAATATTTTTTGGCCAAACCCAAGGCAATCGGCAGTTCCCGCTGAAGGCTTTTTACCGCCGGTTCAATGCCGGTAGGGTAAGAAACGTTAAACAGAACATCAGGCGGTAAAAGTTTTAACTGGAGCCGCTGGGCGAAGTAATCGCCTATTCCCGTCAACCTGGAACCGCCGCCTATCATCACTAAGTTGGCCAGATTTTTACTGTACTTTTTATTATATGAATCAATCACATAATTTACTTCTTGTATTATAACATTTAAGAAAGGGGTTAATAAAGTGGATATATCCATCGGGCCGCCGGTTTGGCTTATGCCTTGCCGGCGCTTAAATTCTTCCGCCCGCAAAGAATTTAAGCCTAATCCCTTCGCCACCGCTTTGGTGAGATGGGAACCGCCGTAATCCAGCTGGCCGGTAAATTTTACCTGGCCGTTTTCGGTAATGCAGACAATTGACGACTCGCCGCCAATATCCAAAATCAAGGTTGGCTCGGAAAACGGCCGAAACGCCCTAACCAAAGCCATCACATCCAACTCCAAAGCCACCAACTTCAAGCCGGCGCTTTTAAACACTTTTTGGTAGGCGCTTATTACCTTTTGGGGAATGCCGACCAGCAACACTTTCATCATCTGCCGTCCGTCGGGCAGGGGGCTCTCGTCAACTTTAAACCAATCAACCGAAACTTGGTTCGGCGGCAAAGGAATATACTGCGACGCCTGAAAATCAATGGCTTGTTTTAATTCTTTATCAGGTATTTTAGGCAGATCCAAAATGGTAACGAAAGAGGTATAAAGCGGCGCCGCGGCAAAGGCCATCTTGGTCCGCGGCTTCATGTCTCTTAACAAAGTTTTGAGCATAAACGCCGCTCCTTTCTCGTCAATGTTGAGAGAACCGTTCTGCAGCGCCAGATTGGGATGGTCTAAATATTTTTTAGTTGAAATCAAGCCGTAATTAACCAGCTCCAAGCCCCGGTCAGCCTTAGCCACTTCGGCAGCCTTAATGGAGGTAGTGCCAATGTCAATCCCTAAAATTGAACCGGCTTTAATAAAATTAAAGAGATCTTGGAAGAATGAAGATATATTCAGTTTCATTGGTTCTAATTTTATCATACTCTGAGAAAAGGAGGTAGAGGCGTGAAAAACTAATGGCTAATTCCTAATTTCTAATACCCAATGGCTGATATTTTAAACGCAAAGCATAAAATCCCCACCCATCAGCAGGCAAATAATTAAATTACCGACACGTAGCAGGACAGGCAGGATAAACAAAATTGACCTAAACAAACGCCAAATAAACCCTAACGTTAGTTACAAATAAACTAAAAAGGTACCAAAATCCTGTTTAATATACCTGTGTATACAAGGCAGACAACCCAACGGTAAATAGCCAAAGTATATATCCTAACTACCAATTAATTACTATTAATGATAACAACAAC
>CAYVGF010000011.1:0-16878 GCA_964451115.1 uncultured Candidatus Saccharibacteria bacterium
TATTATAAAATTTCTAATTTCTAATTACTAATTTCTAATCAACGTCAAATTGCAAATGCTAAATTAATAGCAAGCGAAGAATATTAAACAACCAGTTTCTCCGAAAATTAAAGCAAGTGAAACGCTAGCTTATCCAAAGCAAACAATAAATTTAGAAAGGTTTAGCTCAAAGCATAAAAATATTCAACCCTTTATTATATTTTTGTATAATTGCCATATGTTTCAACAGAGAGATTTAGAAACGTTTCAATCTCAACTGTTATCCGCCTCGCCCAGCTTCACTTTAATTGAGTTATTGGTTGTTGTTGCCTTGTTGGCGATACTTGCTGTAGCGGTGGTAACCATCATCAACCCTGCCGAACTGCTTCGCCAAGCCAGAGACTCTACCCGTCTTTCGGACCTAAGCTCTCTAAACCGGATGCTTTCATTATACGAAACCGATTCTGTCGGCGTCGGTTTCATGGGTACTTCAACTGTAGTTTACATCTCAGTGCCGGACACTTCGGTTACCTGCGCCAACCTCGGGTTGCCGCCTCTGCCTTCCGGTTGGAGTTACCATTGCGTAACTGAAGATAATCTTCGGAATATTGACGGCAGCGGCTGGGTGCCGGTTAACTTTAACTTGGTTTCTTCCGGCGTGCCGCTAGCAAAATTGCCTGTTGACCCTGTCAACACCGCTTCTACCAACCAGTACTATGTTTACGTCACTGGCGGTTCTTGGGAGTTAAAAGCAGTTATGGAATCGGCAAAATACAAGACCGAAGCCCAAACCGACGGCGGTTATTCGGATAATGCGTATGAAATTGGTTCGGATTTAGCGCTAGCTCCCTTAGTTTTTCCCGATAACTGGATTAAGATACCCGGCAGTTCAACTTACGGCACCTCTGATTTTTGGGTAATGAAATACGAAGCTAAATATTCTCGGTCCGGCGGCGCCAAAGGCGATGATGTTGGCAACTGTTATTACTTCTCCAGCGCTGATACTTGGGATTGGGGCAAATCCGGTTCAGATTGTCCTGTAACCTGGTCTAACACCAATGTTTTATCTTCGCCTTACGGTTCGCCAATTGCCGGAGTAACGCATGCAGAAGCCAAAGCTATTTGCGCTTCGTTAGGCGCCCACCTTATTACTAACCAAGAGTGGATGACAATCGCTCGCAATGTAGAGCAGGTTACCCAGAACTGGTCGGGCGGCGCGGTCGGTTCGGGTTGCTTATTTCAGGGCAATGTGGGCAAGAATAGCAATTGCAGTTATAACGGCGACGATCCGGAAAAAGGCATTGGCCGCAATCCAAAAGCCAAGCTCAAGCTTTCTAACGGTGAAGAGATCTGGGATTTATCCGGCAATGTTTGGGAGCATGTCCAAAAAGACAGTAGCGATACCTTGGTCAACAACCAACCCTCTGATGGCGGCATTGTTATGTGGCGCTGGATAGACCACACCGCCATTACGGATTACGGCGATCTGTCTTATGACGAAATCAGGCCCTCTAATATTTCCTGGGGCGTTTCTCAAGGCATGGGCCAGGTCTACACTTATAATGGCGCTTATGCTAACCGAGTTTTACGCCGTGGAGGTTCAGCGTGGGATTATAATGTTCACGCTGGCGTCTTTGCGTTAGATTTGTATTGGAATACAGGGAGCCAGCTCAGCAATGTTGGTTTTCGCTGCGCCCGGTAAGGAGCAATCTGAGAGGGTTCAACCTTTTTAAGTATTGATTGAATATAATTATCCTCAATTAATAATTCGTTACCCACTTTTTACCTACGTAGATATCTACGTAGATATCTACTGAGATATCTCAGTAGAAACTTGAAGAACAGGAGGCAGCCCGGGTATGTTATAATTAACCAAATGGAAGATTTTGATTTTACAGGTCCGGCAGCCGGCAAAAAGAAGAAAGGCTGGAAGGTGCGGTTGATCTTGGCTGTTGTTAGTTTATTGGTGTTTTTTTTAATTTTACCCCAAGTTCTCGGTTTATTTCTTAAAGATATTAAACCAATAGACGATTCGGACCTGCGTTTGGCCGAAATTTCAGTTTTGGATTCGGAAAATGCTTATTTTAACTTTAAAAAGGCAGGAGAAGAGTTTAAAAAAATTCCCTACGAAAAAAAAGAAGCCGCATTTCAAGTATTTGTTGGTCAATCTTGGGACGACCAATCTGTTAAAGGTTTGATCCGCCGAAGTTCTTCTGTTTTAAAATATTTTAACCAAGCTGTTCAGAAACCCAAGTTTCAATACCCGGCATTAGTAAAAAAAATAAAAAGCCTTGAGGATCCGGAAAACATAAACATTCTGGCTATCCCAGAGCCCATATCCTATTGGTTGCCTGTGGCAAAATTAGCAAGCATTAATGCCCTTTACTTAGCTCGTTCAGGTCAGTACGATTCCGCTTTAAGTGAAGCTTTTAAAATAATCAACATCTATCAAAAGATTTTAAATTCTAGAGTTTCAAGTTTAGAGTACCTTACAGCTGTCCAAGCGAAAAAGATTGGATTGGAAACTGTTCAGGCAATAATCAACAATTACCCTGTTCGGGCCCAAAGTTTAAAACATTACATTAACCAACTTGATGGTTACTATAATAGTGGGCAAGGGTTAACCGAAGCGTTTAAATTGATTTATTATGAAAGCGCCGGGATTGTAAACTTTATTGAATTTGCCCGCAATCGCGACATATTGGAGCCTATATACTTTTCAAGCATAGGCCGGTTTATGCCAAAACCAGGATTAAACGGTTTTCATTTTCAACCCAACGCCACTCGATTAGTTTTTGCGGATAGGATTAGAAGCCGCATTAAAGGCATTAATAAGCCTTGCGGCCAGGTTGAAACCCAAAATTTAAAGCTTTTAAAGCCAGAACATGAATGGCAGTTTTATTTTACAAGGAATATTGTAGGCAAATTAATTATCGACTTAATACCAATTCCGAATTTATTAAATAAAACGTGTGAGGATAATTTAATTGCGGGCGCTACCCAAACCTTAATGGCAATCAAAGCCTTTAAGGGCGGTACCGGGCGTTACCCCGCAACTTTAGGCGAGTTAGTTCCAGCTTACCTGCCGTCTATTCCTCAAGACCCTTTTGACGGCAGGCAGTTAAAGTATTCGGCAACAAAAAAGATTATTTATTCTGTGGGAAAAGATATGAAAGATTCGTTTGGCAGTACGGGTGATGATTGGACAGATATGGCCGATCCAACGTTTCCGGTGCGTTTTTAACAGTTTTCAATTACCAATCTTCAGCGCCTGGCTTGCCAACAGGTGATAATTTTTATTTAACCTCAATCCATTTGTTTGTTCGGCGGGTAAAGTTTTTTGCACAATGCACTGATCAAAACTAATACTATAATGACCGATCGGTCATTATAGTATACGCTTTGCGTTTCGCGCTTTTGGTTGATTTTTGCAGTTCAGGCCTTACTTACGTGAAACCCTCTATTTAAGTAGTAAACTGAAAGCGCAAGCAATTTTTGTCTGTATTTATCTCCCGAAATGTTGTACCCTTAACTCATGACCAACAAAAAAGAATTAATCAGGATTATTTATTTATACTTATTTTCGTTAATCGGCCTGGTCTTGATTATCATCGGCAGTGTGCGGATTGTTAATCTGGCTTTGAAAACTTACGTTTTTACCAAAGCGGACAATTTTTACACCTACCCCAGGTTTAAGCCCATTCCCAAGCCCGACAACAGCCAAGATTACCAAGAGCCCGATCCGGAAAAAGTTGCCGAATACGAAAAAAACCAGCAGGCGGCCCGCCGCCAGCGGGAAGCGGCGAATTCGCTGGCTTTTATTGTCATAGGCTTGCCGGTCTACCTCTATCACTGGCGCTTAGTAGTAAAAGACAACCATAAAAGAGATCAGGGGCTGAAGGGTTAAAAGTAGATTATTTCTTCTTCCAAGCTCACCCCAAATTTCTTTTTCACCCTTTTTTTGAGGATACGGGCCAACTTTTTAACTTCAGCTGCCGTGCCTTTATTGGCGTTGATTAACAAGTTGCCGTGAAAATCGGCTATCCTAATCCCGCCTAACTTCATGCCTTTAGCGCCGACTTGTTCCAGCAAATAGCCAGCCGGAACCTTTCCGCCCTTTATTTTTTCTTTTGGAATTAAGGCTAAAACTTTCGGCGGCAGATCCTGAACAAGAATGTTTTTAAAAAAACTGCCCGGACACCTTAAGCCTGGCCGGTATTTTTGGTTGCGGACCAGCCTTATTTTTCGGCTGACTTCTTTTAACAGTTTGGCGTTGCCGCCTTTTAGCTTTAGTTCGGCGGAAACAATGACAGACTGTTCCTTTTTGAATATGCTGTGGCGGTATTGGAAGCGGCATTGGTTTTTAGTTAGGGTTTTGATTTGACAATTGCGCCAGACGGTTACGGATTTTATCACTTCTGATATTGAGCGCCCGTAAGCGCCGGCATTGCCGTAGATTGCGCCGCCGACAGTGCCGGGAATTCCCGCTAAAGTTTCCAACCCTTGCCAGCCCTGGCGATTAGCGTAATCAACAACTTTATTCAAGGAAGCGCCGGCTCCCGCGCGAATTGTGTAGGGTTTAGGGGAGCAGACAGAGCCAAATTTAATTTTGACAATTAGCCCATTAAAACCTTCATCAGGAAACACAATGTTGCTCCCCCCGCCGATTATTTTGTAATTTATTCTTCTTTTTTCCGCCCAGCTTATAACCTCGGTTAAATCGGTCAGGTTTTTAACTTCGGAAAAATACTTGGCTTTCCCTCCAATTTTGAAAGTGGAAACCTTCTTTAATGAGATGTTGCGTTTGATTTTTGCCATCAACCTGATAAATTTGCGTTTGTGGTTTATAATCTAATTATATGATTGAAGCAATAAAAGGAAAGCTGGTTCAAAAAGACCAAAACCGGGCGCTGTTGGCAGTCGGGCCGGTGGAAGTGGGGGTTATGATTAACAGCCGCACCTTTGCCAAACTGCCCGCTGAAGGCGAAGAGGTGAAACTGTTTACCAGTTTATACTGGCGGGAAGACAAGCTGGCGCTTTACGGGTTTTATGACGAAAAATCAAGGGTTTTGTTTAACATGCTGAAAAACGTTTCCGGCATTGGCCCTAAAACCGCTTTAAATATTTTGGCGGCAGATGAAGCAGATCGGGTGATTGCGGCAATCATTGAGCGCCGGTCGGATTTTCTTGCTAAAACGCCTGGCATTGGCCGGAAAACGGCAGAACGGGTAATTTTGGAACTGCACAACAAATTGATCCTAAGCGACTCCCAGGGGATAACGGAAACAATGGACGCTGATCGGGACCTGGAAGCCACCTTAGTTAGCTTGGGTTATAACCGCCAGGAGGTAAGGGCAGTCTTAACCCGCCTGGATCCCGAAATTAAAAAAATGGAAGACCGGCTGCGGCAAGCGCTGAAGTTTCTGAGCAAAATTTAATTCACTTGCGGTTGAACCGAAAATTATCCGCCGGCCGCATTTTCGTTGCTAATTAAGCTTGATTCAACTAAAATTTAAACAATGTCACTTTTGTTTTCAGCTTACCATTGGCTCCTGGCTTTAAGCGGCCGGTTTGTTTACGGCAACCCCAGCCGGGATTTAACTGTTATCGGAGTAACCGGCACCAAGGGCAAATCTACCACTTTGGCGCTGTTGGACGTTGCGTTGAAAGAAGCCGGCTACAAAACCGCCCTTTTATCTTCTGTTAGCCGCAGTATTAACGACAAGGTTTTTGCCAGAAAATCAGACAACACGATGCCGGGCCGCTGGCAGATCCAAAAATTTTTGGCAACCGCTAAAAAAGCCGGCTGCCAGTTCGCCTTAATTGAGGTTACTTCCCAAGGCGTTGTCCAGCACCGCCACCGATTTATTGATTGGGACGGCGCGGTTTTCTTAAATTTAATGCCGGAGCACATTGAGGCCCACGGCTCCTTTGAGAAGTATCGCGCCGCCAAGTTAAAATTTTTTAAGTCATTAAAGAAATCATCTAAAAAGCCGAGATATTTTTTCATTAACCGCCACGATCCTGCTGCGCCTGACTTTGAAGAAACAGCCCGCCGGGTAAGAAATAGCGAAGTAAAGTTTTTTGGCTCGGAAGATGTTTATAAAATTCTTGAGCGGATTAAAGGGGTTGATTCTCTGGATTGGGCCCGGGCTGATTTTAATTCAGTCAATGCTGCGGCGGCTTTCAAGGTAGCTTTGGCATTCGGGGCCAAAGAAGAGGTTGTGGAGCGCGCATGGGCGAAGTTTAAAGGCATACCCGGCCGGCTTGAGTTTGTAATCAAGAAGCCGTTTGCGGTTGTGGTTGATTACGCCCACACTCCAGATTCTTTGCGTTTGCTTTATGAAAATTTGGTTGAAAATTACAAGCAAGGGCCGTCAAGCCGGCTGATTGGAGTTTTAGGTTCCGCCGGCGGCGGGCGGGACAAATGGAAAAGGCCGGAAATGGGACGGATTGCCGCCGATTTTTGCGACCGAGTTGTCTTGACCAGCGAAGATCCTTACGATGAAGATCCGCAGTCAATTATTGACGAGATTAAGTTAGGCGTTAAAAAGGCTGTCCGCCAGCCGAAAGTTTATGAGATTTTAGACAGAAAAGAAGCCATTAAACAGGCCCTGATAATGGCTAAGAAGGGCGATGTTGTCGCTTTAACCGGCATGGGCAGCCAGAAGTTTTTTCATGCCGCCAAAGGCAAAAAGATACCTTGGAACGAACCTAAAATTGTCTCGGATATTCTGGAGAAAATGAAAATTGTTTCTCAAGTTAAAACATGAAATATAAATTCTTAGCCCACACCGCCGACTTAAAACTGAGGGTTTACGGGCAGGATTATGAAGAACTGTTCAGAAACGGCGCTTTAGGCCTGGCATCAGTATTGGATGCCCAGGTTGAAAAAAAACTAAAAAGAGTTCGGGGCGGCGACAAGATAGAGGCAACCGGCGATGGTTACCCGGTGCTGGTGGCTAATTTTCTTAACGAACTGCTGTCTTTATCCGCGATAAATAAAAAAGTTTACCCTAAAGTAAAAATTCTCAAATTATCGCCCCGCGCAGCAGTCGCCCAAGCGGCTGGCTTGCCGGCAGATGATTTTGCCAGAGAAGTAAAGGCGGTCAGCTATCACGACCTGGCGATCAAAAAAACTGGCCGGCAGTTTTACATTGATTTAACTTTAGATATTTAATTTTTTTTTTTTTAAAAAGAAATTCTGTGTTATATTATTACAGACTATGGGAAACGTACTTGACGGCTTAAGCGGACTTATTGCCCACAACCAGGTTTTAGGATCTTTTTTGATTGGCTTGAGCGTAATTATCCAAGGAGAAACGGCGGCGGTTTTATCCACCTACTTAATTGCCAGCCGCAAGTTAAGCTGGGTTGATTATCTTGTGCCCGCTTTTTCGGCGATTATGATCAGCGATTATTTGCTGTTTTTTGTTGGCCGCCGTCTTCGCAAGAGCCGCTTTGGCTGGAAACTTTACCGGCGATTGAAAGACAACCGAAATATGCAGCTTTACCATTATTACGTTAGCAAAAAATTGGGCGCTTTTATAATTTTGTCCAAATTTTTAATTGGGATTAATTTATTGGCAATATTCAGCGCCGGTTGGGGCAAGATTAAATTCAGCACCTTCTTTAAGTCCCATTTAAAAGCGGTTTTAATCTGGCTGTTTTCGGTTTCAGCGGTGGCTTATTTGGCGGCGCTTGGCCTTTACAGCTTAACGGTTAACAAAGTGTTTAAGGGAATGGAATTTTTCATTATTGGTTTGGTGGTAGTTTTAATCGGTTCGGAGTGGCTGTTTAAAAAAGTATTATGGGGACGGATGAGTTTTGAAAAGAAAGCGGCAAAGATTGGAGAAGCAATTGATGCGGCCGCCGACCAGGCGGAGGAAGACTAAACTTACCCCATGTTTGATAAAAACCAATTAGTTAAAGTTAAGGAATTTATTTATGAGATTCCTTCTAGTTTGCGGCCTGATATGAGAGTGCCGGGGCGGGTGTTTGCTTCGGCGGAAATTCTTGATCAGATTTTAACCGACCAATCGTTGGAGCAGGTAATTAATGTGGCCGCTATGCCGGGGATTGTCGGCTGGTCCCTGGCAATGCCGGATGTCCATGAAGGCTATGGTTTTAGCGTTGGCGGGGTGGCGGCGTTTGATATTAACGCCGGTGGCGTTATTTCTCCCGGCGGTATCGGTTTTGATATCAACTGCGGCGTAAGGCTGATTAAGACCGGCGCCAGTTTTGGCGAGATAAAAAGCTGTTTGCCAGCTTTAACAAACCAAATTTATAAAGAAGTGCCGGCCGGCGTGGGCCGCGGCGGTTTGATGAAGCTGAGTCTTGCAGACTTAAACACTGTGTTGGCGCGCGGTTCCAGGGCTATGGCCGATTGGGGTTACGCGGTGGAGAGCGACTTGAAAAACTGCGAATCCGGCGGCTGCTTGGAGGACGCGGTTGCTGAATTGGTTTCAGAGCGAGCCAAAAAAAGAGGGAGAGACCAACTGGGAACAATGGGCGCCGGCAACCACTTTGTAGAGATTCAAAAAGTGGCTGATATTTTTGATTTTGAAACAGCCGGCCGGTTAGGCTTGTTTGAAGGCGAGATTGTAATAATGATTCATTGCGGTTCGCGGGGATTAGGGCACCAGGTGGCGACCGACTACATTAAAGACATGCTTTCAAAGTTAGGCCGGTACGGCATAACCTTGCCCGACAGGCAATTGGCCTGCGCGCCGTTTAACTCAAAAGCCGGCCAAAATTATTTTCAGGCAATGTCAGCGGCTGCTAATTTTGCCTGGGCAAACCGCCAGCTGATAACTCACGAAGTAAGGCAAGCTTGGCGGAAAGTTATTGGCAGCAGCCAAAGTTTAGAGCTAGTGTATGACGTTTGCCACAACATTGCCAAGGTTGAGAACCATAAACTCAACGGCCGGAGGATAAAAGCGGTGGTCCACCGAAAAGGAGCAACCCGATCTTTTCCCGGCCAGCCAGTTATCATTCCAGGCTCAATGGGCACCGCCTCATTTGTTTTAATTGGCGCCGAGCAGTCAATGTGGCTTAGTTTTGGCAGCGCCTGCCACGGAGCTGGCCGGGTGATGTCCAGAACCAAAGCCAGAAAGTTAGTGCGGGGCGCGGAACTGAAGCGGGAACTGGAATCAAAGGGCATCAACATCAGCGCCAACTCAATGGCGGGCTTGGCGGAAGAAGCGCCCGAGGCCTATAAAGACGTAGATGAAGTAGTAAGAGTAGTGGCCGGGTTGGGTTTGGCTAAAAAAGTAGCCAAACTGAAGCCAGTAGGAGTGGTGAAAGGATAACATCCACAGTTACTAATTTCTAATTAACCTAATTGACCTAAATAAATCGCAATCAATCGGTAATTAAAAAATTAAAACAAAGTTCGTTTATCCCGTAAAATTATCCACGGAGCTTGCACTCGCGAATCATGAATTATGGGAAAGTAACAAATTTCAAATGACAAATAATAGATAAAACTCGCTTGTGCTCGCGAATAAAGAATTAAGAATTGTTAATTATTATGGACAAACCCTAACCGCCAAAAAAGGTAAATTATCGATTTTCATCCGCCAGCTGGCGGAACCAATTTTCAATTAATTATCGGATTTAATACCCAGACAACAAATGTTAAATTCCAATTCACTAACTGGCAGAAATTTTGAATGATTTAATTTCAAATAAATTTTGTGTTTTGCCTTCTCCGATTCTTCGGGAAATTATGAATTAAGAGGAATAGGGCAAATACCAAATATCAAATGTCAAATGTCAAATCAAATCAAAATAACAAATTACAGATAAGCTCCTGCTTACCCTACTTGTCGGCAGGCGGCAGGTAGGGATTTCGTGCTTCGGATTTAGAATTTCTAAAACCGCATTATACATTATCCTTATTGCTTAATACTTATTGCTTGTTGCATTATACATATCGTGTTGGCTGGCGGCCCAAAGTGAAGTGTTTTATAATAAAACGAAAGGTCATTTAGTTTTAATTCATAAAAATTATGTTAGACAATCACAATCACGATTTAATTCAGCAGTTGTCAGAGATCTCTGACAGCCTTTGGCGGATTGAAGATTATTTAAAAAATTCAGAGGGCTGTGAACGCTGCCGGCAGTTATGGCTTGGCTTGAAAAATGACTACGAAAACCATGTTTCAAAGTTAAAGGAAGAAATTATCAACCACGTCAAAGAAAATAAGTTTAATTAAAGCAAATTATGAGATTGACTTTTCACGGCGGAGCCGGCGAAGTTACCGGCGCCAACTATCTTTTAGAATCAGGCGGCTATAAAATTTTAATTGACTGCGGGTTGATTCAAGGCAGCCATTACGCGGAGAAAATGAACTTTCAGCCGTTCCCTTATGATGTAGGCGAAATCAAGGCGGTTTTTATCACTCACGCCCATATTGACCATACCGGCCGGTTGCCCAAATTAGTCAGCGACGGCTTTAATGGTAAAATCTTTTCCACTTTTCCCACTCGGGATTTTGCCGGTTACCTTCTGGAAGATTCGGTTGACATCTTGGCGCGGGAAGCTGAAAAGCACAAACTGCCCCCGTTTAATACCCCTGATGCCATTGATAAAATGATGAGCCTTTGGGAAGGGGTTGAGTACGGCAACCCATTTAAAGTGGGGCCGTTTTCAATTAAGTTCCATAACGCCGGCCATATTTTAGGTTCGGCTTTCATTGAAATTGAGGCTGAGGGAAAAAAAATTGTTTTTTCCGGCGACCTGGGCAATGCGCCGGCTCACCTTATTCCTGACCGGGAGAATTTAACAGTTGAAGCTGATTACTGCCTTATAGAGTCGGCTTATGGCAATCGGGTTCATGATCCATCCACTTTAATGAAAGGGGCGTTGGAAGATGTGATTGAAGACACAGTAAAGCAGGGCGGCACTTTAATGATTCCGGCTTTTGCGATGGAACGAACCCAGGCTTTGCTTTTTCATATCAACGAGTTAATGGAAGGTTTGAGAATTCCCAAGATTCCGGTGTTTTTAGACAGCCCTTTAGCAATTAAGTTGACCGATGTTTATAACAAATATACGGATTACTTGAATGACGAAACAAAGCAGTTTGTTAAAACCGGCCATAAATTATTTAACTTCCCTTATTTAACAATGACTTTGGACCGGAAAGAATCCAGGGAGATAATCAACGTCCCGCCGCCAAAGATTGTCATTGCCGGTTCCGGCATGTCTCAGGGCGGCCGAATTGTTTTTCATGAGCAAAATTATTTGCCCGATCCTAAAAGCACAATTCTTTTTGCCGGCTATCAGGTTAAGGGTTCTTTGGGCCGCAGGATTTTGGAAGGGATTGAAGAATCACGAATTAACGGCCGGGAGTTTTCAGTAAAAATAATGGGCAAGCAGGTTCCGGTGCGGGCAAGAGCGGTGGAAGTCAGCGGCTACTCGGCGCATGCCGACCAGCCGCAGTTGCTTGACTGGCTGAGGCCAGCCCGATTCTATATTAAGCAAGCTTTCGTGGTTCAGGGAGAGGAAGACCAATCAGTGCCGTTAGCCCACAGGATAAAAGACGAGCTGGCGGTTTCAGCCAGAATGCCCGAACCGGGAGAGGTTTTTGATTTTTAAGTCGATTTAATTGTAAAATTTAATTTATGTCAGACATTTATAAGCCAAAATATAAAATCTGCGTTTCCGGAGCGGCGGAGACTTCCCATTGCGCGCCGGAAACTTTAGAAAAAGCCGAGGAGCTGGGCCGGGAAATTGCCAAGCGGGGCATAATTCTTTTAACCGGCGCCACCACCGGCACGCCTTACTGGGCGGCAAAGGGCGCCAAGGAAGCCGGCGGCATTGTCATTGGCTTTTCGCCGGCGGTTTCTAAAATTGCCCACATCAAAACTTACCGCCTGCCGCTTGATTACCATGATATTATTGTCTACACCGGCTTTGAGTACTCCGGCCGGAATCTAATCCTAACTCGGGCGGCTGACGGCATTATCTATATTTGCGGCCGGATGGGGACCTTGAATGAGTTTACTATCGGCTTTGAAGACAAAAAGCCGTTGGGAGTTTTGGAAGGCACTGGCGGAACGGCGGATATGGTTAAAGAAATTTTAGAGCGGGCGCACCGGGGAATGGGAAAAACTGTTTTTGACAACAGTCCGTCAGCTTTAGTGGATAAAGTTTTAGCTAAGATTAAAGAAGAAGAAAATAAAAACGGTTTGTAACTGTATGTTCAATTTAATTATTGAAGCATCAGTTTTAGCGGGGACAATTATTGGCGCGGGAATGTTTGCTCTGCCTTATTTGTTCAGCCGCATTGGCTATTTAGCCGGTTTTGTTTTTTTAGTTTTGGTGGCGCTGGTTTATTATTTTATCCATCTGCGTTACGCCGAAGTTATTAAAAACGAGCCGCGCAAGCATTATTTTCTGTTTTTAGCCAAAAAATATTTAGGCGCTGACGGCCACTTATTGGCCCGATGGGTGATCTTGGGAGAGCTGTTGTTTATCCAGATAGCCTACTTAATTATTGGCCCTTCGCTTTTGTCGTTGATTTCAGGCATTAATCTGATTGCCGCACTGCTTATTTTTTGGGCGGCTGGATCATTGGCAATTTTTTTAAAAAACAAGGAAATTGGCCTATTGGAGGTTTTAGGCGCGGTTAGTTTGGTGGCGGTGACTATTCTGATTTTACTTTTTGCCCAAAATGACTTAAACGTTCCCGCTTTTGATTTTTCAAGCACGGAGAGTTGGTTTTTGGCTTTTGCGCCCTTGATTTTTTCAATGGCTGGCCGTCCGGCAATCCCGAAAGTGGTTCAGATGCACAAAAAGCACCGCGGCAAACATTCTCTTGCCGCTGTTATTTTGCTTGGCACGTCTTTGCCGGTTTTGGTTTATATGGTTTTTGCCTTAGGGATGTTAAAACTAAGCCCGCAGGTTAGCGTTGACAGTTTGTCTAATCTAAACCTGTTGTCGCCGGTGATGATGTTCTGGGTCGGTTTGGTTGGCTTGATAGCCGTGTTCACTTCCTATCTTATCATCGGCCGCAATTTTTTTGATGTTTTAAATGATGAGCTGAAGGAAAAATTTCACAGCGCGGCTATAGCGATGTTTCTGCCCCTGATTTTAGTTTTAATCGGTGTTGGAAGTTTTTTGGCGGTAATCGGGGTTGCTGGCGGAATGTTTTTGGCTCTGGACGCGGTTTTAGTTAATTTAATCTGGGCTCGGCGGTTCAATAAAAAACTTCTTTCTCTAACCACAATTCCTTTTTATTTGGTTTTTGGCGTCGCTTTCGTGTATGAATCAATCCGTTTGCTGCGTTTATTTTTATTCTAATTTCGTGGTATCATTCTAATGATATTTTATGGAGACTCTAGTTAAAATTTTAGTTTCAATGTTTTTGATTGGCTTGGTGGTGATGGCGGTTATTTTTTTCAGCATTTTAGGGGTGACACCGGTTGAAAAACTTGGCAGAGCTCTGAAGGGGGCTACTTCCACTCAACCAGTCTACATTATTACCACTACAACCGTGGTGGAAAGAATTGTTCAACAGCCGGCGCCGACTCAACCAAACCAGCCGACACAGCCGGTTTCCCCAAATTTGCCGCCGCCTAACAACCAAGAACCGGAACCGGTTGAACCGCCACCACCTCCGCCTCCGCCGCCTCCACCGCCGCCTAAAATCATTCGGACCGATGTTCCGCCCGGTTCGCCTGAAGCGCCCAAGCAATCCAGTCCTGTTTCAGCAGCGCCCCAAGGGTCTATTCAGATATCGTTTAACGGAACGGCAAATCCTCCAAGCTTTACAGTAGAAAGCGGAAAAGAAATTACTTTAGCGATAATTTCCAAAGACAGCAGAAGCCACGTCTTCCGGTTTGAAGAATCTATTTTGCAAGGCGTGGCAGTCGGTATCGGCAGCGGAGAAATCCGGACAATTACCTTTAAAACGCCAAAACCGGGCACTTATAATTTTTACTGCGATGTTCCCGGCCACAAGGCGCAAGGGGAGCGGGGAACAATGGTTGTAAAATAAACTAAGCCAGCTTAAAAAATCTTCTTTTTCCGATTTGCAAAGTTTGGTGCGTTTTTGGATTGACAATTAAGTTCGGATCAGATTGAACCCGGCCGTTTAGTTTTACTCCTTTCTGGGCAATAAGCCGCCGCGCTTCGCTTTTGCTTGGCACGCCTGCTGAAACCAAAAGATCAACTAGCATTTGGCGGGGTTTAACTTTTAATTTCGGAGCTTCCTGGGGCAGTTTCTTTTTGGCAAAAGTGGCGACGAACCGCTCTTTTGCTTTAACAGCTGTCGGTTGGTCAAAATAGGTGCTAACGATCCACTCGGCAATTTGCAGTTTGGCATCTTTAGGGTTTAGGCCAGCGTTGACCGATTTTTCCAATTTGCTAATTTCTTTTGAAGGCACCAGCGTTGCCAGTTTTGCCAGCTCAAACATTGCGTCATCATCTATTGCCATTACTTTGCCAAACATGTCATTCGGCCGGTCGTCCAGATTAATCATGCCGCCTTCGCTTTTGTTCATCATCTTCAAGCCGGTTTTCGGGTTTATCAGCAGCTTGGTGGCGATGACAAATTTTTCTTTCTTTTTATAAATCCTTAACAGATCCCGCCCTACCAGCATATTGAAGGTTTGGTCGTTGCCGCCAAGCTCCGCGTCTACATTTAAGGCTACCGAATCGTAACCTTGCATTAAGGGATAAAGAAACTCGTGGAGGCCAATTGGTTTGTTGTCGGCCAGCCTTTTTTGGAACATTTCTCTTTTTAACATCTGTTGAACCGTAAAGTTGGCAGCGATTTTTACCAAATCGGCAAAACTGAGTTTTGCCAGCCAGTCGGCGTTAAATCTGACCTGAACCGCGTTTCGGCCGGTGAAGCTTATAATTTTTGACGCCTGAGCAGTGAAGGTTTTCAAGTTTTGTTTAATTTCCCGCTCTGTCAGCGGCTTGCGCGCGGCAAGTTTGTCGGTGGGATCGCCGATTCTGGCTGTGAAATCCCCGATTAAAAATATTACTTTGTGCCCTAACCGCTGAAGCAGTTTTAGCAGCAATAAATTGGTGGCGTGGCCCAGATGAAGATGGGCGCCGGTTGGATCAACACCAAGGTAAATTGAGATTTTTTTAGACTTGATTAAGCTTTTGAACTTCTTCGGGTCAGGCAGGATATTTTCTACCGCCCGGTCCAAAAATTCTTCTAACTGAGCTTCAATTTCTTTAGCCATAAAACCAGTTTAACCCAAAAAAACAAAATAAAAAAGACAATCTGCTTATATTTTATTTAGAACTTTTTCTTGTTGAGAAAGTGATTTAATAGATTCTATTCAGCGTATGTAATTTCAAAACTTTCTTTCTTTCTTTTTTATTTTTCTTTCTCTTTTTGATTTGTGATTTAGTTTTTTAACTTGCAATCCGGTTTTTAATTTTCTGATTTAGTTTTTAATTTCTGACTTATTTTGTTATAACTTGATAATTTGTTGATGATTTGGAAATTTGATATCAGTTAACGCCTGGATACTATAATGACCGATCGGTCATTATAGTATCCTGATTTTTATGCGGATTTATTGAAGCGCGCTTGATAAATGAAAATGCTTAATAATTAAGCAGTATTCCTGATAAGTAATGTTTTTGATTTATTTCTTTCTTTATTGGCTTTTAAAAGAAGGTTAGGCGGTGCACTAAAATATGTCCGGGTTTTTGATTTTTCCCTTTCCGGTTTTAAAAAATATGCGGAACACTGAAAAATATCCGGCCAAAACCTCTACCACCTGTTTAGAAAGGTGTGTTAGGTTATTATTTTTTAGTTTTGATAATGTTGTCGATCAAGCCGTATTTTTTTGCTTCTTCCGGCGTCAGGTAAAAATCGCGGTCAGTATCTTTTTCAATTTTTTTAATCGGCTGGCCGGTGTGGCGAGCCAGAATTTTGTTAATTTTTTCTTTAATGGAGACGATGTGTTTGGCGGTGATTTCAATTTCAATCGCCTGGCCTTCCACCCCGCCCATCACTTGGTGAAGCATGATTTCGGAGTTAGGTAAAGCAAATCTCTTGCCTTCGGAGCCAGCGGCTAAAAGCACCGCTCCCATTGAGGCCGCAATGCCGACACAAATTGTGGAAACCGGCGCTTTAATATGCTGAATTGTGTCATAAATCGCCAGGCCGGCCGTTACCGATCCGCCGGGGGTGTTAAGGTAAAGCTTAATGTCTTTCTTTTGGTCCTGGTGGTCCAAAAACAGCAGCTGGGCGATTATTGTATTGGCAACCGCGTCAACAATCGGCCCGCCTAAAAACACGATCCGCTCTTTTAATAAGCGGGAGTAGATGTCATAAGCCCTTTCTCCGGAAGACGATTTTTCAATAACTGTTGGAACTAAGTTCATAATTTTTTATTGGTTAATTTTATTGTTTTAGCCAAACAAAGCTTAGCTTATATTTAATGTTAATTCTTTATAGATTGAAGTCAATACTGACGCTAAATGACAAGTTTCAAATTACAAATTACAAACAAAATCCGAATTACAGATGACAAATTTTAAACAACCTGATTAATTGCCAACCCCTAACACTTTTTTATACGCAGACAGCCAAACTTTGATTGGATTTTATAATATACCCAATAACTTGATTTTGAATTTTTTGCCTTTGGTGCATGCCGGCATAGTGCGGGCAGGCTAGTTTCAGGTTTTATCCTCTTTGATTTTAAGCCTTATCTGCCTTGGACAGATTAATTTCATTTCCAGTTATTTAGCAATTAACTGCCGGTTTCAGAAATTACGAAAGATTAAAGATTAATTGAAAGATTAAAAATGAAAACACACGGCATGCATAAAAACTACAAATATGCACACAGTACATACCAGGATAGTATAATGACCGATCGGTCATTATACTATCCTTTTATTGTTTGCAATTA
>CAYVGF010000012.1:0-14750 GCA_964451115.1 uncultured Candidatus Saccharibacteria bacterium
TGGAAGGTTCAGTACAGCAACGGCAAGACTGGCTGGAGCGCAGAAAACTGGCTGGAAAAAGAATAACAAAGAAAAAATGATCCTGGTTTTAGACGACATTAGGAGTGTTTTTAATGTCGGTTCAATTTTCAGAACGGCGGAAGCGGCTGGTATTAAAAAAATATTCCTTTGCGGAATTACGCCAACTCCAATTAACCGGCTGGGGCAGGCTAGAAAAGATTTAGCCAAAGTTTCTTTGGGCGCAGAAAAAATCATTAACTGGGAGTACTGTTCAAGCGCTGCCCGATTAATTTCAAAACTGAAATCAGAAAAATATTATCTTATTGCCTTGGAACAAAACAAAAAATCAGAACCGCTGTTTAAAATAAAACCTAAGAGAATTAAAAAAGAAACGGCGCTGGTAGTGGGTAATGAGGTTAAAGGTATCAGGCAATCAATACTGGAAAAATCAGATTTAATCGCCGAAATTCCAATGTTAGGCCAAAAAGAATCGCTCAATGTGGCAGTAGCTTTAGGAATTGCCGTTTACCATTTAAAATTTGTGGTAAAAATTAGATAATCTCTTCATGGATAGCGCTTACTTCAAAGAGCAACTAATTGCCCGTCTAGTCGGGGAGGGTTATCTCAAAAGCCCCGCTTTAATAAGCGCTTTCCGCAAAATAGACCGGGGAGATTTTGTTCCAGAAGCCTTGAGGGACCAAGCTTACCTGAACCAGCCTTTGCCGATTGGCTTCAACCAAACCATTTCCCAGCCTTTAACGGTGGCTTTTATGCTGGAACTTTTGTCTCCTCAACCGAAAGATAAAATTCTTGAGATTGGCGCCGGTTCAGGTTGGCAAACCGCGTTACTGGGTTTCATTGCCCAAACGGCTAAAAACAAGCCTGCTGTTGTTTCAATTGAGATATTGCCTGAATTAATTTCTCGGGCAAAAACTAATATTGCCAAATACAATTACATAAACAAGGGGATTGTTAAGCTGGTTGAAGGCGACGGCAGTAAGGGATATCCGCCGGAAGCGCCTTATGATAAAATAATCGCCGCAGCTTCAGCAAAGCAAATACCGGAAAACTGGATTCAACAACTAAAAGAAGGGGGCAAGATAGTCGCACCGGTTAAAACTAGCATCATGGTTTTAACAAAGCTGAAAAATTCCCGAATCAAAACTGAAGAGTATCCCGGTTTTTTGTTCGTGCCCTTAATTGATAATGGGAAGCGCTAAAGTTCTTGCGGCCGCCGCTTTTGTTTCAATGAAGATAAAAACAAACTTAATGCTGCCAACGCTAAGCCAAAGTCCCGAAAAGTTATCTCGTCCACGCCGTAAAAAACTAAAATGCCCAACATGTCAAAAAAAGCAATAATTGAAACAATCGGCAACCGAAAACCAACAAGAAAACCGAAGCCTAAGATCAGCTCAATAATTGCGTGGCCAACCAAAAAATCTCCTGCAGGCAAAAACGAGCTAATCCACTGAGGGACAAAACCAATCCAAAGTTCAGGATAAACTAAAATGTCAATTCCAGCGTAGATAAAAACTCCCGCCAGGCCTAGCCTTAAAACTAAAAGGGGATCGCGAACTAATTCTTTGGCTGTTTCTTTATTCATCATAGTTTTCATTATACAATAAATTGAAATTATTTAAACATGGATTTTTCTATTAAAACGGATTTGTTCCAAGGGCCATTAGAAAAGCTTTTAGAGCTGGTGGAATCCCAAAAATTGGATATAAATTTGATAAGCTTATCGCAGGTAACAAGCGATTTCCTTGATTATCTAAAAACACTGGAGCACCAAGAGGCGCCAAGTTCCTTAATTGCTGACTTTTTGGTGGTTGCTTCAAAGCTCTTACTCATAAAATCAAAAATGATGCTGCCGCTTTTAAAGTTGGAAGAGGAAGAAGAGGAAGATATCCAGCTGCTTCAGCTTCAGTTAAAGTTTTACAAAGAAATAAAAAGCGCCGCTAATTTAATAAAGGAAAACTGGCGCGAGAAACCGGCCATTGCCACTAGAGAATTTTTAATGGGCAAAAAATCGGTGTTTTTCCCGCCAACCAATATTTCACTTTCAAGAATGGATCAAGTAATGGGAAAAATTATAAAACTGATTAAACGCTACCAACCGGTAGAATTTATAAAAAATTCAACCGTTAAAGTTGAGGAAAAAATTAAAGATATTTTAGCCAAAATCAAAAATGCCTCATTTAGAATCAACAAAAGTTCAGCTAAAAACAAATCAGAGCTTGTTGCTTTATTTCTAGCCGTTTTGCATTTAGTGCGGCACCAGTCCGTAAAAGCCGTTCAGGCCAAGCCTTTTGAAGATATAGAAATCAAAAGAATTGAGTTTGATAATTAAGCTAAAGCCACTTATACTATACCAAATATGACCGAGAAGGACCAAAACAAGCCTACATTAACCGCTAAAATTGAAGCCTTGTTGTTTAATTACGGCGAACCAATTCCGTTAAAAAAAGCGGCCAAAATTTTAGGGATAAAAAATTCCGACCTCAAAAAGGGGATAGAGCAGTTAAAATCTGAACTGGAAGGCCAAAATCGGGGATTAGCCATCATTGAAACTGCGGCCGGCATAGTTATGGCCACCAAACCTGAACTGGAAAAAATAATCGCCAGCATAATGAAGGAAGAATTAAGAGAGTCGTTAACGCCGGCGGCACTGGAAGTTCTAACCATAATTTCCTATCTCGGCCCGATTTCCCGATTAAACATAGACTTCATCAGGGGGGTTAATTCCAGTTTTTCAATTAGAAACCTATTCTTAAGAGGGTTAATTGAGAGGGAAAGAAAAGGCCACCGTATTCTTTACCGCCCCAGTCTGGCATTTTTAAAACATATGGGCATTGTTAAAATTGAAGATCTGCCAAATTACCAACAATACCAAAGCTTAGCCCAAGAATTAGAATTAAAAACCGAAAGCCAAAATTATGAACAATAAAGCCCTTACTTTTATCCTAGTAGCGGTTTTAATAGGTTCGGTTGGGTTTGCTAATCGGCCAAAAAAAGAATCAGCCGGGGCGGCCAAATTACTGCCTTCCCAATCGCCGAATTTATCCCGATCGGAAAAATCCGGCAATTATTTTTCCGGTATCCAATCTTCGGCTTTGGCTTACAATAATTTGCCGCCAATTCCCCAAATGCCCGTCAGGAAATGGGAAGTGCTGGACCCAAAATTAACCGCGAAAGCGGCTATTATGCACTCCCTAGACGACGACATCCCCCTATACTACTTCCGCACCCACCAGCCTCACCCGATAGCCTCTTTAACCAAACTCCTGACAGCAATTATTGTAATGGAAAATGCCAAACTTGACGAAATTATCCCTGTTTCCGAGTCAGCAGTCCAAACCGAAGGTCTGGCCGGCAATCTTTTGCCCGGCGAAGAATACACTGCCAAAGATCTACTCAAAATAATGCTGCTAACTTCAAGCAATGACGCGGCAGAAGCTTTTACCCAATACTTCGGCAAAGAAAAAATGGTTTCCTTGCTGAACAAAAAAATAAGAGAACTTAATATGTTAGACACAAGAGTGGAAGACGCTTCGGGATTGTCAGACAACAATATCAGCGAGGCTTATGACCTTCTGGTTCTGAGCAAATACATTATCAACCGCCACCCCCAAATTTTTAACTGGACGCGAGCAAAGTCATTAGTAGTCCAGCCCGTTAACCGTTCCCGAATAATCAACGAGCTCAACATTAATCCTCTGGTGGCCCGCAGCGATTTTCTTGGCGGCAAAACCGGCACTTCACCGCTGGCAAAAGAAAACCTAATTTCAGTTTTCCGAATTGGCGAGAAAAGGGTTATAATGGTAATCTTAGGCTCAGAAAATCGAATAAAAGACGCGGAAACTCTTATTAATTGGGCTAAATTGGCTTACAAAGGATTGTAAATTAATATTATGCAAACATTTGCCGCCATTAAACTATTAATAATATTCTCTCTTTCTTTTTCAATCGCGCTCTTGATCACCCCTTTTGTTTATAAATTTCTTATTAAGTTTAACTTAAAAAAGAGAAATATTCGCAGCGAAAAAACAGCGCCGGTTTTTTACCAATACCACAAAAACAAGTCTAATACTCCAACTATGGGCGGCATTATTATTTGGCTTACCGTCATTGGTTTGGCGGTTTCTTTCTTTATTTTAAACCAGTTTTTTGACGGGTTTTTCGGCTACCTTAATTTCGTTGACAGGGGAGAGACCTACCTGCCTTTAGCCGCCCTATTCCTGTCGGCGGTGGTAGGCTTGGTGGACGATTTATTCGGCATCTACGGACGAGGCAAAGACAGCGGCGGATTAAATATCTCGCAGAAACTTTTTCTTTATTCAATAATTGCCGCCGGCGGGGGAGCGTGGTTTTATTTTAAGTTGGGCTGGAGCACGCTTTATGTTCCGTTTATCGGCAATTTTAACCTTGGTTGGTGGTATTTATTATTCTTTATCTTTATTATCGTCGCCACTGCCTTTTCCGCTAATGAAACTGACGGTTTAGACGGCTTGGCCGGCGGCGTGCTTCTTTTTGCTTTCGTTGCCTTAACCGCAGTAGCATTCATAACAGGAAAGTTTTACTTAGCCACTTTTAACAGCGCTGTTCTTGGGGCAATTCTGGCGTTTTTATGGTTTAATATTTATCCGGCAAAATTCTTTATGGGGGATACCGGATCAATGTCGCTAGGAATCACTTTAGGTATAACCGCAATGCTAACCAACACCGCCCTGCTTTTGCCTTTTTTCGGCTTTGTGCTGGTACTGGAGTCCGGCTCAGTCATTATTCAGGTTTTAAGCAAAAAAATACGCAAGAAAAAAATCTTCAATTCTACCCCCATCCACCATCACTTTGAATCATTGGGCTGGCCGGAAAGCCAAGTAACAATGAGGTTCTGGATTATCTCAGCAGTAGTTTCAATTTTAGGTCTGGTTATTTTCATTTTGGACCATTTCGCTTAAAATTAAGGTATGGCTCTAATTATTAAAAGCGGCAATGTTTTTGATTTGGTAAAAAACAAATTTAGCCCCGGCGATATCTTAATTAAAAACGATAAAATCGCCGGAGTAGGGAAGTACGGTTCTGAAAAAAAAATCAATCTTATCAATGCTAAAAATCACTTTGTCCTGCCGGGATTTATAGATGTTTATTCCGGCCTAGACCATTTTTTGGGTTTGCTCCAACCGGAAAGAAGCGCTGTTTTTTTAAAAAACGGAATAACTTCGGCCATTGCCGGCCAGGGCGGCAAATCCTTAATCCCGACAATTCTGCCGAAACAATTTCCGGCAACCGGCTCTTTGTTCAACTACCCTAATTTAAACTCCAACTGGACCGACGCTTCCGAGTTGGCCGTTTTTTTAAAGAAAAAAAGGTCCTACGTTAATTTTGCCACTTTAATCGGATTGGAAACCGTCAGGTCTTACCTGGCCCAAATTAACATTTTGCCGGAAAGCAAACGCTGGCTAAAGTCAGCCCTATTTTTAATCGGCAAAAACTTGGAATTCAGCCCGGGGATTTCTGTCAACCTTGGCAGCGACAAATCAGACTGGAACTTGGAAACAATAAGCAAGCTGGCAAGCAAGCTGCCAAATCAACAAGGGAAATCGGTAGTAATTTCAATCTTCCTGCCGGAATTTAAGCAAAAATACTATGAACTCATCCAAAAAATAGCCAAAAATAACCACTTGAAAATCCAAATAACAAGTTGGGATAATCAAGTTATTCAAAAAATAGAAGGGAAAATCAGCGATTCAGAGTTGAAAGAAAAAATCCTTTTGGTTAACAACTTAGACTCCAAAAAAATTTTGGATAGAAATGATTTTCTACCGGCTTGGACGGAAGAAAAAACCGTCTCCCAAATCCAAGAAATGTTAAACCAAAAGAAATACTTAAACAGCCTGGAAAAACTGGCAAAAAAAATTGCCGCCTCCGATTTAACGGTTGAACACATTTCTCCCCAATTCCGGTTCTGGGTAGGCAAAAAATTAAGCCAGATAGCCAGCAGTTTGTCACTGCCGTTAATTGACGCTTTTATTTATGTTCTTCGGGCTACTCATTTTAATGTTGTGTTTTCCGCCTCACATTCCAAGCAGATGGGCAGAAAAAAGAAAACAATCAACAGCAGCGCCATCCCGTCATCTCTTGGCCACCATTTCCGTTTAACTGAAAATATCTTTCAAAAATATCTCCATCAATTCTCCAATGAAAATGATTTAATTAAAGCAATCAAAAACATAACAATAAAACCGGCAAAATTCTACCAACTAAACAGGCGGGGAGAGGTAAAAAGAAATTATTACGCCGACTTGGTTATTGTTGACGATAAACTGAACATAAAAACCGTTATCATAAATGGCCAAATAGCCGTTTTGGGCAACGAGTGGCTAAAAGTAAAAAATGGTCAATACCTAGAACAAATTTTAGAAAAAACAAAATGAGGTTAGCAGTTAAGCCTAAATCGCCGCCAGATTATTTCTTTTTAACCCTGGTTTTTGTATTGGTGGTTTTCGGCTTGGTGATGCTTACCAGCGCTTCTTCTGATTTGGCGGTTGAAAAATTCAACGACAGTTATTTTTACCTCAAGCACCAAATTATCTACGGCCTTTCCTTGGGGGTGGTTGGATTTTTGTTTAGTGCTTTCTTTTATTACCGCCGTTGGAAAAAGCTGGCCGTAGCTTTGCTTATTTTCAATATCTTGCTGTTAATTTTGGTTTTTACCCCCTTAGGCTTTAACACCAAGGGCGCAACAAGGTGGATTGATATTGGCGGCGCTACCATCCAGCCCGGGGAATTGCTAAAAATGATTTTTATTATTTATCTTTCAGCTTGGTTAAGCAAAACCCGGCGCCGAAAAAAGACATTTACCAGCGGCCTGCTGCCTTTCTGGATTCTGGTAGCTATTGTCGGCGGGTTGTTGATTCTTCAGCCGGCAACCACAACAGCCGTTATTATCGGCGCCGTATCTCTAATTGTTTATTTTATGTCCGGCGCAAAACTAAAGTTCATCTTAGCCACTATCCTGGGCGGAATGTTAATTTTAGCAATGCTGATTTTTGCCGCCCCTTACCGCTTTAAGCGGTTTAACACTTTTCTGCACCCCGAGGAAAATAAGTTAAGCGATGCCTACCACATCAATCAAGCTTTAATCGCAATCGGTTCCGGCGGCTTAACCGGGGTTGGTTACGGCAAATCAACTACCAAACTTAATTACTTGCCAGAGCCGATCGGCGACTCAATCTTTGCCGTTATTGCCGAAGAATTGGGGTTTATTGGCAGCGCAAGTTTAATTTCAGTTTTTACCCTTTTAATCTGGCGGGGATTAAGGATTGCCAAAAAAATACCCGATCAATTTGCCAAACTGGTAGTAATCGGCTTTACCGCCACGATAGGAATTCAAGCTTTCATCAATATTGCCTCCATTTCAAACTTAATACCTCTTACCGGCGTACCGCTGCCTTTTATCAGCTACGGCGGAACTTCTTTGGCGGTTTTTATGACAATGAGTGGTATAATAATTAATATCTCAAGATACCGAACTTCTTAAACTATGTCCAAAATTTTAATAACAGGCGGAGGCACCGGCGGCCATTATTATCCGCTGCTGGCAGTCGCCGAAACTATCAGGGAAATCGGCGGTGAGCTGGTTGATATTTATTACATGGGAGATATTAAAACTTCTTCCGCTCCTTATCGGCGGGACATTTACTCTTCGCTTCAACAACCCAAGCCGGAAACTCCCCAAGAAGAGTTTGCCGCCCAATTAAGAAAATTGGGCGTTAAAATTGTTCCTATTACCGGCGCTAAGATCAGGCGATATTTTGACTTCTTAAACATAATTGACGGCGTTAAGTTCATTTATTCAATTCTGGAAGCGGTAATTAAAATTTACAAGATTATGCCGGAAGTTATATTTTCCAAGGGCGGGGGCGGGTCGCTAGCCGTCATTCTGGCTTCCCGCATGTTTTTCATCCCTCTCATTATCCATGAATCAGATTCCGTCCCAAGCTTAACCGCCAGAATCGGCGCTAAATTTGCCACCGCGATTGCCGTTTCTTTTGAAAGCACCGTAAAATACTTTAAAGCCGCCAAAACCATTGTTACCGGCAACCCAATGCGGAAAGAATTTATCCAAGAATCCGGCCTTACCTCCGCTTCAGCAAAAAATACCTTGGGTTTTGACCCCCAAACCCCTTTAATTTTGGTGCTAGGCGGATCTCAAGGCTCCCAAAGAATCAATGAGTTTATAATCAACAACTTAGGGCAATTTCTGCCAAAATTCCAAATTTACCACCAAACCGGCGCTAAAAATGAAAAAAAAGCAAAGATTAACAGCAATTATTTCCTGGCAAAATTAGAACCATCTTTAAAAAACCGGTATCAAATAACGGGACATTTAACGGCTGCTGACCTCAAAACGGCTTTAATTGCCTCTGATATTGTTCTCAGCCGCGCTGGCGCTGGCGCTATATCTGAAATTTCCGCCGCCGGCAAGCCTTCTGTTTTGGTTCCTTTGCCGGAATCCGCTAATAACCACCAAAGAAACAACGCTTACGAGTACTCGGCAGTCGGCGCTTCAATCGTGATAGAGGAAAACAACCTTTTTCCGAATATTTTCATTGCCCAAGTTGAAAAATTGTTAGCTGATCCTCAAAAATTGAAAACCATGGGTGAAGCGGCAAAAAGGTTCTCAAAACCAGACGCGGCATACCAACTGGCGAAAATTATCATCAATACCGCCGCTAAAGTTTAGCTCAGGCAATGACAAACAATTTCTGCCAAAAACCGGCCTAGACCGCTTGAAATTTGGCAATTATTTATTTACTAAAGATATCTAATATGGCATAATTTAAAAGTTATGAGAGTAAGATTTGCGCCATCACCAACAGGACCGTTGACTCTTGGCAACGCAAGGACCGCTTTGTTTAATTGGGTTTTTGCCAGAAAAAACGGCGGCAAATTTTTGTTGCGGATAGAAGACACGGATAAAGAGCGGTCAAAACCGGAATTTGAGGAAAATATAATGGGAGGGTTAAAATGGCTGGGCCTGTCTTGGGACGAACAAATTGTCCGCCAAAGCGAAAGAACCGATCTGTATAGAAAAAAAATAGAAGAACTTTTGGAAAAAGGAGCCGCTTATTACTGCTTCTGCTCTAAGGAGGACTTGGAAAAAGAACGCCAGGCAAAATTAAGCCAGGGCCTGCCGCCCAAGTACAGCGGAGCCTGCCGCCGGATTGGCACAGCAGAAGCAGAAAGCCGCATTGCAGCCGGAGAACGGGCGGTAATCAGGTTTAAAATGCCGGAAAAAGAAATATCCTTTAATGATTTGGTAAGGGGAAAAATCACATTTGACGGCAGTTTAATTGGGGATTTTGTTATTGCTAAAAATCTGGAGTCTCCACTTTATAATTTTGCGGTAGTTATTGATGATTATTTGATGGAAATAACCCACGTTATCAGGGGCGAAGACCACATCGCCAACACTCCCAAACAGATTGCCATTATGGAAACTTTTGGCTTTCCGGTGCCAACTTACGCCCACCTGCCTTTAATCTTGGGGCCGGGAGGAAAAAAGCTTTCAAAAAGGTTCTCGGCCCAAGCGGTGTTGGATTACAAAAAAGAAGGCTATCTTAAAGAAGCGGTAATTAACTTCCTTCTTCTTTTAGGCTGGCATCCGGAAATAGACAAAGAAATTGTAACTCTGGAAGAAGCGGTCAATACCTTTGACATGAAGAAAATCCAAAAAAGCGGCGCGGTATTTAACCAGGAAAAACTTGACTGGCTTAACGCCTATTACCTGAAAAACCTGCCGACAGACGCCCTTTACCAAGCGCTTTTTGATTTTATTCCGCCGCAATGGTCAAACGCTTGGAAGGAAGAAAAAATTAAAGCGATAATTGAAGTAGAGCGTGAAAGGCTGAAAAAACTATCGGACTTCCCGAAACTGGCTAAATTTTTCTTTGAATTTGACCCAAACTACAACCCTGACCTAATTTACTGGGATGACAAAAAAAAGGAATCTCAGTCTTATCTGGAAACGGTCTACCAAAAATTATCCGAATTGCCGGCAGAAAAATTTACTAAAGAAAATATCGCTCTTATTTTGGAAAAACTATCGGAAAAAACCGGAAGCAGGGGAGTGGTTTACTGGCCTCTGCGGGCTGCTTTAACCGGCGAAAAAGCCTCGCCGGGCGGGATTGAAGTGGCAATTATTTTGGGCAAAAGGGAAACTTTGAGAAGAATTAAACTGGCTTTAATTAAACTAACAGGGAAATAATCAGCATATGTCTTTTCGTTTCAAAATAATTTTATCCTGGCTGACTTTAGCCGCTTTTACCCTAACTACGCCTCTTCTAGCCCAAACTGTCAATGATAAGAATGTTCAAGCTGACAATGTCGGCGGCTTAACAAAGCTGATTGAAAATAAAACTAAAGAATTAAGGCAGCTTCAAGAAGAGAGAGATAAACTGGAAAGCAAGCTGGATGAAATCAGCAATACCAGCCGGTCTTTAAATCAAGAAATTAGAAGCATCAACTACAAGATATCCCAGCTTAATATTTCAATGAAAGTTAATGAAGCAATGGTTGAAAGGTTGGAACTGGAACTAAAGTCTCTCCAATCAAAAATTGACCAGGCTAAAATCAGAATAGTGGAACTTAAAAAAATTCTAGCTAACTTAATGGTAGAACTCCAGCAAACTGACAATGAGAGCATGCTGTTCCTTATTTTGAAAAATAAAAGCTTGTCTGAAAGCGTAAGCACGGTTCAGTCTATCTTAGACCTGAATAACCAATTAATTAAAACTATCAATGACCTCGGCAAGCTCAGAATTGATTTAAATGATGACATCGCTGAAACTTTGGCAAAAAAGAAAAAAATTGAGATTGAACAGGGTTCCCTTATGAACCGGCAGGAAATAATCAACAAGCAAAAAGAAGAAAAGGAATACGTGCTTAAACTAACTAAAAACCAGGAAAAGATATACGAACAAAAAATCAAGGAACTGGATCAAAAACAAGAAGCCATCTCCAAAGTCATGACTACTATTGAAAACCAACTTCGGGCCAAATTTAATCCGAATATCCTGCCGGTAAAAAGGCCGGGTGTGCTGGCTATGCCTTTAAGCGACACGATTGTTACCCAGTGCTACGGCAAAACTAAATTTGCCCGGCGGGCTTACCGAAGCAAATTTCACAGCGGGTTAGACCTTTCAGCGCCTTTAGGCACTCCAATTTTCGCTGCCGATGACGGCCGAGTAGCTGCAGTTGACAATAACGACGCCGGCCGAGCAAGGTGGCTAAAATACCAGTACGGCAAATACATCATAATCAGGCACAATAATAACCTGAGCACTTTGTACGCCCATATGTCCAAACAGGTGGTCAAAGTGGGCCAAGAAGTCAAAAGGGGAGATTTAATTGGGTACTCAGGCAATACAGGTTATGTAACGGGCCCCCATCTCCATTTCGGAATATTCTGGGCGCCAAGCGTGAGGTATAAGTCAATCCCGCCAGCCAGAGGCCTGGTGCCAATTGGCGTCACCATTAATCCCGCCGACTATTTGCCTAATTCCCGCGGCATAGAAAAATGTCCAAAATAAACAAACATAAAAAGTTGTTGGCGATAACCGCCTTGGCGCTATTGCTAACTTTGCCAGCCGGCCCAGCGCTGGCAGCGCCGGCCTCTAACAATAATGGCAGTCTGGCAGTCGGCCAGTCTAACCAGATCAAAACCTTAACCCTAAGCCCCGACGAGATTAACCGAAACTTTGAGATAATCCTTAAATTTGCCAACTCGGTTTGGCTAAAGCTGAAACTGGCTTTTGAACCGAGTTTTAACAATATAATGAATTATATTCAAACCAAAACCGGCTTTGATTTAAACCAACTCTTAGACTTTGTCGTTGATATTGTAATTAATTTATTTAACGTCTTAATAGAGACTATAAAGAAACTCATCGCTTTGGTGATAACGTCCCAGTAAGGCTAAAAACATTATATTGGATAACCAAGGAATAGTTCCAGTACTATGTTATGTGTCGTAAAAGATATATTATGCGACATATTGTTAAAATAAAAAAGCGCTTCCCTTTTAAGAAGCGCTGCTTAACTTAATACCACCTTAAAACTCGGCCAAACAGCAAAGAAACGCTCAACATGGCTAAAAAAACCACTGCCGACATAATTAGCCAAAGAATTAAGCTGTTTATTAAGTCAGCCTTTGTTATCTTTTTGTTGATAAAAAAATTTATCGCCATTATTATAATGACAATAACAAAACTGACCCCCAAGGCTGCCAGAACCATTTTATCGATCACTTTTAACCTCCTTTTGTTTAAATTGCTAAGTTCATTATACCAAATCACATGCCCCAAAAACAAAATAACCGCGTCCACCTTGTCGGCATTGGCGGAATCGGCGTCAGCGCCCTAGCCCAGTTTTATTTAAGCCAAAATTGGCAGGTAAGCGGCTCTGATCTGCAAAGCAGTGAAATTACCCGCTCCTTGGCCCAAAAGGGCGTGAAAATCAGCCATAAGCACCTTAAATCAAATATTACCGGCAAGATCAGCGTGGTAATCCGCAGTCCGGCTGTTTCTCCCGATAATCCGGAGATTAAAAAGGCGGAACAATTAAAAATACCAGTGCTTTCCTACCCTCAAGCTTTAGGCCAACTAACCAGAAAACACAAAACTGTAGCGGTGGCCGGCACCCACGGAAAAAGCAGCACCGTCGGCTTAATCGCTTTAATGGCGATAAAAAATCGGCTTGACCCGACTGTAATTGTCGGCGCTAAAATCAAAGAATTTGACCCTCCTCAAGGAACTAATTTTCGGGCCGGCAAAAGCAATCTGCTGATAATTGAGGCAGACGAATGGCAGGCATCATTTCTGAACTACTCCCCTTCTCTGGCAATTATCACCAACATTGACAACGACCACCTTGATTACTACAAAAACCTTACTCAGATCCAAAACGCTTTTCTGCAATTTATTCAAACTCTAAAAAACAACGGCGTCCTAATTTTAAACCGGGATGACAAAAATATTTTGGCAATAAAATCTTCAATTGGCAAAATTGCTTCTGACAAAAATCTGAAAATCCTTTGGTACTCTCTAGCAAGCAGCAAATCTAAAATTAAAAAACTCAAACCGAAAATTAAACTGTTCGGCCGGCACAATTACAGCAATCTCTTAGCGGCGTTAAAAGCCGCCGAAGCTCTGGGAATTAAAGAAAGCAAGGCCCTCAACGCCATTAAAAACTTTGGCGGCGCCTGGCGCCGATTAGAAAAGAAAGGCGTTTTTAAAACTAACAGCCAGGCCTTTACTGTATTTGACGATTACGCCCACCACCCAACGGAAGTGAAAGCCGCCCTGTCCGCTTTGAAAGCCAAAGATCAAGCAAGCCTAATCTGCGTATTCCAACCCCATTTGCAAAAGCGCCTTAAACAGCTGTTTGCCGAGTTTGAAGCTGCTTTTCAAGAATCGGACTGCACAATCATCCTGCCGGCGTATAAAGCGCCCGGCCGGGACTTGAAAGGGAAACTGAACCTAAGCCAAAAACTGGCAAATTCAATAAGCAAAAGCGGAAAGCCAGCCGTCTTTGTCAATCAGTTCTCTGAAATAAAGCCTGAGATACAAATTTTTGCCCAGCAATGTCCGAACCGAAAAAAATTTAACGTCGTAATGATGGGAGCTGGTGACATTTTCAGTTTCACTCCCCTTTTATTGAAGCAAAAAATAAGTTAAAATCTATAACTTAGCCTGCAAAAACAATGTTTGACTACAAAAACGCGGAAGATTTTAAGGAACAAAACGGCTACACCATTGACAAATCCTGGTATCCCCGAGTAACCAGAATTGTCAGCATTAAATCAAAGCCAGCGCTTCATTATTTTTATGCCGGATTAAAAAATTATGCCGAAGGCGAACGGATTAAAAAAATATCAGCCCAAGAAGGGACCAGTATCCACGAAGCAGTCCAGGCAATTTTGACTAACCAACCCCCTACTGTCACAGCCAATATCCAGCCAGCAATAGATAAATTTTCCGAATACCTCAGCCACAATCCGATAGAAGTCCTGCCGGAATCAATAGAAAAAAGAGTCGTTAATTACAAACACCGGTACGCCGGAACTATTGATGCTATCGCTTTAATTGACGGCAAGATGGGAATTTTGGACATTAAAACCTCCCAAGCTATATACCGGGACTTTGCCCTCCAAACTTCCGCTTATATGGCAAGCTTAAGAAACGAACTGCCCGCTTTGGAAACCCGCTGGATTTTAAGGATTGATCAAGCTCAAGTCTGCCAACACTGCGGCGCCAAATTAAGGAGTAAAGGCGGCCGGACTAAAAAAATAATAGACTGGAGCAATCCGTTTATGAGAACCTGTAAACACGAATGGGGCAAAGTCGTGGGCGAAATAGAGCTTCAGGAATTCCCTTTCTGGGAAAACGATTTTTCCGCTTTTTTGGGCGCAAAAAGGCTTTGGGAGTGGGAAAATGAAAAATGGCTCAAAGCAATAGGTTATCTTTAAATAAAACCAGCCCGCTTATTAAACGGGCCGGTTTTTTATTTTTATTTTTTAGCGCTGACTTTTACCTTCTTTCTCTTGGTGGTTTTCACTTTCGGCAAAACTACCGTTAACACGCCGTCTTTCATTTCAGCTGAAACTTTGTCTACTTCAATCTTGTCCGGCAAGGCAAAAGAGCGGCTAAACTCGCCGTACCTTCTTTCCAACCGGTAATACTTTTTGT